>CAZSTJ010000018.1:0-24483 GCA_964609805.1 uncultured Geobacter sp. | reverse complement strand
ACAACGGTTCCGGTATGCACTGCCACCAGTCGATCTGGAAAGACGGCCAGAACCTCTTTGCTGGTGACAAATACGGCGGACTCTCCCAGATGGCCCTCTGGTACATCGGCGGCATCATCAAGCATGCCAAGGCTCTCTGTGCCATCACCAACCCGACGACCAACAGCTACAAGCGTCTGGTCCCCGGTTTCGAGGCTCCGGTCAATATGGCTTACTCCAGCCGTAACCGTTCGGCATCCCTGCGTATCCCCATGATGTCCACCAATCCCAAGGCCAAGCGTATTGAGTACCGTACGCCGGATCCGTCCTGCAACGGCTACCTGGCGTTCGCCGCCATGCTGATGGCCGGCCTGGACGGCATCGAGAACAAGATCGATCCGGGGCAGCCGCTGGACAAGGATATCTACGGACTCTCTCCGGAAGAACTCAAAGATATTCCTTCTGCACCGGGCAGCCTGGAAGAGGCGCTGCAGTGCCTTAAGGATGACCACGACTTCCTGCTCAAAGGTGATGTCTTTACCCCCGACGTCATCGAGAAATGGATCGAGTACAAGACCGAGGCAGAAGTTAATCCGGTTCGCATGCGTCCGGTTCCCCTCGAATTTGCCCTGTACTACGACATCTAATCCATTCGATAATAGGTTGATTTTGAAAAGAGCGGGAGAGTTTCTCCCGCTCTTTTTTTTCTAATTCACCGTACATTCTGCCGTGTCATACCTTTATAAATTCAAATTTAATGCTATATATGTAGGGAAATCCTTATGGTTTTATTAGGGGGGCTCTCTCATGCTGCGCAGATATCACTTCGGTATTATTGTATTTCTTTGTAGTTTGCTCTTGCACGCCCCGTATTCCCATGGGGCCACATCCGTTAATGGGACCATCAGCAGCGATACCACCTGGAATGTCGCTGCAAGCCCTTATTATGTCACCGGCACCATAACCGTTGCATCCGGCGTAACACTTACAGTTGAGCCTGGGGTGGCGGTGAAATTTGCCCAGGGGCAGGCGATGTTCATTAATGGCACACTGAATGCCGCTGGAACGTCGGGTTTGCCGATTGTCTTCACCGATTATCGGGATGATAGTGCTGGTGGAGATACGAACGGTGACGGTAGCGCAACCGGCCCTTATCCTGGGTGGTGGCGCGGGATCGAGATAAGTAACGGCGGTTATGCCACGTTCGATCATTGCATCGTTAGCTATGCCGGATCATCCTATGCCAATATCTACAAAAACGGCAGCGGCGCACTGACAGTGACGAACTCCCTGGTGTCGAAAAGCAGCAGCCATGGCATCTATCTGAACGGGGCGACCGCCGTCACAACCATCAGCGGCAGCACCATTAGCGGCAACGTGCAGCACGGAGTGTACGCCAGCGGCGACTCTCCCGCCACCGTCAGCACCAGCACGATCAGCAACAACGGCAAATACGGCATCTACGCACCAGTTGCCGCCCCTGCCACATTCTCCGTCAATTCCAACATCTTCTCCGGCAACCTCTCCGCCCCGGTCGGCGTCACGGCGGCAAGTTCCGGCATTGCTGTCGGTTCGGCCAACATCGGCCTCATCTATATCCTGATCGAGGGTGGCAGCAGCATCTCAAGCAATCAGGCCTGGGGCACGAGCGGGGCGGCGCTCGTGTACCATATTTCCGGCAGCATGACCATCGACATGGGGAGGACGCTGACCGTGCAGCCGAACACGGTGATCAAGAGCGCCCCGGGGGTGTACATCCATGTCAACGGCACCCTCGATGCCCGGTCAACCTCCGGGAACGAGATTGTCTTTACTGAACTCCGGGATGATACAGCCGGGGGTGACAGCAACGGCGACGGTCCGGCGACCCCCCCAACGCCCGGCGGCTGGCGCGGCATCGAGGTATACGACAACGGCTCCGCGATGTTCGATTACTGTCGCATCCGGTATGCCGGATCGAATGTCGCCAACGTGTACAAGACCGGTGCCAACGGTACCCTGAGTATCACCAACTCCCAGGTTGTCAGCAGTGTCAACTACGGCATCTATCTGAACGGTGCGGGCACCGCCTCAACAATCAGCAACAGCGTCATAAGCGGCAACCTGCAATACGGCATATATGCCGCCGGCGCCTCGCCGGCATCCGTCAGCGGCAACACGGTCAGCAGTAACGGCAAGTACGGGATTTACGCATCAGTATCCGCGCCGGCAACCTTCACGGTAAACGGCAACATCTTTAGTGCCAATCTTACCGCACCGATCGGTGTAACCGCCGCCAGTTCCGGGATCGCCATCGGCTCCGGCAACAGTTTCACGGGATTGGCCTACACCTTGGTGGAAAGCGGATCGGTCTCCACCAGTCAGATGTGGGGGGCGGCCGGTGCCGGTCTGGTGTACTACCTGGCAGGTTCGGTAAGCGTCGATGCCGGCAAGACCCTGACCGTTCTGCCAAGGACGGTCATCAAGTCAGCCTCGGGCACCGGGATATTCGTCTACGGCACACTCAACTCCGTGGCAACGTCCGGGGACGAGATCGTTTTCACGGATCTCCGTGACGACTCGAGCGGCGGAGACAGCAATCTTGACGGTACGGCATCAAACCCGGCACCCGGCGGGTGGCGCGGCATCGAGGTCTACGACAACGGCTCCGCGACTTTCGATTACTGCCGCATCCGGTATGCCGGATCGAGCTATGCCAACGTGTACAAGACCGGCGCCAACGGTGCGTTGACCATCACCAATACCCAGATTTCCGCCAGCATAAACCACGGCGTATACCTGAACGGCGCGGCCACCGCCACGACGATCACCGCCAGCACCATCAGCGGCAATCTGCAGAACGGCATCTATGCCATCGGTAACTCTCCGGCGACTGTCACCGGTTCCACCATCTCCATGAACACCCTGTATGGCGTGTATGCAAACGTGGCGACCGCCGGGACCTTTTCCCTTTCCGGCAATTCCTTCGTCAGCGACAAGAATGCGCCGATCGGCGTGGCGGCCGCCAGTTCGGGCATCGCCATCGCCGCCAGCAACTCGTTTACCGGCAGAAAACATGTACATGTGGAGGGGGGAACCATTGCCGGCAGCCAGACCTGGGGCAACGGCAGTACGATCGTGTACTACATAGCCGACAATGTCACCGTCAACGCCAACCAGATCCTGACGGTCCAGCCGAACACCGTCATCAAGTTCTTCAGCGACCGGGCACTGTTCTTTAACGGCAGCCTGAATGCGGTCGGTTCGGACGGCAACAACATCTATTTCACCGACTATCGCGATGATGCCGGCGGCGACACGAACATGGACGGGTCCGCGACCAACCCGGCGCCCGGCGGCTGGCGGGGCATAGAACTCAACAACTACGCCGCCGCGACCCTTAATTACTGCGTCCTTCGCTACGGCGGTTCGGCCAGCGGTCAGCAGGCCATCCTGTACAAGACCGGCGAGGGAAACGTCAGCATCAGCAATTCCACCGTCAGCGACGCTGCCTACCGCGGGATCTCCCTGATCGGTACCACCAGCGCCATCTCGGTAACCTCCTCGATCATCAGGGACAATGCGGCCTACAACTTCTACCTTTCGGGATCAGGAACGACACCTTCCATCACCAGGAGCCAGATCAGCGGCAGCAACATCGGCATCTATGCCGCATCGTCAGCCAACCCGTTGGTCGGCGGCTCGACCGAAAACGGCAACGACATCTTCGACAATGTCACCTACAGCGTGCAGAACGCCTCGACTTCACCCACCATTATTGCCACCTTCAACTGGTGGGGCGCCAGCGACGGCGCCAAGACGACCGGCATCAACAAGGTCAGCAGCTATGTCGACATCGGTAGCTACCTGACCGCTTCGGTCTTCTCGAACACGCTGTTCACCCCCGCGCCGCCCAAAACGATCATCGGTACAACGACTTACGGCAGTGGCACCACGAACTGGACCCTTGCAAACAGCCCCTATTATATCACCGGCGACGTTACGGTGAATCCCGGCTCAACGCTCTCAATCGAGCCGGGCGTGGTTATCAAGTTCGCCCAGTCCATCGGTCTGCACATCTACGGCACCCTCACTGCCAACGGCACCGCCGGCAGCGGCAGGATCTACTTCACCGATTACCGGGATGACACGATCAGCGGCGATACGAACGGCGACGGCTCGGCAACTGACCCCGCCCCCGGCTGGTGGCGCGGCATCATGGTCTTTGACGGGGGCGTAGCAACCATCGCCAACAGTGTTGTCCGTTACGGCGGCTCCAGCGGCCCCAACTCGTCGAACCTCTACAAGGCCGGCGTCAGCGGCACCCTGACCGTCACCGATACCGTTGCCACCTACAGTTCCGGCTATGGCCTTTATCTGAACAATGCCAGCGCCGCCACCACTGCCATCACCGGCAGCACCTTCAGTTACAACACGCTGGACGGCATCCTGGCCGGGACTGATTCGCCCGCCTCGATCACCAACAGCACCTTCACCGGCAACGGGCGCTACGGCATATACGCCAGTGTGTCCAACCCCGCCACATTCCTGGTCAACAGCGGCAACAGCTTCATCTACAACGGTTCAGCCCCCATCGGCGCGACGGCCGCCAGCGCCGGGATCGTCGTGGCCGCCGGCAACAGTTTCACCGGCAAGAACTATATCCTGGTCGAGGACGGCGCTATCTCCGTCAGCCAGACCTGGGGCGCCGGTCACCCCTATTACTACCTGGCCGGCAATGTCACCGTAAACGCCGGACCGACCCTGACCATCCAGCCGGGAACCGTAATCAAGTTCACCCAGTATGTAGGCCTGCATATCAACGGCACCCTCAAGGCCGAAGGCACGTCAGGGAGCAGGATCACCTTCACCGATTTCCGCGATGACACGGTCGGCGGCGACAGCAACTGCGATGCTTCGGCAACTGTGCCGGCCCCCGGCTGGTGGCGCGGCATCCTGGTCAATGACGGCGCCTATGCCACCATCGCCAACAGCGACATCCGCTACGGAGGTTCCAGCGGCCCCAATTCGTCGAACCTCTACAAGACAGGGGCGAACGGCACCCTGGCAATATCCGACTCCTTCATCAGCTACAGTTCAAATTATGGTCTTTATCTGAACAATGCCAGTGGCGACGCGACAACCATCACCGGTAGCACTTTCAGTTACAACAATGCCGACGGCATCCTGGCCGGGTCGAACTCGCCCGCCTCCATCACCGGCTGCTCCTTCACCGGCAACGGCCGGTACGGCATCTATGCCAGCGTTTCGAATCCTGCCGCTTTCATGGTCAACACCGGCAACAGCTTCACCTACAATGCAACGGCTCCTATCGGCGTGACGGCCGCCAGTGCCGGGATCGTCGTGGCCGCCGGCAACAGCTTCACCGGGACCAACTATATCCGGATCGAAGACGGCTCCATCTCCGGCAACCAGGCCTGGGGCAACGGCCATCCCTATTACCTTGTCGGCAGCGTCACCGTTCCGGCGGGGCTGACCCTGACGGTCAAGCCGGGCTCGGTCCTCAAGTTCCCTCTCAATATCGGTCTATGGATCGAGGGTACCCTCGATGCGCAGGGAACAAGTGTCAATAAAATCCATTTCACCGATGTCCGCGATGACGCCGCCGGTGGCGACAATAACGGCGACGGCGCTGCAACGGTGCCCGCAACCGGTTGGTGGCGGGGCGTCAATGTCCAGAACGGGGGATCGGCAACTTTCGATTACTGCGTTATCCGCTACGGTGGAAGAAATGACCCCGGTTACGGAAACCTCTACAAGAACGGTTCCGGTTCGCTGACGGTCAATCATTCCCAATTCGCGTACAGCGGCTACCATGGAATTTACCTCGGAAATGCCACCGGCACGGTCAGCATCACCGACAGCTCGTTTTCCACGAGCGGGTACGACGGCATCTATGCAGACCGCGCCACCACGGCAACCATCAGCGGCAATTCCTTCACCGGCAACAGCCGGTGGGGCGTCTACGCCGCCGTGTCGAATCCTGCCGGGTTCGTGCTGAGCGGCAATTCCTTCTCGTACAACGCGCTTGCACCGATTGGCGTATCGGCCGCCGGTTCCGGCATCGCGGTCGCGGCGGACAACGTCTTTACCGGCCGCAACTACATCTATGTCGAGGACGGCACCATTGCCGGCAATCCCACCTGGGGTAACGGCGCCGGCGCCAGCGCCAGCTACTATCTGGCCGGCAACGTGACGGTTCCGGCGGGCCTCAGCCTCACTATCACCCCCGGCACCGTGGTCAAGTTCGCCCAGAATGTCGGTCTGCACATCAACGGCTCGCTCGCGGCGACCGGCACCGCCCTCAGCATGATCTACTTTTCCGATATCCGTGACGATGCGTCCGGCGGCGATAACAACGCAGACGGCGTTGGTACGTTTCCGTCGCCCGGCTGGTGGCGCGGCATCCTGGTCAACGGCGGCGGCAACGCCACCATAGCGTACAGCGTGATTCGTTACGGCGGCTCAAGCGGACCCAATTCATCGAACGTCTACAAAACCGGGAGCGGCAGTTTCTCCCTCTCCAATTCAATCATCTCCGACAGTTACTATTACGGCCTCCAGTTGAACGGCGCTTCATCCGGGAGCAGCCTGTCCGCCAACACCTACCGCAACAACGGTTACGACGGCATCTACGCCACCGGCAGTTCACCCTTCACCGAAACCGGCAGTTCATTCATCGGCAATTCCCGCTACGGGATCTACAGCGATGCCGCCTCCACTTCAGCCGTCAGCATCACCGGTTGCACCTTCACGGCGAATGTCTCCACACCGATACAGATGACAGCCGTCGGTTCCGGAGCGGTCGTCTCGGACGACTGCATGTTCACCGGCCCGCTCGTCGTGGAGGGGGGGACCATCGGCAGCAGCCTTACCTGGGGAAATAACCGGATCTACTACATTGTCGGCAACATCACCGCTCCCACCGGCACAACCCTCGGCATAAGCGCCGGCCGCATCGTCAAGTTTGCGCAGAATTCCGGCATCTTCGTGAGCGGCATCCTCAATGCCATCGGCAGCGGTGCCAGCCGGATCTCCTTTACCGACTATCGTGACGACACGGTCGGCGGCGACACGAACGCCGACGCTTCCGCATCGGCACCGTCCCCGGGCTGGTGGTATGGTATCCGTTTCAACGACGGCGGTTCGGGCACCATTGACTACGCCACCATCCGCTACGCCGTCAGCGGTGACCAGGGGTGGGGTAATGTCTTTTCCAGCGTCTACAAGACCGGCACCGGCAACGTGGTCCTGAGCAACTCGACCTTCGAGAAGAACAGCGGCTACGGCGTATGGTTCCGCAGCACCAGCGGCACCCATACCATCAGCGGCAACATCGTCAGGGACAACGGCTCATACGGCATCCTGATCCAGAGTGCCGGCAACGCGGTGACCATTGACGGCAATACCGTTTCCAATAACGGGAACTCCGGCCTGTACATCGAGAACACGGAAGCCGCCATCAACAACAACACGGTCAGCGGCAGCAGCGGTTACGGTTACGGTCTCTTCATCACCGGCAGCCTGCTTCCCGCTTCGGTCACCCTGAACACCCTCAACGGCAACAGCGTTGGTCCCGTGGGGATGTCCGCCGACAGTTCAGGAGCCGTGATCAATGCCAATAACGTGTTCACCGGCCCGATACACGTGGAGCCGGGCACAATTACCCGCAACACCAACTGGGTCAACGATCCCAGGGTCTATTACGTCTGGGGCAACATCACCGTTAACGGCGGTCAGACCCTGACGATCCCCGCCGGCCGCATCGTCAAGTTTGCGCAGAATTCCGGCATCTTCGTGAGCGGCATCCTCAATGCCATCGGCAGCGGTGCCAGCCGGATCTCCTTTACCGACTATCGTGACGACACGGTCGGCGGCGACACGAACGCCGACGCTTCCGCATCGGCACCGTCCCCGGGCTGGTGGTATGGTATCCGTTTCAACGACGGCGGTTCGGGCACCATTGACTACGCCACCATCCGCTACGCCGTCAGCGGTGACCAGGGGTGGGGTAATGTCTTTTCCAGCGTCTACAAGACCGGCACCGGCAACGTGGTCCTGAGCAACTCAACCTTCGAGAAGAACAGCGGCTACGGCGTATGGTTTCGCAGCACCAGTGGCACCCATACCATCAGCAATTCTCTGTTTGTCAATAATGGTGCCTACGGTGCAGTCATTGAAAATGCGGGATCCGGATTAACTGTTATTGGCAACACCTTTGAACAGAACAGTCACAGCGGTCTCTATGTCGGCACCAGCAGTCCTCTCATCCAGAGTAACGTCTTCCGGTACAATACCAACTACGGCATCTACGCATATGGCGGCTCAATGCTCTCCAGTATTTTCAAGAACACGATCTTCGGTAATGCTATCGGTATCTACTGTGAATCATCCGCTAACCCGCTGATCGGCGGGTCGGCAGACAACGGCAACAGCATCTTCGGCAACACGAGCTACGGTGTCCAGAACACCACGGCGGCCATTCAGGTCAATGCCACCTACAACTGGTGGGGGACGTCGACCGGCCCGTACCATCCCTCCTTCAACCCCCTGGGAACCGGCAACAGGGTCAGCGATTATGTCGACTTCGGCCAGTTCCTCACCAACCCGGCCGTACCGATCGCCATGGCTCAGGTGATGCCTGCCAGCATGCCCTTCGGGCATGTTACTACCGGATCCGTCTCTGCTTCCCAGGTATTCACCGTCACCAACAACGGTACCCGGAACCTGGATTTCACCTCCATCTCCATTACCGGTTCGAATGCCGGCCAGTTCCGGATAACTCAGAACCTGTGCTCAGGACAGAGTCTGGCCACCGGCGGCAGTTGCACCATAAGCGCCGATTATGAGCCGACCGTCAGCGGCCCGTCCCGGGCGCAGTTGACAATAGTATCAAACGACATCTACGCCCCGACGCTGTCTGTCCCGCTGACGGGGGCAGGTTCCGTTGTCCTTCCGTTCCGCGACGATTTCAGCAGCGGTACCAGGGCAGCCGGCTGGTTCATTATCAATGAGGACCCGGCGGTGTACACGTTGACAGAGAGCATCGGGTATCTGCGACTCTACACGACTCCGACGAATTTCTGGGGTGCCACGAACAACGCCAAAAACCTCTTTACCATTGCAATGCCGGACAATATCAATCAGTTTACAGCGACGGCGAAGTTGCTGTTCCCGGTAGGATCTCCGACCTGGACACCCAACCAGAACTATCAGCAGGGTGGGGTGATGCTGATGGCAGAGAAGGACGGCGCGCCGGATCTCGATAACTACATGCGCGCACAGTACGCCTATGACGGAGGCCGCCGCTTTGAAACCTCCTATGATATCAATAGTACCCCGGGCGGATTTACCGGCGGAATCCAGGGTGCCATTACATCTTCCACGCCGGTCTGGTTGCGTATAATCCGTAAATTAACCGAGTTCCGTGCCGAATACAGTCTTGACGGCGTTAATTACACTCTTATCACGGCTATGATCGGCCCCTGGAATATCTCCTACGCCGGCCTCAATGCTCTGAACGGAGATCAGAGTGCTGCTCCATCAATCCCGGTGGATTTTGATCTGTTCGAAATATATGAACTTCCTTCCGTTGCAGTTTCGCCTCAATCAGTTACCTTTGCCAACACGCCGGTAGGCAGTACTTCACTAACGCAGGATATTGAGATTGTAAATGGCGGTCCCGGCCAGTTGGTAGTCTCATCAGTTGTTCTAGATGGAGTTGATCCCGGCATGTATGCAATTTCAAGCAGTACCTGCGGCACATTGCCGGCAATTGTCGCGCGCGACAGCAGTTGCACGGTCTCGGTTATGTTCAACCCGACATCCGAGGGAACAAAGTTTGCCAATCTTGCCATTTCTACAAACGATGTCACCATGCCAATCAACAACATTGCCCTGATTGGTACCGGGATGCCGCTATATCGGCTATCGTTATCCATTGCCGGATTAGGGAACGGATCGGTCAACAGTGATGCCGGATTAAGCTGTTCGGCTGGTGTCTGCACAGGTAATTATATTTACGGGACTGTGGTGAACCTGTATGCGACCGTAAGCGGAGAGGCTTCAAACTTTGCCGGTTGGTCCGGGAACTGTTCCGGCACCGGAGTCTGTCAGGTCATAATGGATAAGACGGCATATGTGACCGCCAACTTTACACTTAAAACGTACAATATAACGACTTCAGCAGGACCTCATGGAACTATCACTCCTGCAGGTACGACAATTTATACCCATGGCTCTGACTTTACCTATACCGTCACACCGGACCCCGGGTATCATATTCAGAAGGTCGTTATTGACGGTGGGTCTTCAGCTGTGCCTAATTCCAAGGGATATAGCAATACCTTGAATAATATCAAATCCGACCGTTTCCTGACGGTTACCTTTGCCCCCGACACCCCCCCCGGTAGCGGTGTAATTAAAAATTCAAGGACGTCAACCGAATATCAGACAATACAGGATGCGTACGAGAATGCGGTCTCGGGTGATGTTATCATGTTGCTGAACGGGGAATTGCTAGGTCCTTCGTTCGTAGCCAATATTGACAAGACAGTAACTTTAAAAGGTGGTTATGATTCATCGTATGCCTCCAATGACGGCAGTACTGTTATCAGGTCACTGCTTTTCATCTGGAAAGGAATAATCAGGACAGAAAAAATTATTCTGAAAAGTGACTAGGTTTGTCAAAGGCCTGATTAGAAGATTCATTAGGAGCTGAAAATCATATGTTAAACCAATTGTGCCCGCTGGATTATGTGTCCTGCGGGCACAATTGTAATTAGACGAATCGCATAAAACAAAGAGAGTCCACTTGTGTTGTCGGTTGATTTTGTCTATTATGCACGCTTATGAAAAAAACGACCCGACAAATCAAAATAGGTGATGTCCTCATCGGCGGCGGCGCCCCCTGCGCCGTGCAATCCATGTGTTCCACCGATACCCGCGATGTGGCTGCAACGCTTCGGCAGATACAGGGATTGGCCGATGGTGGCTGCGAGATCATCCGTTGCGCCGTACTTGATATGGACTCCGCCGTTGCCCTGGCACAGATCAAACGGGAAAGCGTCATACCGGTTGTGGCCGATATCCACTTCGATTACAAGCTAGCCCTTAAGGTACTCGAAGAGGGGATAGACGGTCTGCGCCTGAATCCCGGCAACATCGGGGAGACCTGGAAGGTCGCCGAGGTGGTCAAGAGCGCCGCCGAGCGCAAGGTTCCCATCCGCATCGGCGTCAACGCCGGTTCGTTAGAGAAGGAGCTGCTCCAGAAATACGGCCATCCCACGGCAGACGCCATGGTGGAATCGGCCCTGGGGCATGTGCGTATCCTGGAAGATCTGGGCTACCAGGAGATCAAGATCTCACTCAAGGCGTCGGATGTCATGAAGACCGTGGCGGCATACCGGCTCCTGTCTGAAAAGGTAGACTATCCGCTGCACATCGGTATCACCGAAGCCGGTACCGTATTTTCTGGCACGATCAAGTCTTCAGTCGGCCTCGGCATCCTGCTGGCTGACGGCATCGGCGATACCCTGCGGGTCTCCTTGACCGGGGATCCTCTGGACGAGGTGAGGGTAGGGTACGAGATCCTCAAAAGCCTCGGCCTGCGCCAGCGTGGGGTGAATTTTGTGTCATGTCCCACCTGCGGCCGCTGCCAGATCAATCTGATCAAGGTGGCCGAGGATGTGGAGAGACGCCTCCAGGGTGTTGATAAACGCATTACCGTGGCGGTCATGGGGTGTGCGGTCAACGGCCCCGGAGAGGCGCGGGAGGCTGATGTCGGCGTGGCAGGTGGTAAAGGGGAGGGGTTGGTCTTCCGCCATGGTGAGGTTGTCCGCAAGGTACCGGAAGACCAGCTTGCGGATGCTCTTTTGGAAGAAATTGATAAATTGTAGGTTGATATGTGGTGTGATTTAAAGTTGTGCATGAAATAATACCGAGGTGATGATGCGTTATTCCCGTTATTTTGTTCCCACCGTAAAAGAAACCCCTTCCGATGCCGAGGTAATCTCCCATCAACTGATGCTCAGGGCCGGCATGGTCCGCAAGCTTGCGGCCGGTATCTACAACTATCTTCCGCTGGGACTGCGCTCCATTCGTAAATTCGAGAATATCGTCCGTGAAGAGATGAACCGTGCCGATGCCATCGAGATGCTCATGCCGAGCGTTCAACCTGCCGAGTTGTGGCAGGAATCAGGGCGGTGGCAGTTTTACGGCAAGGAGCTGCTTCGTTTCAGGGATCGTAAGGATAATGAGTTCTGCATGGGGCCGACCCATGAAGAGGTCATTACCGATATGGTCCGGCGCGAAGTGAAGAGCTATCGTCAGATGCCGGTCAATTTCTACCAAATACAGACCAAGTTCCGAGACGAGATCCGGCCCAGATTCGGTCTGATGCGCGGTCGCGAGTTCATTATGAAGGACGCCTATTCCTTTGATGTGGACAGTGCCGCAGCCGATCAATCCTATGAAAAGATGTACAACGCCTACATGCGGATTTTCGAACGCTGCGGCCTTAACTTCCGTGCGGTCGAGGCTGATACCGGTACCATCGGCGGGTCATCATCCCATGAATTCATGGTCCTGGCCGATTCGGGCGAAGATGCCATTGTTTCCTGCGATTCCTGTCGTTATGCAGCCAATGTGGAAAAGGCAGAGGTTCGTCCTTTGGCTGCGGCAGCAGGCGTTGATCTGCAGGCCCTGGAATTGAAGGCGACCCCGGATAAAAAGGCCATTGTGGATGTGGCTGCCTTCCTAGGTTTGCCGGTTGAGGCAACAGTCAAAGCCCTGGTCTGCACCGATGGTGAGGGTGCATTTGTTATGGCGCTGCTGCGTGGTGACCATGAACTGAATGAGATCAAGCTCAAAAACGCCATGGGTTGGGATGAGATTCGCATGGCAACGGATGATGAAATCCTTGCAGCCACCGGTGCACCGGTCGGCTTCCTCGGGCCGATCGGCGTCAAGGCCGGTCTGCCGATCATTGCCGATCAGGCGCTGAGCACCATGTCCAATTGTGTGGTCGGCGGGAACCAGGCAGATATGCACTACGTTGGGGCCAACCCTGGCCGCGATTTCATTATCGAGCGCAGCACCGACCTGCGCAATGTGGTGGCCGGTGATTGCTGCCCGCGCTGCGATTCCGGCAAGATGGAGATGTGGCGCGGCATCGAGGTCGGCCATGTCTTCAAGCTGGGCACCAAATATTCCGAAAAACTTGGTGCAACCTATCTCGATGCTGATGGTAAGGAGCAGACCATCGTCATGGGGTGCTATGGTATCGGCATCGGCCGTACCGTTGCCGCATCTATCGAGCAGAATCATGACGAAAACGGCATCATCTTCCCGATTCCGCTGGCTCCGTTCCACTGCGCGGTTGTTGCCCTGAATCCTGGAAAAGATGCCGCCGTATTGGCGGAGTCTGAGGCAATCTACCGCCGTCTCGAGCAGTTGGGTGTCGAGGTGTTGTTTGATGACCGTGATGAACGCCCCGGCGTCAAATTCAAGGACATCGACCTGATCGGCATCCCGTTGCGGATCGTTGTCGGCAGCAAGGGGCTGGCTGAAGGGAAGGTAGAGTTTAAATCCCGCCGGTCCGGAGAAATGCAGCTCTTGTCTGTCGATGATGCGATAGCCGCGGTTGCGGATGCCGTGTCTACGGCACTGAAGTGTGATTAATCTCTGAAGAGGATACGATGCAGAATACGATCTGGGATCCCCAACATGAATGCATGACCCGGGAGGAGATGGAGCAGTTGCAGTTGGAGCGGCTCCAGGCGACCCTCAACCGTGCCTACAAGAACGTAACCTGTTACCGCTCCAAGTTTAACGACCTTGGTATCGTGCCCGAAGATGTCAACTCTCTGGCCGATCTTTCCAAGCTGCCGTTCACCACGAAAGAGGATCTGCGCCTCAATTACCCCTATGGCATGTTTGCGGTGCCGTTGCGGGAGGTTGTCAGGATACATTCCTCGTCAGGTACCACCGGTAAGCCTACCGTGGTCGGTTATACCAAGAATGACCTCAAGATGTGGTCCAACCTGGTGGCACGCTTCATGACCGCTGCCGGTGTTACCCATGACGATGTGGTTCAGATCGCCTTCGGTTATGGCATGTTTACCGGCGCATTCGGTCTGCATTACGGTTCCGAGACTATCGGTGCTGCCGTTATCCCCATGAGCGGCGGAAATACTGAAAAGCAGATTATGATTATGCAGGATTACCGGACGACGGCGCTGGTTTGTACTCCCAGTTATGCCGTGACCATAGCCGACCGGATGGAGAAACTGGGGATTGATCCGAAATCGCTTTCGCTCAAGGTTGGTCTGTTCGGAGGCGAGCCTTGGTCCGAGTCAATGCGTAAGGAGATTGAAAGCAGGCTGGCTATCAGTGCCACTGATAATTACGGTTTATCAGAGATCATTGGCCCGGGTGTGGCCGGTGAATGCCAGCATAAATGCGGAATGCACATCTCTGAAGATGCCTTTATTCCTGAAATAATTGACCCAGAGACCTGTCAGGTTCTGCCTCCGGGCAGTGTTGGCGAACTGGTGCTGACGTCCATCTGCAAAGAGGCATTCCCGATGATCCGTTACCGGACCCGCGATATTACCAGTCTGGAATACGCGAAATGCGAGTGTGGCCGCACTACGGTCAGGATGAAGAAGACCATGGGCCGCAGTGACGATATGCTGATTATCAAAGGGGTCAATGTCTTCCCGTCGCAGATTGAAGAAGTCCTGATGGCAATTGAGGGGTGTCAGCCGCATTACCAGTTGGTCGTTGATCGTAAAGGCTCCCTGGATGTGCTGGAGGTTTGTATCGAGGTTACGGAGAATATCTTCTTTGATGAGATGAAGAAACAGAGGGCCTTTTTGGAGGCGGTGGAGAAGAAGATCGATTCTGTGCTCGGGGTCGGGGTTACGGTAAAGCTGGTTGAGCCGAACAGTATCCCGCGTCATGAAGGAAAGGCCGAGAGGGTTATCGATAAGCGGGTGTATTGATCATACGCCGAGAAAGTATTTTCAGATATATGTTGGCCATGCTCCTGAATCTCAGGGCATGGCCTTTTTATTATTTCAAACGCTTATGTGATTTGTGTGTATCAGGCGAGGGCGGTTTGATGCCACACAGATGCCGTATTTACAACATCTACATGATATCGAATCGTACTTTACATAATATAGCTTATGGGCGTTATTGTTGAGGGTTGTGTGAGATGAGATCTGAGAGGTGTATTGTTTGGGGGTATACCGAGATAAGGGGGATATGGTGATAGCGGCTTATAGGGGCGACGCTGCACAGTTGCGACATGTGTAAAGCAGTCTGGAGGCTGTCTGGTGCAATCAGTGTTGAGTAGATGCCGGGCCTTGATTCGCGAGCTTTATTGATCGGAACAGGTAATAGATCTGGGTTATGCATATGTGATGTCGTATGGTGAATAAGCTTGCAATTTACAACAGCTATCGGTATTGTATTCAGCTTAAAGCATCCACACCTCAAGGAGTGTCGTACTACATGAGTAAAGAAGAAGCGATAGAAGTCGAAGGCACGGTTATAGAGCCGTTGCCGAATGCCATGTTCCGGGTCAGGCTGGAGAACGATCACGTCGTTCTGGCCCACATTTCCGGCAAGATGCGGAAGTACTTCATCAAGATCCTCCCCGGTGACAAGGTCACGGTTGAGCTTTCCCCTTATGATCTCTCCAGAGGGCGTATCACCTATCGCGCCAAGTAATTTTTTTTATAGGTAAAGATACACAACAGGCCCGTCGATAATGATGGGCTTGTGTTGTTTCATAATTCCAACAAGCGAGGACCAATATGTATACCTGTGCAGATTTGAAGAAAGGTCTTAAACTCACCCTTGACGGTGCTCCCTACGTGATTATCGCATTTGATTTCGTCAAGCCCGGTAAGGGTCAAGCGCTCTATCGCACCAAGATGCGCAACATGATCAACGGCACAATTCTCGATCGGACCTACCGTTCCGGCGAAACCTTCGAGCCGGCCAGTCTTGAGGAGCGGCAGATGGAATACCTTTATAAAGAAGGTACCCACTATACCTTTATGGATCAGCAGACCTATGAACAGGTCATTATGGAAGAAGAGGCCATGGGTGATGCCCCGAACTTCCTCCTGGAGAACACCAAGGCGGATGTGCTCATTTACGGCGAAAAGGCCATTGGCGTAACCCTCCCCAACTTCGTCAACCTCCGCGTTACCCAGACCGAGCAATGGGCCAAGGGTGACACCAGCGGTAACGACTCCAAGCCGGCCACCGTTGAAACCGGGTATGTCCTGCGCGTCCCCCCCTTCATTGAGGAAGGTGAACTGATCACCATAGATACCCGCAATGGCGAATATTCTACCCGCGTCAAAGGGTAGTAATAACCTTTCCCATAGGTAATCAAGGGGCGAGCCGCGTACATTGGCTTGCCCCTTTTTTTGGGT
This sequence comes from uncultured Geobacter sp., assembly GCA_964609805.1. Classification (GTDB taxonomy): domain Bacteria; phylum Desulfobacterota; class Desulfuromonadia; order Geobacterales; family Pseudopelobacteraceae; genus CAIPTY01. The sequence continues at coordinate 8,050 of CAZSTJ010000018.1, read as the reverse complement.
GAAATTAATGACAATTGCACAATCTGATCTGCTTGTCCTGCGGTCGCGTGTCCTGCGCTCGTTGCGGTCGTTCTTCGATGCCCGCGATTTTCTCGAAGTGGAGACTCCGTTACGTATCCCTGCCAATGCACCTGAGGAGCATATAGACCCCTGTGGCAGTGGTGACAGCTATCTGCAGACCTCACCGGAAATGTGCATGAAGCGCCTGTTATGCCGCGGTTACCGGAGGATCTATCAGATCAGCCACTGCTGGCGCAGTGGAGAGCGTGGCTCACGGCATGTCCCGGAATTCACTATGCTGGAGTGGTATCGGGCGGAGAGTGATTACACTGATTTGATGAAGGATTGCGAAGAGTTGCTGGCACATGTTGCCCATGAGTGTCTTGGCTTGTCCGGTATTACCTATGGTACACAAGACATTACACTGGTCGAGGGATGTGAGCGGATTACCGTCGGTGAGGCGTTCCGTCAGTGGAGCGATCTGCCGCTGTCTGATGCTGTTGCCGGTGGCAGCTTTGATGAAATTATGGTCGACAGGATTGAGCCTGAGCTGATCCAAAGCAGGCCGGTCCTGTTGGTGGATTATCCGATCCAGATGGCGGCCCTGGCGAGGTCCAAGCCTGCAAATCCTGCCGTGGCTGAACGGTTTGAACTCTATGCCGGAGGGCTTGAACTGGCCAATGGTTTCAGTGAGTTGACGGATCCTTCAGAACAGCGCCGTCGCTTCCATGAGGCAAATCTGGTGCGTCAAAGCCATGGACGCCCTGCCCTGCCGCTGCCGGAACCGTTCCTGAGAGAGCTGTCCGGCATGCCGCCTGCTGCTGGTATCGCGCTTGGTGTTGACCGTCTGGTCATGCTCCTGGGGGGGGCAACCTGTATCGACGAGGTACTGGCCTTTACCCCTGAGGATCTGTGATATCCCGATAGGGGACCCGCTCGCCGCGGTAGGTCTTCAGGATCAGGAGGTCCCCTTCCCTCTCCGTTTCGTCAGGTAGTAATGCCACCTTCCCCTTCCCTCCCGGCAGATCAATCACGAAATGTGGTACCGCAATGCCGCTGATGTGTCCTCGCAGCGATCTCATGATGTCGAGTCCATGGGATACCGGCGTTCTGAAGTGAGCGGTACCGCGGATCAAGTCCATCTGGTGAATGTAATAGGGACGAACCCGCAGTTCGAGCAGGCCGGTCATTAACTCCCGCATGGTATCGGCGTCATTGTTGACGCCACGCAGAAGCACCGTCTGGTTGCCCAGGGGGATGCCGGCATCGGCCAGCAATTCACAGGCCCGTGCTGAGTGAGGAGTGATCTCGTGAGGGTGATTGAAATGGGTATTGATGTACAGCGGGTGAAACCGCTTTAACATGCTGCACAGCTCGGGCGTGATCCTTTCCGGCAGGGTCACCGGAACCCGGGTGCCGATCCTGATCACCTTCAGGTGGGGGATCTTTCTCAAGCGGGTAAGTATGGTGCAGAGGGACGTGTCATCCAGCATGAGCGGGTCGCCCCCCGAAAGGATAACATCGCAGATGGCCGGTGTCTGTTCGAGATACTCGGCGGCGGTGTTGAGGGTGTCAACGCTGAATTCAGGACCGTCTTCCTGACCCACATGTCGCTTGCGCATGCAGAAGCGGCAGTAGACCGGGCAGCGGTTTGATACAAGCAGAACAGCCCGGTCGGGATAGCGGTGGATCAGGCCCGGTACCGGGCTGAGAGATGTCTCTGCCAGCGGATCGGGATCCTGTTGACGGTCTTCCAGTTCGCGACTGTCCGGCATGCACTGCAGCCAGATGGGGTCGCCTTCCGATTTGATCAATCCGGCATAATAGGGAGAAACCTTGCAGGGATAGACCGATGCTACGGCGTGCTGATCAGGTGATAGTGATAGAAAATGTCTTTTATCTGAAGGTGATGTCGATAAATTGTTCGTGCAAAGCATTATGTTTTTCTCGTCCTGTGTGATACATTGGAAAACAGTGCAAAGACCGGATCCAGATCTACCTGATTTTGCTTGAAAGTAGTCTGGATATGTGAAATATACAACAGAAAATCATACCGTGCGTCCCGACCGGCGGCAAACTATCTATGTACACAACCTATTTCGGATTCAGGGAAAAGCCGTTTACCCTGACCCCCAATCCCCGCTTCATCTTCCTCAGCAAAAATCACAAGGAAGCATTTGCCCATCTGTTGTACGGCATCAACAACCGTTACGGTTTCATTGCCCTGACCGGTGAGGTCGGCACCGGCAAGACGACTGTGCTGCGGACCCTACTCAGTCAGCTGCAGGACGATGCCTACCGCATGGCGTTGATCTTCAGTCCGAGCCTCACCAGTGTCGAACTCCTGCGCACCATCAATTCCGAATTCGGACTCCCGGCAACCAGCGACCATTCCAATGAACTGCTTGCCGAATTGAACGGTTTTCTGCTGGAGGAGACCGCGTCTGGACGGACTGTCGTGCTGGTCATCGATGAAGCGCAGACCCTGCAACCGGAGGTTCTGGAACAGGTACGTCAGATTTCCAACCTGGAAACTGAAAGTGACAAGCTGATCCAGATCATTCTGGCGGGTCAGCCGGAACTGGATGAATTGTTGAGTCGACCGGATCTGCGCCAGCTGAACCAGCGTATTGCCGTGCGCTACAAACTGGGCCCCATGAGCAGGGAGGAGACCCGCTCCTATATCAGGCAGCGGATGGAGGTGGCCGGCGAGACCGGCGGTGTTGTCTTTACCGGCGCAGCCCTGGTACTGATTCATCTCTTTGCCCGCGGCATACCGCGTATGATCAACATCCTCTGTGATCGCTCCCTGTTGACCGCCTATGGCGATGAGCGTCGGCTGATCAGCTCAGGCATTGTGGTGCGGGCCATGAAGGAACTGTTGCATCGTTCCCAGACGCGACGTCTGGCCCTGATTGCAGCCTTTACTGCAAGTTTCTGTATTCTGCTGCTCTTTTTCGGATGGTTCCACCGGCAGTCGCCATCGTCGCCCGGACGTGTCACGATACCAGGGTTTGGGCGGTTATGGCCGGTGACCGCCGCGCCGTTGCCGTCGACAGCCGTCTCCAAGGCGGACCCCAATGCGGATACCATCAACAGGTTGAAACGGGAGATCTCATCCTACGACCAGAATGACACCCATGTGCTGGCATTCAATGCGCTCGCCGAGGCGTGGGGTGTCCGGCCGATCAAACTCTTTACCGAGGGACTGGATGTGCCCGATATGTTCAGGCGTATCGCTGCCAGGCGCAATCTGCGCGTCACCCTGTTTCACGGATCCCTCGATGACGTGATCCGGACAGATCTTCCGTTTCTGGCCATGACCGCCGTAACCGGTGCTTTGGGGGAGTATGCGTACGCCGTCACAGCGGCCGGTAACGGTACCGTGAATGTCACCCCTGCCCTCTTCGACAGCCATAGGGTTCCAAAGAATGATCTGGCGATGATTGCCAACGGTACCTACTATCTGGTCTGGCAAAATACCGGGCAGATACCTGACAGCATCGTCCCCGGTGAAAGACGCTCCGAAGTCAGATGGTTGCAGGAACTGCTCAAACGTGCCGGCATGTATCGGGGCGACGTAAACGGAGTCTATTCACCGGAGACGATGGCTGCCGTCAGGTCGTTCCAGAATGCTGTCGGTCTGCCGCCTAACGATGCCCCCGGCGAGATGACCCTGGCGTTGCTGAGTCGATATGACGGTACCCGCAAGGTTCCGTCCCTGAAAGGAAGCTGAACGGATGAGTTCCATTTTGAAGGCGCTGAAGCGGCTGGAGCAGGAGAAAGCCGTTCGCAGGCCCCATGAAATCAGGATTGACGCGGAGATCATCAGAAACGTTCCGCTGCGCAGGCGAACGCCGCTGTTAGTGATACTGCTTGGTGCGCTTACGCTGTTTGTCGGCGGCGGTGCGGCGGTGTACCTGGTGCTGAAACCAACCATGGGTCAGCGGGTCGCCGTGCAGGAACCGGTGGCACTCAGGAGTCCCCCCCCTGCGGCGGCTCCCCCCACTGCTATCGATACATCTTCTGTCATTAAGACCGAAAAAAACGTAACCTTGCGCCCGGAATCTATGCCCCGTCCCATCCCGCCACACATCCAGAAGAAGAGCCCTGTCCCCTCCCCAGCCACCATACCGCAGAATGTGCTGCAGAAGTTTCCTGAAGCTGGCCAGGCCGTTCCGGTTGTTCCTCAGGCAGCAACGCCCCCTCCTCAGCAGAGTGCCCCCAAGGCGGAGCTCCACCTTGACGGCATTGCATTCCAGGATGGTGGCGGTGAAAGTCTGGCGGTAATCAACGGGCGGACAGTGACACGGGGAGCGGTGATCGAGGGGGCCCGGGTCGAGGATATTCAGCGGGACCGGGTTAGGTTGAGCCGTGGTGGAGAGAGATTCGAGATCATACTCGACAGGTCAAACTAAGAGGATACTCAACGAGCGATGACCTTGATGAACCTTGCCAGATAATCAACCCCTGACCAGACGGTCAGCAGGGTAGCTATCCAGAGAAAGAACATGCCGACGTTATGCATGTTGACCCGCAGCAGTTCATGCTGTATGCCGAAGAACCAGTTGTAATCGAAGTGCAGCAGCAGGCCGATGATGGCCACCAGTTGGAAGATGGTCTTGTGTTTACCCAGGTCACTGGCCTGGATAACGATCCCCTCGCTCGATGCAATTCCCCGCAGACCGGTTATGATGATCTCCCGCCCCAGTATCACCAGTACCATCCATGCCGGCACCCGATTGAAGGGAAGGATCATGATCAGGGCCGCCATAACGATCAGTTTATCGGCAATCGGATCAAGGAACTTGCCGAAGATGGTGACAATCCCCATACGGCGGGCCAGATATCCGTCGAGCCAGTCGGTGACCGAAGCTGCCGAGAACAGGGCGGCGGCCCAGAAGGTTGTCTCCTGAGATGGTGAAAGCAAAAGGATGGCCATCACCGGGATGGCGGCAATCCGTGCCAGGGTCAGGATGTTGGGCAGGTTGAGGATGGGAGAGACCGGCTTTGTCGTCATCTGCTAGTTGGCCTGATAGGACTGCATGTAGGAAAGCACCCGGTTGACATAGGTGCGGGTCTCGTTGTACGGCGGGATGCCGCCGTAGCGGGCCACCTTGTTCAGACCGGCGTTGTAGGCGGCGACAGCCAGGGAAACATCACCACGGAAGGTGTCGAGCAGGAAGCGCAGGTACTTTACACCTCCCTCTACATTGTCCTTGGGATCAAAGCGGTTGCTGACCTTCAGAGAGCGGGCGGTCTCCGGCATGAGCTGCATCAGCCCGCTGGCGCCCTTCCGGGATACTGCCTGGGGATTATAGCCGGATTCAGCGTGGATGACCGCTTTGATCAGGGATGCGCTGACACCGTATTTGGAGGCGCATGAGGCAATGATATGATCGTACTCTGCGGGGTTGACCGTGCTGGCAAACTGTAGCTTTGTGCGCAGCTGCTTGTCCTTCTTGAGATCACGCATGAAGATCTTGAAACGCTTGTCGGTCGGGGCGTCGGTGAAATGAACAATTCCCTCGTCATCTTCGTAACGATAGATATCGGCTTGCGCGCGAACCGCCCCGAGAGACACCAAGAATAACGTCATAAAAACTGCTGTATAATAGCTGCCCATGCGCATAGTAGTGCAATAATCCCAAAACCTCATGAATTGTCAAGCGTTAATCGTGTTGAGGGTACTTTCGTCTCCAGCCGCCTGCCCAGTTTGAAATTGACTTTTCCGGAACCATGCACTAAAAAAGAATGCTTTTATCGAGGAGGCGAATGTGAGTGATTCAAGGGTTACCTATAAGGATGCGGGTGTAGATATCGAAGCGGGGAACAGCTTCGTTAACATGATCAAGCCGTTGGTCAAGTCGACGTATCGGCCCGAGGTGATGGCTGATATTGGCGGGTTTGGCGGTCTGTTTTCGCTGAACTCGGCTAAATACAAGAATCCGGTACTGGTCTCCGGTACCGACGGTGTCGGCACCAAACTCAAGCTCGCCTTCCTGGCGGACAAACACGACACGGTCGGCATTGACCTGGTAGCCATGTGCGTAAACGATATCATCGTTCAGGGCGCGGAACCGCTCTTTTTCCTCGACTACCTGGCGACCGGCAGGCTCCTCCCGGAAAAGGCGGCGGAGGTCGTCAAGGGGATTGCCGAGGGATGCCGTCAGGCAGGCTGTGCCCTTATAGGCGGGGAAACAGCTGAAATGCCCGGTTTCTACGCCGACGGCGAATACGACATTGCCGGTTTCACCGTCGGCGTTGTCGAACGGGATGCCATCATCGACGGTTCCAGTATTGCTGTCGGCAACCAGCTGATCGGCATCGCCTCCAGCGGCCTCCACAGCAACGGCTATTCGCTGGCCCGCAAGCTGGTGTTCGAACGTCTTGGGCTTACCGTGGACGCCCTATTCCCCGGCACCAACATCACTGTCGGGGAGCAGTTGCTGACACCGACACGCATCTATGTCCGTTCCGTCTTGAACCTGATGAAGGATTTTACCCTCAACGGTATTGCCCATATCACCGGTGGCGGTCTGCTCGAGAATGTACCGCGGATCCTGCCGCGCGGTTGCCGTGCCGCCATCCGCCTCGACAGCTGGCAGCGGCCGGCTCTGTTCGAGATATTGCGTGATGCCGGCAATGTCGAGCGTGACGAGATGTACCGTGCCTTCAATATGGGGATCGGTATGGTGCTGGCTGTTCCTGAACAGCAGGTTGAGGACGTCATCGACCGCCTCAAGGGGCTTGGTGAGCAGGCCTTCCATATCGGTGAGATTATCGCCTGTCCCGAAGGGGACGAATGCGTACAGCTGGTATGATGAGCGCCGCTCAACGACCTTGCACCCTGGCGGTGCTGGTCTCCGGCAACGGGACCAATCTTCAGACCATCATTAACCGGATTGAAGCGGGCGAACTCAATGCCCGCATCGCCTGTGTCATCAGTAACGTGGCGGATGCCTATGCCCTGCAACGTGCGGAAAAACATGGCATCCCGACGGTTGTGCATGAAAACGGCGGCTACCGGAACCGCAGGGAATACGATGCCGCGCTGGTGGAGATCCTCAGGGGTCATGATGTTGAACTGGTCGTGCTGGCCGGATTCATGCGGATCCTTTCAGAGGTCATGGTTTCAGCCTATCCCAATGCCATTATGAATATCCACCCTGCCCTGCTCCCGTCCTTCGCGGGGCTGCATGCCCAGCAGCAGGCCCTGGATTACGGAGTGAAATACTCGGGATGCACGGTCCATTTTGTCGATTGCGGCACCGATACCGGGCCGATCATCCTCCAGGCGGTCGTGCCGATACTCCCGGATGATACGGAGTCGGCCCTCTCTGCCCGTATCCAGGCAGAAGAGCACCGGCTGTTCCCCGAGGCTATCCGGCTCTTCACTGAAGGCAGGCTGCAGATAGAAGGCCGCATTGTCCGGATTGTTAACAAATAGCTTGACACTGCTATGGCGTCGATGCTAATAATTCATTTTTAGCATTCAAAATACGTACTAATCGTCTCATGGAGGTGCAGTTTGGCACATCACAAGTCGGCAATCAAAAGGATCAAACAGAACGCGAAGCGTAATGCCCGCAACCGGCACATTACGTCGACGCTGAAGACATACATCAAAAGGGTTCGCGAAGCCGTTGCAGCCAAGGATAAGGACGCAGCCGCCGCTGCGCTGAAGGCCGCTATCCCGGTCATCGATGCCTCCGCTTCCAAGGGTGTCATCCACCGCTCCAACGCATCACGCAACGTCTCCCGTCTGACGCTGCTGGTGAACACCCTCGGCTAACAGTTAGCCACAACCTTCTCCAGAATTATCAAGGGGGACGACCTGTACGGTCCGTCCCCCTGTTTTTGTTTCTTCACTCCAACGAACAGTGTCTAGTAAACGCAGATATCAACGATCAGCCCGTGCATCAGTGAGTAGGGCTGACCTCCCCCCGTCTTTGACGCCACATCGCAGCGATACAACTCCATGAAAATCCGTTTCAGATCCGCCCGGCCGAAGTTTTTGGCCTGGGCAATCATGTCATCAATAAAATAG
>CAZSTJ010000017.1:6894-25430 GCA_964609805.1 uncultured Geobacter sp. | reverse complement strand
GACCCCATCCATGCCGGCCAGGGCCGCAATGGTGGCAATCTCCCGGCTCTGAAAGTCCAGGTTGTCCCGGCCGAAGATGTCGCCGAACAGGTGCCCTTTCAGAAACTGATCAATGGCCGGAGCGAAGGTATATATCGCCCCGGTCACCGGTTTTCCAACCAGCCGCGTCTGAATATCCGTACCAAGTTCGATACTGCTTTTATTAACAGGCAGGGGATTTGTCTCTCTGCCGGCCTCATCCTTGATTCCCTTTTTCTGCCGCTCTTCCAGAACCTCCATGAAGGTGCCGATACTGTTCAGACTGCGCGGGAAGCCGGCATAGGCATACAACTGCACCAGGATCTCCTTGATCTCGTTGACGGTCAAGCCGGCATCCAGCCCTTCATTCAGGGAGGCTTTCAGTTTTTCCAGATCGCCCTTGGCGGTAAAGGCGGCGAGGGGGATAATGCCCTGCTGTCTTGAACTCAGTGGCTGCTTCTTGTCCACGGATTGTGCCTCCGCAATGGCTGCTATGCTGCATAACACAGCACACAGGATTGCCAGAAATAGGGTGACTATCCTATTCATGCTTGATCTCCTGCGTACCGTGGTATTGCTCGTCGCTGACCTTTTCCAGCCATTCGACGTTCTTGCCGTTGGCTGTCCCGGTGAGGGCGATATGGGTCATGGCCGTAGTCGGTGAGGCGCCGTGCCAATGCTTTACCTTTGGGGGGCACCAGATCACGTCACCGGCCTTGATCTCTTCGACAGTCCCGCCCCATTCACCGGTCCGGCCGACACCGGCGGTCACCAGCAGGCGCTGGCCGGTCGGATGGATATGCCAGGAGGACCTGGCACCGGGCTCGAAGGTCACATAGGCACCGGAGAACGGGGCCGCATCATTGGAAGCAAACAGAGGATCGACACGGACATCCCCGGTGAAGAAGTCGGCAGGTCCTTTGATGGGAGCCTGGGTGCCGGCACGGGAGATTGTCTGCGCCGGTTTGGGGGCGTCGGTGGCCAGCGCCCGGCCCGCAACAGCAACAAAAGAAACGATCAGGGCCGACGATATAATAAAAGTTCTAGTGTTCATGTTCTTACCTCCCGGTGATCAGATCGAATCAAGCCCGAGCTCCTGCAACTTTGCTTTCCCCGGTTTGGTGGTTTCAGGATCCCAGCCGCGATCTTTGTAGTACTGGGTGAGCAGGGCGTTGAACTGGTTACGATCGAGTACCGAACCCTTCTTGGGGCCGACCGTGAAGGCGTCCTCGAAAAAGCGGTCGGGCAGCCGGTCATCTGCACGGCGAAAACCCTCGCGGTAATTGAACAGCTTCTCCAGGTTAAAGATCCGTTCGCCGGCTTTTTCGAACTCCGCGTTGTCGTATTCATGGCCGGTGATGGCGCTGAGCAGGGAGAGCATCGGTTTCTCCAGCGCCGGCTCGAAGGTGGGGAAAAAGCACATGCCGGTGGAGTCGAGGATGGCCCGCCGGTTCTGCATGGCGATGTTGTCTCCGCTCATATGGCAGGCTCCCCGGGAGGCCGTGGCGTACGAGAGCCCCCGGGGCTGATTTGCCTGGATGTTGTGCGCCGCCAGTTCGAGCCCCTTTACCTGGATGGCGAATTTTTCACTTCCTTTGCCGATGTGCCAGGAAAGTGCCCGCACCCCTTCGGCGGCCAGGGCACCGATGCCGTCCCGGGCGGCGATCTTTTCGATCATCGCCAGCGTCGCATCGACGCTCCCCCACTTAAGATCGATGCCGTCCAGGAAACTCCGGTTGATCAGCCCTTTCTCATAAGCCTCCATGAGAAAGCCGATGACATTTCCGGTCGAGATCTGGTCCAGACCGAGATCGTCAAGTGTGGAGATCGCCTTCAGCAGCCCGGGCATGTCGGAGATCAGAAGGTTCGAGCCGAGCATGACTCCGGTTTCATACTCGGGGCCGTCGTGGACAATGCCGCCGTATTTGCCTTTCGTGATGCCGCTTTTCTTGCAGGCCAGCGGGCAACAGTAGCAGGCGATGTCTTTTACCCAGACATCGCGCCGGGCAGCGTCGCCGCCGATCTTGTCGGCCTCGGCGAAGGTCCCCTCGCGATAATTGCGAACCGCCTCTGTCCCGGCATTACTGTTGCCGACGATGGCCCGGGCCGTTCCCTGCTCCGCCCAGGACTTGGCGTAGGCGGTGCCGTAGAGGGCCGACCGGGCCTGATCCAGGGCGGCAAGGAACCGCGGATGGTCGGCAACACCCGGCTGTCCCGAACCCTTCACCGCAATAGCCTTCAGGTTTTTGGATCCCATGACGCAGCCCATACCACCCCGCCCCGCCGCACGCCCTGCCGTATGAAGGATGCTGGAATACGGCACGAGATTTTCTCCGGCCGGCCCGATGTAGACGGTCTTAAATCGCCGGTCGCCAAGCGCATCCAGGAATATCTTGTCAAAGGCATCCGTACGCATCCCCTTGAACCTCTTCCCCTCGCGAATTTCAACCTTATCGTCATCTATGACCACATAGGAGAGCTCCTTCGCTTTACCGGAAATGACGATCCCGTCATAGCCAGCAAAACGGATCTCGGGGCCGAAAAAACCGCCCATGTTCGAGTAGGAAACCGTCGAGGCATGGGGGTACTCGGACTCCACCGGTGAGGTGATGGGCGATTTCGTCACCACGCAGGTCCTGGACGAGGAAGGGACCGGAAGCCCCGAAAACGGTCCGGGCATGAAGATCAGCGGGTTTTCGGGAGACAGGGGGTTGACTCCCGGCTGCTTCAGCCGGTCCCAGAGGATCTTCATGCCAAGCCCCTGCCCACCGACAAATTTGTCCAGATCTGCAGGGGAGATGGGCACTTTTTCACTCCTGCCGGTGGAAAGGTCTATGTTCAGAATCACTCCATGGTACCCAGGTTTCCCGCTCATTTCACACCTCCGAACTCCGCCGTCCCGTACCAGCCCCTGGCCAGTTCAGCTGCTATTTTTTCCGGGCCGAGGCCGTAGAACTTCCGGTCACGCCGGACCTCGACAGAGGAGAGCGCCCCGAACGGGCAACGCTTGACACACTGAGGGTCACCGCCGCAGAGTGTACACATCCGCTCGGGCTTGCCTGTTACGGCGTTGGGGGTAATCACCCCGGTTCTCTGGCCGGAACAGGCACTGGCGCAACTCCGGCAGCCGATGCACCTGCCGGGATCGTTGTGGATCGTGTGCGTCGCCTGATCCCGATAAAGGGCGCGCCGCCCGGTTTTCGCGTCCGGATCAACCGGACACGCCTTTACGCAGGGAGTATCGCTGCACATGGCGCAGACGCTCGGCACATCCACGTCGGGGTTGAAGCTGTGGACCCGGATGTTGGCAAAGCGGGGATTACCCAGTCCGGGCAGTTCCCTGCCAGCGATGGACACCGGACTGTTTCGCGCAGAGCAGGCCGTTTCACAGGTCCGGCAGCCGGTACATTTTAAATAATCCACCAGAATCATTTTGAGTTGGGGATCTCCGCTGAGCGCCCATGCCGCTGCCTGAACGCCAAACTGGCCGAACAGAATAACGGCACCACCACCGATCCCGACCCCCTTGATGAATTCCCGGCGGGTGAGGGCTGTTCGCTCATCTTGCCCGTGAGTTTTTATTTGATTATTATCCATAGTAGCCTCCATTACAGCGAGTTTGCCATCAGCCCTTCAGCGATGCCATATGTAATATCGGATGTACGTCCCTTCTCGCAGGCTTCGCTGAGACATCGGTTATCACAGACGACTGTCTGCGGCTTGACCTTTAACCTGCCACCGTTCGCTTCCTGTTAAAGTTTCCTGCCACCAGCGCCGGACAATATTCGTGTTGAGCGTACTGACAGCAACACCCATCACGGGAGTCACGACCGGGATACCTTGAGCCTTTCCCAGGGTGACGATCCTGTCGAACGGTTCGTGCCAGGAGTGCATGGATAAATCGAAGGTGCCGTTATGGATCGGAAGCAGACACCTGCCTTTCAAATCGATATGAGCCTGCAGACTTTCTTCCGGATTCATATGGACTTCCGGCCAGTTTGCATTATAGGCACCGGTTTCCACCAGGGTCATATCAAAGGGGCCGTACTTCTCGCCGATTTGCCTGAACCCTTTGAAGTAGCCTGAATCACCGCTGAAGAACACGCGTTGGTCTGCAGCAAGAATTGTCCATGAAGCCCACTGGGTTTGATTCCTGCCGACGAGACCTCTACCGGAAAAGTGCTGGGCCGGCGTAGCAACAAAACGGATACCGCCCACTTCAATCTGCTGCCACCAGTCCAACTGCTTAACCTTTGCTTGAGGCACCCCCCAGTCAACCAGAATGTCTCCCACTCCGAGCGGTGTCAGGAAATATTCCGTTTTTTTCTCCAATTTCATGATGGAGTCATGGTCTAGGTGATCATAATGATCGTGAGAGATAATGACCGCCTTGATTGGCGGCAACTCGTCGATACTGATCGGTGGCGTGTGAAAGCGTTCCGGCCCTGCCCACTGTACCGGTGACGCCCGATCGGAAAACATGGGGTCGGTGAGCAAAAAATGATCCTGCAACTTCAGAAGCACGGTTGAATGACCAAGGCGATATACCGTATCGTTCGGGGCAGTCAGTAACTGCTGTTTTGTCAACGTCTGTACGGGGATCTTACCTGATGGACGGGTATCAGCAGGTTTATTGAAGAAGAAATCCCACATAATGAGAGCCAGTTCAAGCGCCCCGCCTTTTGTCACCGTTACCGGATTATTTCGATCACTTTCGAGGGATAGCGGTGACCGTGCCAGGGCTGTGCTGCCACTGTAGAGTAGTGTAGAGAGCATAACGATCAGGGCTCCAAATAGTACGACGCAGAATAGGATTTGTTTCATTGCTGCAAACATCCAGGGAGGGCCGACGAGCTGATGTTTCCGGGGCTAGACATGCTTTCCCATCTCACACGCTTGATCCATTGCCGGGCTTTTCCTGATGTCCCCTTTGTTCCAGGCCCCGGTTCCGAAGATGACACCCTTCTCTTTGGCTCCAGTCAGACAGGCAGTGAACCCCCTGAATGATTCGAGAGTCCGTTCCAGTAGGTCTTTATTGCCGACCGCAGCGGTCATGATGAAATACATCTCCTTGTTGCTGACCGCCGTATAGCGCGCATAGGTCCTGTCGATCAAGGTCTTCATCTGGGCATTCATGGTGAAGAAATATACCGGGGTGGCCATGACGATCACGTCAGCACTGATCATCTTATCGAGGATCTCCGCCATGTCGTCCTTCTGGACGCACGTTCCGCCATTATCCTGACAGGCGTCACAGGCGGTACAGTAGTTGATTGTCCTGTCGCATACAAAAATCTTCTCAACCTGATTCCCTGCTTCTGTTGCGCCGCGCATGAACTGGTCACACAGGAAATCGGAATTCCCGCCTTTCCGGGGAGAAGCAGAGATGATAACTACCTTCTTTGCCATAAATATAACCATTCATTGTCTCGACTGTGATGAACTTCTGGATTATCTCTTTGAGGGCGCCTCTACATCCGAGAAGGCCTGTACTGAGTCTGGGAGACGCTGCCCCCGGATCTTGATCGCCGCAACAGATGCATTCAGTTCTGCCAGTTCGGCAACCGAAAAACGAACATCACTCGCGCCGATATTCTGGAGCATATGCTCCTTATGGGTTGTCCCCGGGATCGGCACGATCCAGGGTCTTTGTGCCATCAGCCACGCCAGTGCGATTTGAGCAGGTGCGACTGATTTTCTTGCCGCCCACGCCTTTACCAAATCCACAAGCCCCAGATTGTGCGGCAGGTTCTCCGGCGAGAAGCGGGACTCCGTGCCTCGAAAATCACCGGGAGCAAACCGGGTAGTGGCGTCGATCCAGCCGCTCAGAAACTGCACGCCGAGAGGACTCCACGGCACAAAACCGATTCCAAGTTTCTCACAGACCGGGAGTACGTCCTTCTCGGGTCCCCGCCATAACATCGAGTACTCGCTCTGCACTGCAGTGACAGGCAGTTCTGCATGGGCACGTCGCAGCGTCGTAATCCCCATCTCGGACAAGCCCCAGTGCAGAACCTTGCCTTGTGCCTTCAACTCCTTTATCGCACCGGCAACATCTTCGATCGGCACCTGCGGGTCAACGCGGTGCTGGTAGAGGAGGTCAATGCGGTCGGTGTGGAGGCGCTTGAGCATAGCTTCGACTACCCGCTTGATATGTTCCGGTCGGCTGTTGAGCCCCGGAAGCCGCTTGCCGGTTTCCTGATCGATGTTCCAGCCGAATTTAGTTGCAATCACAATCTTATTGCGGAAGGGAGCTACCCCTTCACCAAGAATGCGTTCTACCTCGAACGGGCCGTACGCCTCCGCCGCGTCGAAAAAGGTGACACCATGGTCAAAGGCGGTGCGGATGACGTCGATCATTTCCGGCCGGTATGGCACGGTGGTTTCATATTTTCGGCTCATGTTCTGTACGCCGAGGCCAATGCTCGACACCTCGAGTGCGCCGAGCCTGCGATTCCCCAGGCTTGTGGGCTGTTGAGAACTGCCTGCGCCTGTGCCTCGATGGGAGTTCTGCCCTTCCTGAACGTGTGCAGCGGCGGAAACACTGGGCAGCAACGAGGCTGCCACCACCCCTGCGCCTGCGATAAGAAACGTGCGCCGGTCCGGCATGGCAGGACCGGTTTCTCGAATGTGGCCGTTTTGTGTAGTATTCATGTCAGGGTTCCTTATCTGGAGTGTGTTAGCGAAGAACGGGAAGAATGAATATTGTCATTGTCAATGACGTTTTCGGTAATCGTACCGTCATAGGCCAGAGTAAACGGACTCAGTTTATAGTCTGCAGCCATCACCATTCCAGATGAAACAGTGATATCTGCTTCCAACATAACAGTTTTTACGATGGACATCGTTTTCTCCTTACCGGGTAAGATGGGGTAATGCCCGGTTTACTACTGACCATTCCTCCCACCATGAATTTGAGGAGGTCAACCATTATAACGCCATTCCCTTTGTTTCGATTATCTTGATTTCTAATCACATACGATTCTCACCGGTCGTTATCGCGTTGTATCAACCTTGAATGCTCGCCGGCAGTGACCAGCCGATTTGTCCCTCTCTACACCGCTTTGAGCGACGCCATATCGATGGAGAAGCGGTACTTCACCTCGGACCTGACCAGCCGCTCGTAAGCCTCATTGACCTGCTGGATCGGGATGACCTCCACGTCAGAGATGATGTTGTGCACTCCGCAGAAGTCCAGCATCTCCTGGGTCTCCTTGATCCCGCCGATGAGTGAGCCGGAGATGCTGCGGCGACCGAACAGCAACGCAAAGGCAGATACCTGAAGCGGTGTCTCCGGTGCACCGACCAGGGTGATGTTCCCCTCCAGGCCGAGCATGTTCAGGTAGGCGTTAATGTCGTGATCGGCGGCAACGGTGTCGAGAATGAAGTTGAAGGTGCCGGCATGCTGCCGCATCTCTTCCGGATTGGTGGATATGATGACCTCGTGGGCTCCCAGGCGAAGCGCATCATCTTTCTTGTTCAGGGAGGTCGTAAAGACCACCACACGGGCACCGAAGGCACGGGCGAACTTGACCCCCATGTGCCCCAGGCCGCCGAGGCCGACTATGCCGACCTTCTTCCCCTTGAGATCACCCCAGCGGCGGAGCGGTGAATAGGTCGTGATCCCGGCGCAGAGGAGCGGAGCGACGCCGGCCAGGTCGAGATTTTCCGGAACGCGCAGCACGAAGTGCTGGTCGACCACGATACTTTCGGAATAACCACCATAGGTGACCGGCGCCGTGCCGTGCTTATCCGGTGAGTTATAGGTGAAGGTACCACCAGGACAGAACTGCTCTACCTGAGCCTGGCAGTTGGGGCAGCTGTGGTCCGAATCGACCATGCAGCCGACGCCCACCAGATCACCCGCTTTGAACGCGGTGACCGCCGATCCGACCTTGCTGACCCGGCCGACGATCTCATGTCCCGGCACACAGGGATAGGTCGTGGGCATGACGCTGCTCCACTCGTTGCGTGCCGTGTGCAGGTCGGAGTGGCAGATACCGCAGAAAAGGATCTCAATCTGCACGTCACGCTCGGTCGTTTCACGTCTCTGGATGGTGTCGGAGACAAACGGGGAAGTGGCACTGGCAACGGAATAGGCTTTGGCTTGGTACATAATTTCTTCTCCTCATTTGGTTGTTGTATTAGTGTCCGGTCAACTCTTCAAGTTTATCGGGGTAGCGGTTTCCCTGGACCGTAATCTGTGCGGCGGCCTGCTCGATCTCGCATAGATCGCCTGTTGTCAGATGGATGGCTGCCGCTCCGATGTTCTCGTCCAGCCGCTCCAGCTTTGTGGTCCCGGGGATCGGTACGATCCATGGCTTTTGGGCCAGGAGCCAGGCCAGGGCGATTTGGGCCGGGGTGGCTTGTTTCGCCGCGGCAATTCTGCCGAGCAGATCAACCAACGCCTGATTCGCCTGCAGCGCCTCGGGGGTAAAACGCGGCAGGGAGCTGCGGAAGTCACTGCTGTCGAAGGTCGTACCCGCGTCCATCGTGCCGGTCAGGTATCCCTTGCCCAGCGGGCTGTAGGGAACGAGTCCGATGCCCAGCTCTTCCAGCATCTGCAGCAGCCCTTCTTCAGGCCGCCTGAACCAGAGCGAGTACTCATTCTGAACCGTCGCTACCGGCTGCACGGCATGGGCGCGACGGACCGTCTGAATGCCCGCCTCCGACAGCCCGAAGTGCCTGACCTTCCCCTCCTGGATCAACTTCTTCACCGCCCCTGCCACATCTTCGATCGGTACATCCGGATCAACGCGATGCTGGTAGAAGAGGTCGATAACATCGGTGCGCAGGCGCTTGAGCGATTCCTCGGCCACCTTACGGATGTTTTCCGGCCGGCTGTTGAGCATCGCCACTCCCTCCTTGGGACTGCGAGGATCAAAGCCGGTGTTGAAACCGAACTTGGTGGCGATCACCACCCGGTCGCGCAGCGGCTCCAGCGCCTCGCCCACCAGTTCTTCGTTGATGAAGGGACCATAAATCTCTGCGGTATCAAAGAAGGTTATACCCCGCTCAACGGCTGTCCGCAGGAGCGCGATCATTTCCTGTTTGTCCTTCGGAGGACCATAGGAAAAGCTCATCCCCATGCAACCGAGTCCGAGCGCTGAAACCTCCAGCCCGCATTTTCCCAATGTACGTTTTTGCATTGTTTTCTCCTTGTACCTTTATGGTGATTTGCGTTGCGTCGTAGCGGCGTTGCGTGAAACAAGCTGTGGTTTTGGTTCCGGTTTGTCTGGTTTATCACTGCCTCAGTTGATGATTATAACCTACTCCAGGAAACACAATGACCGGTAGACCAATCCTGCCGACTTATTGCCTAATACTACTGAAGCCCGGAAAATTGTTGTAACCCATTGTGGCGGCAGGTACTATTTGATCAGGGGGAATCGGTGATGAGAGCGGATTTAACAAAGGATATTGGGGATAACAGCTTGGAAGTTGCGATCGGATCATTGAGAACAAACATTGCCCGATTGACCGAAAAAGGCGAGCTTCATGTAACCGCCGTCCCGGGTTTGGCACTCTTTCGGCGGACAGAACCGACCGAGCCGATTACCGGCATGTACGAACCGAGCATCTGCCTGGTGGCACAAGGGGCCAAACGTGTAATACTCGGAGACGACACGTACATATATGACGCACACCATTACCTGATCACCTCGGTGCAGCTGCCCACGGTGGTGCAGGTTATCGAGGCCAGCCCCGAGAAGCCGTATCTGGGACTCAGACTGATGCTGGATCAGCGTGAAATCTCGCAGCTGATGGTGGACAGCAATCTTCCCCCACCGCGAGTTCAGCAATCGAGCCGAGGCATGGCAACCGGCGAGGTAACCCTGCCGCTGCTCAGTGCCATACAGCGGCTGATCGAGTTGCTCGGAGAAGAAAAGGATATACCGATCCTGGCACCGGTCATCCAGCGGGAGATTATCTACCGATTGCTGGTGGGGGACCAAGGTGAGCGGCTGCGCCAGATTGCGTCGGCCGGGAGCCAGAGCCATCAGATAGCGCGGGCCATCGACTGGTTGAAGGGGAATTTTGCAGAGCCGTTACGGATTGACGATCTCGCGGCCCAGGTCCGCATGAGCAGCTCCACCTTTCACCATCACTTCCGCTCCATGACCGCTCTCAGTCCGCTGCAGTATCAGAAGCAACTGCGCCTGCAGGAGGCCCGGCGCCTGATGCTGGCAGAGCGCATGGATGCAGCAACGGCAGCGTTTCAGGTGGGCTATGAGAGCCCTTCCCAGTTCAGCCGTGAATATAACCGGCTGTTCGGGTCGCCACCACTGCGCGACATTACGAAACTGCGTCAGACAGCACCCCCCATGGAGGCCACGTGACATCGGCAGGGGAATTCTAAGCCGTTTCAGGGGGGGGGATGCGAACATTCTGGAAGAGTTAAAACAATAGATTTATTTGGCTGCGCCTCTGGCGGGCTTGCTACGAACGTCTCTCCCAAGATACCCATATCAGCCTTGTGCACGACTGATTCCACCTGTGACCGCTCAGGGGTGACAAGACACCCCGTAACGATTCGATCATTACGGCAACTCGGCTCCCACCCTGCCTTCAAACCTGAATTGCAACCGGCAATACAGATCCCTCCATGACGCACTTCTGAATGAGTGTGGCCTGCCCAAGAAACCACGGGTTAATACACAGTAAGGTGATATACTGAAATATATAAGTAACTTTGTCAAAGGGCCTCCCCATGAACCAACAGTCTTGGCGTCCGATCCTTTACCTGCTGTTAGCCGTGATGCTGTTTAATCTCGGTTACGGTTTTCTGCGTCGAGATGCAGCACCAACTGCCGAGATCAGTTATAGCCGTTTTCGGAGCGAACTTGCAGGAAACAATCTTAAATCAATCACGTTCAAGGGAATCGTCGCCAGCGGCGAATTCCTGAAGAAAACGCCGGTAACTGAAACGGTGCAGGGGAAGGAGGTCACCAGAGAGGTGGAACACTTCACCACTACTATGCCCTCTGTAGCCGACCCGACACTGCTGACAGAATTGTCCGGCCACAAGGTCGAAATCAAAGCCGTTTCTACAGAAACATCCCCCTTACTAGCTATTCTCGTGTCATTTCTCCCCTGGGTACTGATCATCGGTGTCTGGTGGTATATCTCCCGCAATGCCCAAAAACAGATGGGCCCGGGTGGCATGTTCGGCAGCTTTGCCAAGTCCGGGGCAAAGCTGTACACCAGCGGCGAGAAGGTTGATGTCACCTTTGATGATGTTGCCGGAATGGAGAACAGCAAACAGGAGTTGAAGGAGATTGTTGATTATCTTAAGGAGCCGGAACAGTTCCGCCAGGTTGGCGGCAAGGTGCCGAAGGGGATTCTGCTGGTCGGCCCTCCCGGCACCGGCAAGACCCTGCTGGCTCGGGCGGTGGCAGGCGAGGCAGGGGTTAACTTCTTCACCATCTCAGCATCCCAGTTTATCGAGATGTTTGTCGGCGTCGGTGCCAGCCGGGTCAGAGACCTGTTTGCCAATGCAAAGAAAGGTGCGCCGAGCATCATCTTCATTGACGAGATCGATGCCGTGGGGCGCAGTCGCGGTACTGGCCTGGGCGGCGGCAATGACGAGCGGGAACAGACACTGAATCAGCTCCTCTCGGAAATGGACGGATTCGACCGGCATGAGGAAGTCATTGTGCTGGCGGCCACCAACCGTCCCGATGTACTGGATCCGGCGCTGCTCCGCCCCGGACGTTTCGACCGGCATGTGGTGATCGAGCGGCCGGACTGGCGGGATCGGGAGAAGATCCTCAAGGTTCATACCCGCAGGATTGCGATGGAGGACGGGATTGATTTTACCTCCATCGCCAAGGGAACACCCGGCATGACCGGTGCCGACCTGGAGAACCTGGTGAATGAGGCTGCCATCCTTGCTTCACGGGACAAAGCCCCGGCAGTTACCATGCGGTATCTTGAGCAGGCCAAGGACAAACTCCTCATGGGTGGCGAGCGGAAAATGGTGATTTCCGACAATGAAAAACGTATTACCGCATACCATGAGGCAGGACACGCCCTGCTTGCCAGACTGCTTCCGGGCACCGATCCCATCCACAAGGTAACGATCATCCCCCACGGCATGGCACTGGGGGTAACACAACAGCTTCCGGAGGATGACCGTTACTATTACCCGCGTAGTTATCTGGAAAACCGTATCTGTGTGATCCTGGGGGGGAGAGCTGCCGAGAGGCTGGTATTCGGCGAGGTATCCACCGGCGCCCAGAGTGATCTGAAGGCGGTCACCGACCTCTCCGAGAAAATGGTCTGCCAGTGGGGCATGAGTGAGAAGGTGGGGCCGGTCGCCTTTACCCGTGGCGAAGAGCATCCGTTTCTGGGACGCAAGCTGGCCGAAGAGAAAAGTTTCTCTGAAGAGATGGCCTGGATCATTGATCAGGAAATTACCGCATTCATCCGCCAGGGAGAAGAAACGGCTGACAAACTGCTGCGGGAAAACAGGGGGCGGCTCGACGCCCTGGCGATGGCCTTACAAGAGGAGGAGACCCTCGACGGTGTCAGAGTGGACGAGATTCTTCAGATCATCACTATAAATGGATAGAAAACAGAAAAGGTCACTGCCAAAACAAAAACGGGTTACAGCATAAGCTGTAACCCGTGAATTGTTTGGCGTCCCCTACCGACTTTATACAGGATTGTAACATCCTAGTATTATTGTTTTCGTATTTACGGATTATAACTGGCACCCTAAAAAACACCCTCATAATTGGCTGTTGTAAAAATACGACACTCTTCATTGTTAATATCGACATCATTTATACCGGTTACCAAGCAGCACATACGCTACAGATTAGTCATTCACTATTTTAAAAAAGTGTAACATACAAACAGAGCAAATCCAACAAGTAGCATGACTCCACACCCCAATGCTTTATCATTTGCCGAAGGAGCCTGAACTGAATCTGGATTATACGCTGATTTTAGTAGTCGTGAAACCGCCACCTGGTTGGAGTCATTTCTTCAAGGTTTCGCCGTACCACACCAAATATTCTTTTGCCCACGATTGCCAGTCTCTTCTGCCCTTGTCAGAGTCTAGGAGATCATCTTTTGTAGCTTCTTCAACATGCTTCCATCGGGCCGAGAGTTTACCAGCGAGTTTTAATACGCCGAAAGCCCATACTGGGGGAACGGGGAGGGCTTCAGATGGATAGTTGCAGAGCCCAATCTTCACATATTCAACAGCTTGCTCATGAGCTTCGCTTTCTGCGTATATCTGTGACAACATCCTTGGCATCTCGAAGTTGGTAGGATTATTCTGTAGTGTTTTTTTCGCCGTTTCAATTGCCTTTTCTTTATTTCCAGCCTCCAAGTGGCAATGAGCAACAATTTCAAGATATGGTGTGTCCTCATCAGTACCGATAAGCTCACCCTCAAGGATTTGTAATGCCCCTTTGAAATCTCTCCGACCGACAAGTGGCGCAACTTTCATTTGTGTCTTTAAAAATCTAGCAACTTTCATTTTTGTTTTTTCTCCAACGGAGCTGAGGGTGTGCGCCCTCTCCGAACCACCCGATGGTTATCCATTAATCCACTCAGCCCATTGAATGCGGCCATAATGTGAGATCGCAAGGACCCAATCCATAGAAACAGATGTCACAGTAAGATCATCTGATGTTGGATACCAAAAGTCTGACCATCTTCCTGTGAACAACTTCCAAGTGGTCATAATTGCGATCTCCGGTGTCCATGACAGTAAAATCTGTTCTGTCTCTGTGACTGGCAGTTTGATGAGCCAGTCCTGAATCGTGTCATCGTTATCGTCATTAGAATAGATTTCCCGGAAGTTATTCGTGAGGTTACGATTCAATCCGTATTGTTGGTCTACTTTCAGTAGTGTATTGCGCAGTTTTAGTGAAGTTTCCGGCTTGAACGGCCGAATGAGATTCAGTTCTTGGGGAACAAATACCGTGTGGTTTTCATCAGACCAGCGCCAAAGAAGCGGGAATCCATCAATAGTGTCAAAGTCAGAATCATGAAGTTCAATCATTTTTCTTTCTCATTTCTTGGTCTGGATAACGTCTCAAGGCGAACCGATGGAGCGAAGCGCAGACCGTGTGCCGCCGCTAGTTGAACGTCCAATTATGGCACTATCTCCACGACAGTACCGTCAGGGACGGCACGCCATATTTCCTCGATCTCGGGATTGGTAACGGCAATACAACCAAGCGTCCAGTCTCTCTTTACGTGAAAGTTTCCAACAAATCCGATACCATTTGGCAGCCCATGAATCATGATGTCTCCGCCAGGTGACAGACTGCGTGCTTTAGCTTGGGCAATGTCGTCAGGATTTGGGTATGAAATGTGGAGCGCACGATGGTAGCTACTCCTCTCTTTTCGGCGGTCGATTATGTACGTTCCTTCGGGGGTTCTCTTGTCTCCTTCTTCTACCTTCTTTCCCTCTGGATTCCGGCCAAGAGCGACTTTGTAGACTTTCAATACTTTCCCATTGCTGAGAAGCGTGAGTCGGCGTTCTTTTTTCTCGATAAGAACTTTGTCTGCCACCGTTTCTGGTGGCACAGTTTTTTTGTTCGAGTCCGAAAACAGCGCAATTCCACCTACCATAAGGAAAACGGGAATGAAGATGAACAGAAGTATCTTTATGGTCTTTTTCATGTTGTCACTTTGTTCTGTCAGATGAGGATGATAATCCAGCCAAGGACAAGGACGAATGGGGGCAGCAAAACATCAGGAAGCAGCGCTCTCCAGTATGCTTTTGCCGTTGGATAATGCTTCCGCCGCCTGAACACGAGCGAGAGAATAACGGCAGCTACCCAAAGCAGTACAAAATATTTGATGCTGAGACCAGCGTATCTGTTCCAGTAGGTAAACTTTTCCGGGTCGCCGATTCCGGATTTGTCGAGTGCCCTGTCAGATTGCCAGCAGGACACAAGAAAAACGGTCACGAAAAAGAACTCAGCGGCTGAAAAGATGATTTGTATTACGTTCGATTTATTCATTCGTTTCTTGTCGTTCAACTATTCCAGAGAGTTGAACGATCAAACCCTTTACCGTGCCGGGCAGTCAGTTCCTTGGCCAAATTCTCAATCAACGCCTTGCCATATAGTATTTCACATTGCTGCAGTCCCTTGGTGGCGATATCTTCACACACAGCAGGGGGCATTTCAACGGAATTCAAGCGACTACGAACTTTCAACTGCCTGCCTGACAAACTCATACTTCTCCACAATCCTCAGCAGATCGAGAGCCGTCATTCCTGTATTCTTATAATACCAGTTATGTGCCCGGTGGACAGATATGTCGAGGTCACTTGCAGCCTGCTTGATATTTATCTCATGCTCTTGCAGCAACTTCACAATATATCTCGTTAGGTCACTATTGTTGAGTTCTTTTTTGTGGCAAATCTGCCACAGATTCTTTGTAGACATACGCCCCTTGTTGGTTGAAAGTATTACCGGAATATTCTGATGTGTAATTAAGGAGATATCCGGAAATGCACCAAGCGGGAACGGCATATACAGCGGCTGATATCAAGAGCCTGCGCCTGAAGGGTGCGATGTATATCCGCATGTCCACAGAGTTGCAGGTGGAGTCACCAGAAAATCAGGAGCGGGCAATACGTAACTATGCTGCTGAATACGGCATTGAAATCGTAAAGACCTATGCCGATCTGGGTGTCAGCGGGATCAATACGGAAAAGCGGGAACAATTTCAGAGCTTGATTGACGACGTTGAGCAGGGGCGGAATGGATACAACATTGTCCTGTATCTGGATGAAAGTCGCTGGGGACGGTTTGTAGACAGCCGCGAGGCTGAATATCACCGGATGAGGCTGGAGCGCAGAAACGTCGTGTGCCAGTCCTGCGAAAAGCCGGTTACGCTGACCAGCAACCTTGCCGACCGGATTATGACCCTGCTGCGGGATGAAAGCGCCAGCGACTATTGTCGCCAGCTTTCTCAGAAAGTATGGGCGGGACAATGTAATCTGGTGTCAAAAGGATATAGGCAGGGAGGTGTGGCGGGTTTCGGACTTCGGCGCATGTTATTGGATGAAGCCGGCAGACCCAAGCAGGAACTGGCGATGGGGCAGCGGAAAAGCCTGCTCACCGAACGGGTTATCCTTATGCCAGGGCCGGATGAGGAATGCCGGACAGTGCTCTGGATTTACGACCAGTTCATCGCCGGGAGCAGCGAGACTGCCATTGCTATGCAGCTGAACGCACTAGGGGTGAAAACCCATTTCGGTCGCCCCTGGTCTCGCGGCACCGTGTGCGAGGTGCTGACCAATGAGAAATATGTCGGCAACAACCTGTTCAATCGTACATCGGGCAAGATGAAAAGCAGGGCCAAACCGAATCCGGAGAGCGAGTGGGTGCGGAAAGAGCACGCCTTCGAGCCCGTAGTGGACATAGCGCGTTTCTACACTGTTCAGGGAATATACAGGGAGCGGAACAAGAAGGCTACCGACGAGGAGCTGCTGCAGGGACTGCGGGATTTATACGCCAGGCAAGGACGCCTTTCCGCGCTGATCATAGACGAAGCTGATTTTTTACCTCCTTGCAGTCTGATCCGCAATCGTTTCGGCGGCCTGCTGCGGGTCTACCAGATGATTGGGTACACTCCGAAGCGAGACTATCAATATGTTGCCATCAACCAGCGGCTGCGTGCACTCCATGCCGAGATCGTGGCGGATGTCGTTCGTGATATTGAAAACCTCTGCGGCAGACGGATTCCCATGGACCCGGAAAGTTGCTTGCTGGAACTGAATCACAATCTGTTCATTTCAGTCGTCATCAGCCGCTGCTTCACTACCCCAGCCGGAATCCGGCGCTGGAAAATTCGCTTCGACAGCGGTCTCCGTCCCGACATAACCGTAGCGGTGCGCATGGATGTCCGTAATGAAGCGATCCAGGATTACTACATCCTCCCAGCGCTGGAATTTTCAGACGGGCAATTGAAGCTGTCGGAGGAGAACGCAGGATTTCTGGACGGCTTTCGTACCGATACACTGGATTACTTGCTGAAGCTGAGCGTTAACATCTCTCTCGAATAAGGCGGTGGAACATGGACCATGGGGCCGTAGCGCTTATTCCCATTGAAGATATTCATATTCTGAATCCGCGGGTGCGCAATCAGATCATTGCCGAAGAGATCCGGCAGAACATTCGGAGCATCGGCCTGAAAAGACCCATAACGGTCGCTCCCCGGAAAGATTCGAAAAATGGCAAGAAGTATGACCTCGTGTGCGGACAGGGGAGGATTGAAGCCTACATTGCCGCCGGGGTGACTGAAATCCCCGCAATCGTTCGCGAGGTAAGTGAAGAAGATGCGCACATCATGAGCCTGGTGGAGAATATCGCCCGGCGCAACAACAGCGCCCTGGAACTACTGCAGAGCATCAAGTATCTCAAAGGCCAGGGGTATGCTGACGATGCCATCGCTGCCAAGACCAACCTTGGCAAAGACTATATTCGCGGCATCATCCGCCTGCTCGAAGAGGGAGAAGAATACTTGGTCAACGCCGTGGAAAAGGGGCGAATTCCGCTCTACCAGGCGCTGAACATAGCTGCGGAAGACGATGCCGCCGTACAGACTGCTCTGACGGAAGCGTATGAATCGGGGGCATTGACCGGGAAAAAGCTGGTCATTGTGCAGAAGATCATTTCCCGGCGCAAACATTACGGCAAAGGGTTATCGGCTCCGCCACGCGAAAAGGCAAATCTTTCCGCAGAGGATCTGATCGCAGCCTACGAGAATGGCGCCAGGGAGAAGAAACGGCTGCTGGCCCAATCGAACTACATCAAGGATGTCCTGGACTATACGGCCATGGCTCTGCGCCAGTTATTGAATGATGTCCATTTCACCAATCAGCTGAAGGCCGTCGGCATGAATGAAATACCTCTGCATGTAACGGATCTTCTGAAAAGGTAGCGGCGATGGCAAACATAATAAAGCAGGGATTCCAGGAAAAACTGGTCGAACTTGTCGTGGAGGAGTTGCTCCCCACCAAAAGCATTTCCATCTGTGCCAGGAAATGCAGGAAGTATGCTCAGGTGCTTTCCTCCATCCGGGAAGTGGGGCTTATCGAAGCTCCTGTGGTCGCACCGTTGAAAAAAGGAAAAGGATATCTCCTGCTCGATGGTCATCTGCGGATCATGGCATTGAAAGAATTGGGAGTGGAACGCGTTGCTTGTCTGATCTCCACCGATGACGAGACCTATACCTACAACAAATACATCAATCGGCTTTCAGCAATTCAGGAACATCGAATGATCGTGAAGGCAGTTCAGTCAGGAGTCTCTGAAGAAAAGCTCGCCCGTGTATTGAATCTTGACATCGGAACAATCAGAAATAAGAAAAATTTGCTTGAAGGTATTTGTCCCGAGGCGGTCGAACTCCTGAAGGACAAAGCCGTGCCGGAACCAGTTTTCAGGGTATTGAGAAAAATGAAAGCGCCCCGGCAGATTAACGCTGCCATGCTGATGAATGACCAGAACAAGTTCACCTCCAGCTATGCCAAGGCCCTT
>CAZSTJ010000017.1:0-6884 GCA_964609805.1 uncultured Geobacter sp. | reverse complement strand
TGACGCAACACCGGCAAATCAGCTTGTCAATAAAGGCAGGCCGAAAAAGGAGACACCGGCGATACTGGCTCGTCAGGCTCGGCTTGAGGAAGAGAGTCTTGCCCTGTCCAGGGAGATCGGTTCATTGAAGGAGCAGTATGGTACAGCAATGATCGACATGACATCCATGCAAGCGTATCTGAAAAGTCTGCTCGGCAACGACGCGGTCGCTAAATATCTGCGTGAATTACATGGGCCAACTTATGACAAATTCAAGCATATCGCTGAGCTTGACTTTTTCAGGCTGAAAAATATGGAGTGAGGCCTAATTTAATAAACTACCTCGCGGCAAGCCACGGGGTATCACTTCAGTAATTACCAACGAAACAAAATCTGCTTAAAAGGCCGGAGTCTCGGTATGGAGTTCATGTAACCTGGAAAACTTGCTCCAGTGCCACCGCCACGGCCACCGAAGCCCCCACCATCGGATTATTACCCATACCGAGGAAACCCATCATCTCCACATGGGCCGGAACAGACGACGATCCGGCAAACTGGGCGTCGGAGTGCATCCTGCCCATAGTATCAGTCATGCCGTAGGATGCTGGCCCCGCACCCATATTGTCTGGATGCAACGTGCGCCCGGTACCGCCTCCCGATGCTACTGAGAAGTATTTCTTACCCTGCTCCTGGCATTCCTTCTTGTATGTTCCTGCCACCGGATGCTGAAAACGGGTTGGATTGGTTGAATTACCGGTGATCGAGACATCTACCCCCTCGTGATGGTTGATGGCTACACCTTCGCGGACATCATCCGCACCGTAACAGCGCACCTTACCCTTTTCACCCTTGGAGTAGGCTATCTCACGCACGATTGCCAGTTGTCCGGATGCATAATCAAATTGTGTCTGTACGTAAGTAAAACCGTTGATGCGGGAAATAATTTGCGCTGCATCCTTGCCCAGACCGTTAAGAATAACCCGTAGCGGTTCTGTACGGGCTTTATTGGCTGAGCGTGCCAGACCTATGGCACCTTCTGCTGCGGCAAACGATTCATGCCCAGCCAGGAAGGCAAAGCACTTTGTCTGCTCTAAAAGGAGCATGGAAGCCAGGTTGCCGTGACCGATGCCTACTTTGCGGTCTTCAGCAACCGAACCGGGGATACAGAAAGCCTGTAAACCTTCGCCCAACGAACGGGCAATATCTACGGCTTTGGTTTCGCCTTTTTTCAAAGCGATAGCCGCACCGAGGATATAGGCCCAGCAAGCGTTTTCAAAACAGATCGGCTGAATACCCTTGACGATTGCATATACATCCACACCTTTATCCTCGCACAGCTTGCGAGCCTCTTCCAGTGAGGCAAAACCGTATTGAGTCAGCACCGGCGTAATCTTTTCAATTCTGCGTTCATATCCTTCAAACAGAGCCATAGTGGTATCCTCCCTGGATTATTCGTGTCGTGGGTTAATGGTACGGATTGCCTCGGCAAAGCGGCCATAGCTGCCGGTAGCCTTGGCTAAGGCTTCATTAGCATCGGTCCCCTTGTGGATCATCTCCATCATCCTGCCAAGGTGGACAAACTCGTAGCCGATCACTTCATCGTTATCATCAAGGGCCAGTCGGGTAACGTAGCCTTCTGCCATTTCAAGATAGCGCACCCCTTTGGCTGATGTGCCGTACATGGTGCCAACCTGACTACAGAGCCCTTTACCAAGGTCCTCCAGTCCAGCACCGATGGGAAGTCCACCCTCTGAAAATGCTGTCTGAGTGCGACCGTAGACAATCTGCAGGAACAGCTCGCGCATGGCAGTGTTGATGGCGTCGCAGACCAGGTCGGTATTAAGAGCTTCCAGAATTGTTTTGCCAGGGAGAATTTCCGCCGCCATGGCAGCCGAATGGGTCATGCCGGAGCAGCCGATAGTTTCAACCAGAGCTTCCTCGATAATGCCTTCCTTCACATTCAGAGTCAGCTTGCAGGCTCCTTGCTGGGGAGCGCACCACCCCACTCCGTGAGTCAGACCGGCAATATCCTTGATCTCTTTGGACTGTACCCAGCGACCTTCCTGAGGAATAGGTGCCGGGCCATGGTTTGGCCCCTTGGCAACACAGGTCATGTGTTCTACTTCAGATGAATAGATCATTGATTACCTCCTTTATTGGTTATTTTTTGTTCGGATCGTGTGTGTAGCGGATGACGGTGGCCTTCTCAAGAGTGATCATGCCACCTCCCATCATTTCATCCACCCTGGGCATGATGGCATCAATCTTTTCCTGGCTATCTACCACTTCTACAATCAGAGGCAGATCGGCAGAAAGATCAAGGAGTTTTTGAGTATGATACACACTGTGGGCACCAAAGCCACTAAGGCATCTGATTACGGTTGCCCCGGCAAATCCCTCCCTCCGGAACATCTCCACAAGCGCCTCATACAGTGGTTGGTGGTGGAATCGGTCCTGCTCTCCAATAAAAATCCGCATCAGTACATTTTCGCCAATCAGTTTGCTCATGCTCTTCTCCTTTATGAAAGTGAACGAATGGTTACAATACCGAGCCAGGTGAAGAGGAGGCAGACCGCTACGCTCGCCAGTACATTGGCAAATGCGACATGGAACTGACCATCCTCCAGCAACCGAAAGGTCTCATAGCTGAATGTTGAAAAGGTCGTCAACCCACCCATGAAACCGACAGTCAGCCCTAACCGCAGGGTGTCGGGAATAACGGCGCTACGCAGACCCAGTTCCATAATCAGGCCGATAAAGTAAGCGCCGATGATGTTGACAGCAAAGGTACCGTAGGGGAAGGCCCGACCAAGCAAACTATACACCCATCCGGAAAGATAATAGCGGGTGAGTCCGCCGCCGGCACAGAATACGGCAATTGTCGCAGCAGTTTTCATCGGTATAGTTCTCCTCGATAGCTCATATCTGACACTCAGGCTCCTTTAACTCTGGTGACCGGGGAAACATAACAATTGCGAGCACCATGGCTGTCAGGTACACGAACCCGGCGCTCCAGATAACGTCAGTCACAAAGTGCCCACCCTGGATGACTCGTGTGATGCCCATAATCACACCGAACAGAATGCCTCCCCACAACCACAGCAGGGCTTTACTTCGCTGTTTCTTCTCTCGCATGACGAAATACGGAACAGAGATGTAGAAGGCTGCTGATGGATGGCCGGCGGGAAATGAGGCATTCTTCGAGGCCGGTCCCGGGTGCCAGGGTTGATGAAAATCCAGTTTACCGCCGAACACATTAACATGTGAAGGCCGAGGTCTTCCCCAGTATCCTTTGAAGATGGTATTGACGAGAATACCGGGGCCAATAATGAGAACAATGGCTATGTAGAGGGCTTGCCGTCGTATCGCATATAATGAAGGTCGAAAGTACCCAGCAATCGCGATCAACAGCGCTACTATTCCCATGGTGTAGGCAGGATATTCTCCATAGTGGTACAGAAATTTCCACGGCTGAAGTTTCCCAATGGGAAATCCTGCTCCAGGCTGATAAAACAGGCTTGCCATTTTCATGTCAACATCCAGATACGCACATACGACGGTTGCAACAATCAGGCTGAATAACAATACATAAAATGACCTTCGCATCAGGTACTCTCTTTCTTGAATCAATATCTATAGTCTCAAGGTCGCAATGATACGTTGCGGGTTCAGCAGCAGCGACAATGCTTCCTGAATACTGCGGGCCAGAATTTTCGCATTCAGAACCGCATCAACGGCGCACCCTTCACTTTCGATAACAGCAATACTCAGTCGTGACACGTTAAGCATACGCCGGTCATTTGCCCCGTTGCCGATGGCAACAACTAACTCAGCATTCAAATTTTGAACGTACTGTTCCTTCTGGGTATCGAGATTCTGGCCAGTCAGTACGGTAACGACACAGGGACTTTCCGATAATTCCGCTTGCACACGCCCGAAAGTATCTGCCGTAACGACATGAATAGTGAGCAAAGTGGAAAGCTCTTCAAACAGTTCGTCCACACCGGGCAACAGATGGCCATCCACCGAAAGTGAGCCGGTGAAGTCACAGACGAGATGCGCAAGTTTCAATGCTCCAAAGCCAGGAATGTCTATTTCAAGCATGCCTCTCCCCTTTAAATGACACAATCAAAGCAACGAAAAGCAAGGCTGACAATGTCGCAGTTGCCGCACCGAAGTAGAACGTTGCCGCCGGCGAGACCCGGTCCCAGAGCAGACCACCGATCAGACTGGCGGGCAGCGTGGCAAGACCGACAGCAGTTGCGTAGACACCGAAGGCGGTTGCCTTGAAATCAGGTGGAATAATGGTCGCGAGAAAGGCCTTTTGTATTCCCTCGGTTAACCCCATGAATACACCGTACAGACTGAACAATACCCAGATAGCGGCACTGCTCCTGGCTACAGCAAAGCCATAGTAGAGACCGGCAAAGAGCACGAACCCCAAAAGGATAAGACGCTTCTTGCCGTACTTGTCTGCCGCTATTCCTGCAGGTATGGATGATAACGAGTAGACAAGGTTAAAAAGAAGGTAGACCGCCGGAATCATGATCGTTGGTATGCCGACCTGCTCCGCTCTCAGGATCAGAAAAGCATCACTGGAGTTGCCTAGGGCGAACAGGGTCGCTATTACGATAAAAAATCTCACTCTCCAGTCGAAATGCTTGAGGGTCAGTCGAGGACGCTCTGCAATGGCGGCAGTAGACCTTTTCTTTTCCTTGATGAACGCCGCGATGATCAGAACGGCAATTGCGCCCGGTATCATTGAGAGCCAGAATACCATCTGGTAATTGTTGTTGTAAGCCTGGAGAACCATCAAGGCAATGGCAGGGCCGACCACAGCCCCCATGGTATCCATGGAGCGGTGAAAACTGAAAGCACGGGCCAGATGAGTCGTTTCCGTCGATTCGGCAATGATGGCGTCCCGTGGGGCGGTGCGGATACCTTTACCCAGCCGGTCCACGAATCGGGAGGCGAGTACCTGATGCCAGGTGCCGGACAGTGCAATGATCGGGCGACTCAGGGTGGAGATGGCATAACCGGCAAGCATAAGGTTTTTGCGCTGCCCGATGCGGTCGGACAACCAACCGGAAAAGACCTTCAAGAGACTGGCGGTCGATTCGGCTATTCCCTCGATCAGGCCGATCATTGATTTGTTGACTCCCAGCACGTTAGCCAGGAAGAGCGGCACCAGCGGGTAGATCATCTCGGAACTGACGTCCATGAAAAAGCTTACCAGCCCGGTGAAGAAGACGTTTTTGCTGAAACCGAAGTATTTTTTATTCTGATCCATTGAGACCACCAAAAACTCTGTAGGTGGAAAAACAAAAACTCCTGCCCTCGGTTTTGAAGAGCAGGAGTCATCAGCTTGCTGGCAAGCGGTTATGGCGAACTCCATCGCCGTAAATTTTGATTACAAATAGCCTGAATTAGAACGAATGTCAATGTTCAGGTAAAATAAACAGGCTTTCAGCCTTGAAAAATATGCTGATTGGAGCTTCCTCCTGGATTGCCAGCTTACGGAAGGCATAATCAGGAACGTCTATTTCCACCAGCGGTCCATTACCAACCGGGGTGAAAAGTACCGTGTGACTGTTACCGCGCATGAAAATTTTGCTGACGCTGCCGTGGATGAGGTTGTCATGAATCTTGTGCTCCCTGTCCGGGCGCACGATCATGACGTTCTCGGCGCGGATTCCCACGGTGCATGGGGCACCTCTGGCCGGCGGAACGGAATGGTTGACCGGGTGACGCAGTCTCAGGTCAGTTTTCAGAGAAGGACAGGCGACGATGCTCTCACGTTCCCCAACATCGTTAACCGTTGCGGTATAGAGATTGCGGATACCGAAATAGTGTGCCACGTCCAGAGAGGCTGGGCGCTCGAAGATTGCCCGTACCGGCCCGCTTTGTCTTACTTCTCCTCCCAATAGAACTGACATGGTGTCACTCAGAAAAAAAGCCTCCTCAGTGTCATGAGTAACCATCAAGACCGTGAGACCATGCATGATATGGAGTTCCATGAGGACAAAGAGCAGTTCCCGCCGCAATCCCTCATGGAGGGCTGAAAACGGTTCATCGAGCAGGAGAAAGCGATTGCCGGTAGCCAGGGCTCGCACCAGGGCGACTCTTTGACGCTCGCCGCCGCTTAAATTGGTAACGGAGCGATCAAGCAGGCTGCTGATACCAACGGAATTCACCAGCCGCTCCACCAGTTCTGCATGATCTCGGTCCGCCACTCCTCGCACCCGGGCACCGAAAAGGATGTTATCCCGTACCGACAGGTGAGGGAACAGTGCCAGATCTTGGGGAACATAGGAAATATTCCGCTGTTCAATGGGCAGGTTAGTGATGTCTCGGCCATCGAGTGTAACACTTCCGCTGAGAGGATGGCGAATGCCGATAATTGACTCCAGCAGCAGACTTTTGCCGCTACCGGTGGCACCGACGATAGCATGGCAGGATGATGAGGCAACCTTCAGGCTGACATTATCAAGAAGAAAATTACCGGCGCGAACTTTCAGGTTGCTCACCTCAAGCATCGCCCCTCCGGAACGTCATGAGCCGAGCGGCCAACAGGGTCAGCAGGCCCAGAAGCGTCAGGATGAAAATCAGGGCCACCGTTCCCTCGATATTGGCGGTAGCAAGCTGCATATAGATGGCGACGGGAAGCGTTTCGGTTTTCATGGCCATGGTTCCCGCCAGGGTGATAGTGGCGCCAAACTCGCCGATTGCCTTGGCCCAGGTGAGAATAGCCGCCGCCATGATCCCTCGTCGGCAGAGGGGAAAGGTGACCCGGGTAAAGGCCAGAAGCGGCGATGCGCCGAGGGTGCGGGCCACCGCCTCGTAGCGTACCGGTATTTCGTCCAGTGCCGCCTTCATCAGCCGCGTGGCAATACCGACCGTGGTTA
>CAZSTJ010000016.1:0-26003 GCA_964609805.1 uncultured Geobacter sp. | reverse complement strand
GTGTTTAGCAATGGTTTTACATAAACTCTTTACTTCCCCATAGAGAGGAAATGACCATTCATCTATCATTTCCTGAGCCCGCTCAACCAGCAATTTGTGTTGATATGCCGGCGGTAGTGCTGCGCTCCCGTTAGGTGACTTGATAACACGCGTTTCAGCCGCTTCAACCAATCTGCCCGAAAGTTGAAGAAAGAGCTCTGCATTATCGGAGCTACCATCACAGATGACATCAACACCAAAGTAGTAAGGGCGGTTATAATTGTGCATAAGGTAGACTCTTGCACCATCTGCTAAACCGGCCTTGATCTTTATTGGTTTGTTTGGTTCAGGATCAACAGGTTCAAGTTGGAATAAGCTTTCTTGAGGAACTCTGTTCGCATATCGATGCATTATTATGCTCAACAAAGCTAGTTTAACATCTCGACCTTTGTCAGTCGTTTCTGAGTTATCAAAATAATTATCAATCTCTGTTTCGAATGTTTTACGACGAAGGTTGCTAATTCCTAAATTTTTCTGAGTTCGATCAATCTTTCTTGATAACTCGATATACTTCGATTCAGAAATCTCTGAAACGCCCGTGTTAAGGATGTCAGAAAACCTCGATATGCCTTGTCTGGTAAACACTGGCATTAAGCGAAGATATTTATCGGCCATACTACGAGCCATTTTCCTGAAATCTTCACGTTGTTTTCTGCGGTCAATACTGCTTTGAAGCCAAATATAAGTGATTTCTCGGCTCTTTTTGATTTCACTCTCTGACACGATTCCAGAATCTTTACCAAAACCCTCTGTGAGGACCGTTTCAGGTGTTTGCGCATCAAGTCGCATAAGCAACCATCGACCAATTTTCATTTCTCTGCGAGCCAACCAACTACCCACAGCAATGAGTTGAGATCGATGCAATGTATGTGCATCATCCAGCATGACTAGCGGTTTTAATACTTGAGCCGGATTTGCTCCAGAGTTCACAACGAAATGATCTATTGCGTCAAATGGATGGTACGGTGCAATAGCATCGTCCTTGAGCGAACTTTCTTTGGGTGCAATTAAAGCCGCGCTAATTTCGTAAATTGCTCTTTCAACAGATTTAGCTTTTTCGAATACGTCTAACGCGTTCTGACCGCCAATGCTATCCGCTGCGACGTCAGCTTGATCTCTATAAATAATCTTTACATTGGCGAGGTCATATCGCCTGTTTTCCTGTAGATTCTTCATCCATGCAATAATTGCCCTGGATTGGAGAAAGGATTTAAGTAGGCCTAGTTTAATCTCATCTTTATACGGTAACTCCCAAAATTCACGATATTCTGATTCAAGCGGCAATCGACAACCAAGGATTTGGGTCTTGTTGTCCTTAATTATTCCGCACTTCGTCAATGCATGTATGAGCGCCTTATACTCAGCAATATTTGGGCTATTGCGCAGTGTCTCAACAGTTTTGTATTGCAGTAGAGTGGCTATGGTTGTTTTTCCGCTTCCCGGAGTCCCGATGACAGTACAGAGACGGTCATATAACGTACCATCTTTTGCATGACGCTCAAAAAAGGTATGCAGAGGCTCCGGGGTGACAACGGATAAGAACGCCGCATCATCACGTAAGTATTCAGTTGCTCTCTTTTCGAATGGATTAGCCATAACTCTTCATTTACTCTGCAAGTTCGACGTGTCGTTGGCGGCGGCGGAATAATGGACGCATAGCGTGTTGCCCATTTTGGCCAGACGTCTCAGCCCAGAATAACGGTAATGAATTATTTGGGGTATTATGTTCTAAAATTAACGGTAAAGCACACTGGCAATAGCCGAACGTCATATCTTTGTCGCCGCATTCTGCTGAATGCTTATTTTCAATGGAGTTGTCATAATATTTTCTACATATTTCCACAAAAGGATGGCCCGATGTTGTGTCCAAAGCGACCTCAGCAGGCAGTATCAGGCTAAAGGTAAAACGTACATTATTGAACCATTGAATACCTGAATCGAGAGCTTCCTGATACCTAGTATGAATAACGGTCTTTGCGTTTTCTGTACAAATGTAATGATGAACGACGAGTTCCCAATTTTCTTCAAGTATTTCACCATACTCTGCTTGCAGGTCGGCTTTTGCCGACTCTATGGAATGGTGAAACCTTTCGAGTTTCCCTTTAAACGCTGTTCCACCCTGATTTTTTCTTATTAAAGAAGTTCCCGAGGCTGTAAAATCGTCAATAAGATAAATTTTGGCAAACTTTGCATTCTCTCCAGTGCCCGGCTTGATCTGTTCGAGATCTTGTCTGAGATCCTTTACTAAACTCCGCCATTTTGCTGTATCTATCTGCGTCGAAGCGACAATTTGCTCGTTTGAAATAATACCTGCATTTGCTCGTCTCAAGACATCGATTCTGGCCCCATCACTTAACCCCAAAAATAATGCCTTGCGTAACTGCCAGTCGAATTCGCTTGTGGCATCGGTTGTCGCCCATACTTTATAACGTGGGATGTTTAGCTTCTCAGAGACTGCTTGGACAATATCCGGTTGGATATGCTCCGGATAAAGCTTTTCTACCAGTCGATGGAGTTCAGCGGTGCTGTTATAAATGAGATTAGTTTTTAGATACTGATAGGCGACCTGTCTGTCGGCACCATCAAATTGTTGTAACCACGTTGCAAGACACTCCAAAAACCGAACGCCCGCTAGATAATCAGAATAATCATCATACTTGTACTGGGACATAAAGGTCAGCCACCGGAATTCTTGCCTGGCTTCATCGTCATTCCAAGACATGATCTGGCTAAGGACTTGAAGTCCGAGTTCATGATTCACAGCTTTATCCCGGATTTACTGAATCTGGCCATCCCAGCAGAAACCTCATCAACTTCTAGCTGTTGCAAGCAGTAGAGCGTCCCTTGTACGCCCCGCACTCCTGCGGGGCAAATATTCCAACAGGTTTCTGGAGAAGGGGAAACCTCGTCAACGCTTAGAGAGTGGACATGCTTTAACAGCAAGGAATCATTCCCTGGCCATTTCCCTCGATCCCCGATTGCCAGCACGTCACCACTTGAATCAATCTTGGCTAGCAAGGTGTTAATGACGGACAATTTCGAAACACCTTGTGCAAGGATATCTATCGAATGACTAGAACGATATATTGCAGGCGTGGGCAGATGCACCCCTTTAATTTCATTCTGCGCTAGCTCCCAAAGCTTATTTTCTGGAATAATTGTAGTTGGCTCAACGGTAAGTTGGAATTTCCTGCTCGTTATTTTTGCGAGTGTTTTGATTTCAATATGATTCTGGATTGATTGAAATACGTTTTCTAAATCGGCGCAGGGAGGAGACTTACAATCTGGTGCTTCGTCCTGAGTCAACTGGGCAATTTCAGCCCCATTATAATATCCAATGATAACTCGATCCCAGTAACAGGTTGGAATAACCTTTCTTAAGTCTTCCCGGATTGATTTCCCCCTGCCCGTAGCGAACCCAATAACGATTCCGTTCTGTAGTAAACGGACAATTTCCTCTGTCATTTCGGAGGTAGGTGGATTGAATCTGTGACGAGTATCTACAACCGTTCCGTCGTAATCCATTACGACCCCTTTGAACCTCGCTTTAATAAGCTTGGTTCTAAAATGCTGATACGCTTGTTCCCAAAGCGCTCTCCGGTGCGGGGTCAGAGACGAAACGCTGCAACCTACCTTTCTTTGTATAGCTATGTCTATCTGTTTGACATTCTTATAAAACCCTGTATTCGCCCCAAGGTTGTAAAGCTTGCTCCCAAAGTCTGGTACACCGGGACGACCAGGATCGATTCCTCTAGATTTACCGGCAGCACCGGCAAGATACAGCGACATGACAATTCCTGAGATCAGGGCATTTGTTCCTGTACACTGTAATGGAATATGTAGTTGGGGTATTTGAGCTGGAAGTAACGATAAAGTTCTTTGAGCCAATTCAGCATCTGATGGTACGGACAGCGCTAGTACCGCTGATGAGTCACCATGCTTTGCCAGCCAGTGATGACGTCCATGTGCAAAGTTTCTAAAATCAGCAAGGTGCACGGAATATAAACCTGCTTCAATGAATTTTGACTCTATATCAACAGCCGCAGATTTTAGCGGACTGCTGTAGAGCACATGAATTGCTGTTTTCTTCCATAGATTTTCAGACAGGTTGCTCAATTGGCTCAAATTGAAACCGGCAGGCAATGCAGCTGCCATTAAATCATTTAGCGAGTTGTATATGGTTTCTGAGCAGTTACTTAGTTTGTCGTATGCACGGCAGATTAAAACAGTAAACGCGAGGAGTGAATTCGTTGCCAAAAAACCGTCGTGTCCGGCGGGCAGATCAACTTCTATGAGGTCGGTGTAGTGATGATCGCCTGAAATGATAGAGAGTTTACTGTTAAGCTTCCCGACAAGAGCGGCAACCTGCCTGGGCTCTTTCAATAGCGCATGTTTATAGGCGCGACGAATATCGACATTACCGCCACCCGCAGAAAAAAACCAAACCGATGTATCTCGGTTATCGGGAAACGCTGAAAGCAGCTCCAATGGAGTTACTGCGCGCCCCAAATAATGCGCGACTTTTTCATGACATGAGACCATCACTTCAGCCGCAGACAACGAACCGCCTGATCCAACAGCTAGCAGCGATAGAGAGTTTGTGACATTCACTGCATTCACAAGGGCTGTGATATCCTGTGAAATTGCCCAATCATATGTCTCGGCCAACTTGGAGAGTTCGCTAACGTACGGTTTGCCCATAACTTTTATTCTTTCCGTGGAATTAAGTGGTTTACTCGGCGAAATAATGAAGCCGCATTTAGCTATTGCATAATGCGGCATTTTATTGTCGAGAGAACTCTCAATTTAAAATTGGGCTAAATTACTATAGATTGGTGTTGATTGTCAAGTTTGGTGGCAATTTGCGTCATGCTGGTCTTGATGCTTAACATTATGATAAAATTGATGTTTTTGGTGGTATGCACAAAAATGTTATAATGCTAAAGAAAGGTGGGAAAGACGGAGAAAACCCTGCGTAAGATCGCCTAACTATCGCCATCTTATCGTTCCAGCACGTTGGTCTCAGCTAGATTATTGTGTGTTGCCTACGCCAGATCATTGTGCTGAAAAATGAAAAAAGGCGACCACATGGGCCGCCTCTATCCAGGCCGGACGGGTATCCGGCCTGAAGATTTCAGCAGGGTCTCCCACCGGCATATATGTCAAGAACCTCGAATTCGCCACCGACAATGTTGTTCCGGTGCAGCGCCTTCTCGAACTCCTCCCAGCTCAGCGTGAATTCCCTACCATTGATACGTGCTCTAACTGACATGACTCTATCCCCCTTGTAGTGTTGTTGGTGGCCCAAAAGGGCTCCCTACAACCACCGTCGGAACGGTGGCTCTAGGGAACCCTCTTGAGCCGTGGGGAAGAGTCGAGGGAGGGCGCATGAAGCGCCGCTCCCCCGTTATTTACAAGAGTCCCTGTTCGACAAAACTCAGGAACTCGTCATCACCGACAATGATGTGATCCAGCACCCTGATGCCGAGAATGTCGCCGCTCTCCTTGAGACGCTTGGTGATGGCGATATCTTCGCTGCTGGGGGTCGGATCACCGGTCGGATGGTTGTGTACAAGCAGGATGGCCGCCGCGTTGGACAGGCATGCTGTCTTGAACACCTCCCGTGGATGAACTATGGCCTGGTTGAGCGAGCCGATGGATACCCGGTCGAAACAGACGATCCGGTTCTTGCCGTCGAGATGCAACACCACGAAATGCTCCTTCGTCTCCCGACGGAGATCCCGGAACATCTCATAGACCTGCTCTGGTTTCGTGAAGCGCATCGATACCCACTCCGGAGCATCGTCACGTACGACTTCGTTGCGGTAGCGGGCCTCGATTGAACGCACCATGATTCGTTTGGTGACCGGTGGTTCCGGTTCACCGAAGAGATTGAGATTCATGTCCTCCTCCGTTAGCGGAGGCGAACTACCCCCAGGGGGCAGTCTTCGCCCCCACAGGGTTTGAGATAGATTATGTTCAGCTCTGGAGAGCCAGTACGGCTTCCCGGAAAGTCACGCCATCCAGCGCCATCGTGGCACTGATCGAATCCCAGGTCCGGTTGCAGACGAAACAGTGGACATGGTTTTTGTACAGGGCCATGGACGG
The DNA here is from genome assembly GCA_964609805.1 of uncultured Geobacter sp. Classification (GTDB taxonomy): domain Bacteria; phylum Desulfobacterota; class Desulfuromonadia; order Geobacterales; family Pseudopelobacteraceae; genus CAIPTY01. The sequence continues at coordinate 19,856 of CAZSTJ010000016.1, read as the reverse complement.
ATTGTGGTCCTCGTGAAACGGACAGCAGCGATGCCGCCCCTTGGAAAATTCGATGATGCTGGTGATGGGATACTGCCGGGCATGGTCGATCATCTCCGGGGTGATTCCGCCTGGCGCCTGCACCGTCTCCTTGCCGTTGACATGGTTGAGGAGTGCAGTCGCCTCACGTTTCAGGGGACGAAGCTCCTTTTCCTGGTCTCTGATGAAGGATTCGGTCAGGGCCTTGATCAGCGGGTCGCGACTGCGATCCATCCGCCGTCGCGCACCCCAGATTTCCCGCTCCAGATGTTTGATCTGCGGCTGCAGGAAGGCCAGCCGGCGCATTACTGCGTAACGCTCCGGTACGCCCATGTCCCGTGCCGCCTGCAACGTCGCGTTCAGGGTCATAGTCAGCCTCCTTTCAATCTCGCAGCCGTTCGTCCCAGCAACACTCGCCGATGAAGTGGGCGTAGTCGTCCCGCTGGTACAGGATGCGTGCTGAGGCCTGCGGAATCATGTTGCCGCAGCCGACACATTTGACGGCTCGCTGGAGCGGGCTGTCCGGAGCATTCAGCTCCCGGATGAAGGTCTCGTCGCATTCCTGGCAGTCGTACAGTTCCCGGTCGATCCCCAAAAGGGTGTCGGTACGGGTGACTTTCAGAAAGCAGCCGCACACTGGGCAGCCGAGCTGGTCGGTATCGCCTTGTTCCGCGAGCCGTTCATGGTTGTAGTTGTTGCGAGCAACGCGGAGATTATCTTCAAAATTGATCTCCATCCGCTCACAGAAGTGCATCAGGTCGGTGAGCAGATCCTTCACGTCGTCCTCGTCGCCATCGAAATTCCGGCCTTCAAGGGTCAGGCAGTAGGCCTGCATGACTGTGTCGATCCTGTCGGCACGCTCCTCGTTGGTCGGCTCGTCTGTCATTCGCTCAAGTGGGTTCATGTCACCACCCCCTTGCATTCATCTGATTGAGAACGATTCCCAGATCGATTCCGGACTCGGTGATCTTCTCGATGTGTCCAACAGCACGAGCAATTTCTCCGCTGCTCTGGGGTACATTGAGGAGACATTCCTCCTCAAATCCCTCGACATCGTAGTCGAGAATGACTACGTCCATTTCCGGGATCTGCTCCGGTACATTGCTGACAATGCTCTGCACCAGACCGCCTTCGAGGACGACGCCGACAATCGGTTTAGACGGAGGTGGATCTTCCGTCTGGGGGCCGATATCGCCGGTTTTCGTTTCGCTGATTCGCTCTTCCAGCCACTGGCCGGTAAAGCTGTACTGGATATCATCAGCGGTGATGAATACTGCTCCGCCGCCGAAGCCATCCGGTCGCATCCGCGAGCAGGTGTAGGCGCTCTCCTTGGAGATCCAGGGGAGTTCGCCGTTGGAACGGCGGATGATCTCCTGGAACCGGTTGAGAAGATCGTCCTCGGTGAGTTCGATCTCTTCCCCGCCGGGCTCCTCCGGATCGAGGTAGCCGTTGCAGCACCATTCGTCCGCGTAGAGGTAGAACTTGTCCTCGCCGTCGGCTTCGAGGGTGATGCTGAACGCCTCGATGAAGCGCCGGTCCTCGTCGTTGATCAGGTGTTTGGGAATGGATGGTTGGAATACTGATTGGTTCATGTAATCTGCCATGGTCTGTCTCCTTTGTGTGATGGTGCGGGGAGACAGTTCCCCCGCAGGGAGACGTGTCTCCCCGGTGGGGTTGGCGAATAATGATCAGGAAATGACGCACACTTCCCGCTCATCCAGAACGTCCGGTTCGTCGAGCGACTTGATCAGCACCGTGTCGGTTTCCCACCGGACATCGGTGTGCTTGTAGTAGCCCGACCAGAAGAAGTTGCTGTCGGTGACGTTCAGAGTGGAACACTCCATACGCCCCTCGAACTCTTTCAGGGCAACCTTGCCGTTGTCCGGCTCGGCATCCCAGTTGGCGGTCCTGAAATCGCAGGCACAGTTGAATTCGCTGATCTTGTAGGCCTTCATCTGCCTCACGACCACCGCCAGCTTCTTGATCCGCTCGATGAGCGCAGCGTTAAGATCGATAACGGCGTAGTCAGCGTTTTCGGAAAAGAACTCGCTGTTGTCGTGCATGGGGATGATGAGGCGCTTTACGGTGTTTGTATCGGTCATGATCGGTCTCCTTGGTGATTGCGGAGACCGGCCACCCTTTACGGGGAGTCGATCCCCGCTAGGGTTGATGGTTGATATGGTCTATGCGTATTTCCGCCGTGGGGCAGGAGTCCGCAGATAGACACCGAACAGGGTGAATTCCAGCGCTCCCGCATCCAGCAAGGTCTGGTACGTGCCGAACGGCAGGTCCCGGGTGACCTCCTTGCCCCCTTCACAGTGGATGACGGCAATGGATGATGGAGCTGGAGCGGGTTCCGGTCTGGTGACCGGCAGATGGATGACATTGTTTCTGACCGGCGGTGCGGCCTTGTTGTCCCCCCTGACGCGGGCGTTCTCGTGCTGGGTCATCTTCTTCAACAGGGACGACGGGTCCATATAGTTGAAGTTCCCCTCCTTGAGTGCTTTTGTCATCAGTGATGAAAACGACTGGCTGCTGCTGCATTCCGCCGGGTCGATGTCCGGGGTTTCCCCTTCCGCCAGCTTGGCAACCATCCTCTTCTCCAGGGTGTAGGCAAGCTGCAGCGCCTGGACTTCCGAAGAGGTGAGATACCAGTAGCGTACGGGACGTACTTCCCCGAATTGGGCTCGGTGGATGTCAGCGGTATTGACGCGCCGGATTCTTCCGTCTCCCTGTTCGGCCAGCCTGGTATTGGATGTGTAGTCGTACCAGACGAGGTTGTTGAACTGGGAGAGGTTGAGACCCGTGGCGACACGGTGGAACGAGACGACAACGACCTGGGCCGTTACCTGCTCGAACCACTCGACCAGCCGTTCGGGAACTACCGAGTCGGGAAGAATCTCGATACTGCCTCCCTGAACGTTATCCCGAAGGATTCGTTTCAGGACCGGCCGCATGTCGATCTTCTGCGTATTGCCGGTATAGACCAGCAACCGTTCTCCCCGGTTGATCACACCCTGGGCGATAGCGATCAGTTTTTCTTCTTTTTCCAACAGCCGCTCCCCGTCGGGAAGCGACAGCCGGTGCAGTGTGCCGAGAGAGACGTTCCTGAGCTTCAGCTCGTCGTCGTAATGCCGGAACGTGTCGCTGACACGCAGGAATGCGGCATTGCGAACGGCTGCGGCGGACAGGAGATCCTCCGGAGGCAGTTCTGCATTGTCGATGATGTTTTCAATGCTCCGGTGACAGGTTTCCACCAGAGCGTGTGACTGACACTTGATGACCTCCCGTTCTACCGGTGGCAGATCATCGAAATCGTCACTGTCCACGTTGACGAAGTTGGGGAGCGTGTAGATCAGGGCTGCCGGCGAGATTCCGGCGGTATCGTAGGTAGTGACACGTTCCGATTCCCGGTGGCGGTTTTTCTCGTCGGTTTTTCGGACCTCTTTGAAGGCTCCGTACTTGGTCTGAAAATCAGTGGCCGACTTCATCTCCCAGCCGGCGTCGCGCATCTGCTGCGGATTCAGCCCCCATAGGATGTTGTAGACGGATTTCGCCATGCCGTTGGTCACGGTGGCGGTGAGGGCGAGAACCTTTTTGGCAGTTGCGGCGAGTCGGATGAACGCGGTTCCCTGATTGCTCATCAGGTTGGCTGCGTTATGAACCTCGTCGAAGATGGCGAGGTCGAACGGTATCCGCTTGAGGAGCCGGATGTACGGAAGCTGCTTGTTGTGCGTCCGTGCTTCCGTGGCGGTGCCGTGTGCTTCGATCTCGTTGATCCAGCGGCGATAGCTCATGGCCGGTCGGTCATTTTCAGGAATATAGGTAAAGAGTGGTTCGCCGCAGTACGAGCACTTGGGTTTATCACCCTTGCGGATCTTCTCGGTCAGAGACGAACGGCAGGACGGGCAGACTTCCGTGTATTCAACGGAGCTGTGGCCATCCTTCTTGACGATGGTTTTGCGACTCTTGATGCAGAGCCGGTATTTCGGGTGCATCCTGAGCCGCGTGTAGGCGATGAGGTAGAGACCGTGCGGCCTGGTTGCGGCAAGTTCCTTCAGGACATTCCAGGAATCAATGACATGCACATTGAACCCCTCGTTAGCGTATTCCTTTGCCAACTGGGGGATGAGCTGCGGTTCCGACACCATGACCGTCCGGTTTGCCTTGGTCAGGTACTTCACTGCTTTCGCCATCCAGGTCTTTCCGGTGCCGGTGTTGGCGCGAATGCCAATGCCCCGGCGGCCGGTGCGGTAGGCCTTGATGACCGCCTTGACCGCTTCCCGTTGTGGGGGGAGCAGACCGATTCCCTTCAGTTCATCGACCAGGTATGCTTCGTCCTGGCCGATTTCATGGAGGGGGCGGTACAAGCGCGAGAGTTTCTGCAGCAGCACCGATGAGAGCCGGCTGTTGAGCTCGTAATAGTCGAACCCGTGTTCACGAGCCGGTTTGACGATCCCGTGCTTATCCATCAGGAAAGCCTCGACCGTCGGCTTGCAAACGGTCGTCTCGCAGTTGTTTTCCGGGTCTTTGAAGGTCTCGTGTTTGGTGATGACCATGAATTTTGCCAGGAAGAATTCGCCGTTGATGGTGACGGATTCGATCTGGCTGTTCATGGCGGCCAGCTGGACGGCATGGGCCGTGCGCAGAGTCGAGACGGGCTGGATGCTGGTGTCGTATGACGACGGATACTGTCGATCCAGCACCATAACTGCCGCTTTATCCAGCCGGTCCTCGCACTCCCGGTAGAATTCCGTGAGGTCGCGGGCCGTCATGAGCGGACGGTTGTTGCCGTTGCTGCCGCAGAGGGAAAGAGTCTGGCGTTTGCCCGGCACGGTGTATTTCTCCCGAACCGCTCCGTCCCCCAGATTGGCAACAGGCCAACTCTGATAACGCGCATATTGCTTGTAATATTCGCCGCTGTTGTCCTGGTTCTTGGCCAGAAACACGACCACCTGCTTGAAGCGGGCGTATTCCTCGCTCAGAAAGGCGTAGGCGAACGGAAAGGTTCCCTGGATGATGTCGAGCAGTCTCCCTTTCAGCTCATACTCGGGGATGATGAGAACCATCACGCCTTCGTAGGTGAGCAGTGGGGCTGTCTTTTCCACCCAGGTGACCAATTCGTTGCCGGCAGCCTTGTTGTAAGGGGGATTCAGCAGAATCAGATTGAACTTGCCGGAAATCTCCACGTCGAAGTACGACGAGTTGAGTTTCTGGGTTGTCCCTTGAATCCTGGCGAACCGGCCTGCATCCAGCTCAACGGCATAGGAGAGGATTTCATGAGGTGATCCGTTGGAGGCGGCATAGCGCCGTTTGAGCCAGCGGGTCACGGTGGTCAGGAATTCGCCTTCGCCCGCACAGGGATCAAAGACGGAGATGGTTTTCAGGGCATTATAGCGACGGCTTTTCCAACCGAATGAAGGTTCCAGTATACTGAGAACCGTCTGCACGTCGGACGGAAAGGTCGGGTAGTACCCCTTGTTCAGTTCATTCCCCCTGGTGCGGGAAAACTCGCTGTTGATGGTAGTAGTAAGTTCCATGCCTGTCTCCTTGGTATAGGGGGCAGGCGGAGAAGACACTCCCGCTGTTGGGGGAGGAGGTCTAAACCGCCTACCCCGTAGTGGGATAGATTGCCGTCGGGTTACGACGCCTTGATCAAACGGTAAGAGTCATAGTTGACCTGGTAGCCGTTGGACTGAATGACCGCCAGCAGGTGATTCCTGGCGGCGCACATGTCGGCGTCGTCTACCTTGGTAATATCGCCGATATTTGCCCGGTCCAGCTCCCGGATGGCCCGGAGAGCGGCGAGCAGGAACTTCTTATCGGTCCTGTTGGCGAGTGTGCTCATCGTGTTGTCCTTTCAGTTAGACAGGTCATGGCGTTCCTCCTTCTCGATGGTGAAATGCGCTGTTGCGGAAGGCATCCCGAGCCCGCCGTACTTGAGCCGGTTGACGATCTCCGACTTGAGTTCGTGGGCGCGGAATTTCCAGCACCGTTTATTGCCGACAAGGGGCTCGATTTCCGTGGAGACCTCGTTGAACAGGGCCTCGTACCAATCGCGATGGACAAACTCCCTCTGGTCGAGAATCCGGGTAAAGACCTGGTAGCAATCCGCCTTCGAGGAGCCGATCAGAAACGAAGAGTCGCTGGACGGGGTAATGTAGAACCCCGAATACCCTTCGCCCATTTTCGGTATGACCCGCAGGGGATGGTTGCTCCAGACATTGAGCTGCTTGATATCTTTACCGTGGAATTCAAGAGCCCCCTTCATGGCCAGGATCTGGGCGAATGCCCGGATTTCCTGAGTGGGGCCATAGGCGGTGAGATAGAAGAGATTGCGGGCGCCGGGCTGAGATTCATCCAGGATCAGATCCCGGCAGATGACTGTTGCCGACGCCTTGTCGTTTGAAATAGTTATCTTCATTCGGCACCCTCCACCGGACGACTCACCTTCACCTTTTTAGGAACCATGATGGTTTCCTCAGCAGCCTCATTGTGCAGCGCGAAGTCGATGAAGGTCCGGATAGCGGCCTCGACGGTCTTGTCGAAGTCCCAGACAACATCCACCAGCGATTTGAGGCTGCAGGTGTCCCAGTCATCATACTCACCGTATGGCTCACCAATGGTTTCGCCGGTGGTGTACATCGTCATGACCGGATGGGTGTAGTTGCGGCGCGGGTGTTTGCATACCCCGCACAGGTTCTTCCCTTCTTCGGCTTTCTGATAGTTCCGCTGACCGCAGGCAGGGCAGTACGACTTGTAGCCGGTGTCCTTTCTGCCGCCGTGATACAGCACCAGATAACCTCCGCTTCTGCCGTTGCGATGGATCTGATAGCTGTAGCCGTGACGTGCGTTGAATTCCGCGATGGTATCGTCGAATTCTGCAAACGCCTCTTCTACGTCAAGCAGCTCCCATGCTCGATTGCGCGTTTCGGTGTCCGGGAATTGGATACGGTGGAGTTTGATGTTGCGGGAGAATGACGTTCCCCGGTTCCAGCTGGACATGGTGTCGTAGCGCTGGTGGTTGGCGAGGAACAGGATCATCTCTTTGCGTGATCGTGGTTTTGCCATTGATGTTCTCCTTTCCTGGGGAGAAGGCAGAACACCCCCATCGGGGAATGTTCTGCTCCCCCGGGTGGGTTGATAGATGGAAATTATGCGACCAGTTTTTCCCGCAACAGTTCCAGCAGCGCCGGGGTGAACTGGTCGAGGCTCTTGATGATCCGGTAGTTGTCGGGCAGGTACTGTTTGATGCTGCTGTCCTGAATACCTATCCCGATCACCTCGATACCCGACTCCCTCATCCGCTTGATGGCGGCATGGGTGACGGGGCTGTCTCCGGTGTCGCCATCGGAGAAGGCGATGCAGATCTTGCGTGTTTCCCGGCGCAGACAGAGTTCTCCCCATGCCCACCAGAGAGCATGGCCGAGCCTGGTGCCACCGGAACCGGTGATATTGAATCTGCTGTGATCCGGCTTTTCCCCGAAACCGACCATGGGGAAGACGCAGTTGTCATGACCCTTAAAGGTGGCAATCGCCGTACGGACGCCGGGGATGGAATAGAGGGCCTCCGCCGCCACGAAACAGGCGCGGGATGCGATGCCCATCTTGTTGAGGACGGTAGTGTTGCCCATGCTTCCGGAACTATCCAGAAGCATGCAGACAGCCGTATTGACCGCCCGTTTTTCCTCTTTCCTGGTAAATACCCGGGTGTCGCAGACACGAAGTCGTGTCAGTACACGGGAATCCAGTCGGTTTCCGACGCTCACCGGGGTTGATCGTTTCTGTTTCGATGCCTGGACAAGCCCCTGAAGCCGGGCCCGCAAGGCTGCCGTGTGGACACGAAGCGCTGAAAGATCATCGTATCCGCCGGTATGGTTCAGTGAATGGGCTGTTGGCAGCCGTGGTGCTGCTGCGGCTGTCCCGTTGAATGAACTTTCAGTGGCATTCTGGCAAAGCAGTTCGGCCAGTTTCTCACCCACGTTACCGTAGGAGCCGACACTCTTGCCGGACAAAGCTTCCACTAATGCCTGACGGACAGAGTCCTGGGATGGTGTACCAGAAGTCCCGGATTGCCCCTGAGAAGAACGCCCGGATGCTCTATCCAGTCCGGACTTGGTGACAGGCTGTGAAGAGGTCTGCTGCTTATCCCCGTTCTGTGCCTGTTGTCCACCGTGACTGCCAGTATCATTCTGCTGTCGGGAATGATCGCTGCCTGTCCCGCCGTTTTGATCTCCGTGACTGCCGGATTGACTTTGGGAAGGCCGGGATTGCCCGTTTTTCGGTTGTTGTGCGGAGTCCCGAATGAGCTTCATCAGTTCATCCCGGAGAGCCGCTGCATCACGGGTCGATGTCAGTGTTCCGGCCCGATCCAGCAGCAATACTGCCTGGTCGAAGTTTCTCCCCAGGGCCTGCTGGACCAACGGTTCGGCGCTGTCCCTGGTTTGTCGCAATGAATCATGACCAAGTACTGCCATGTAGATCACGGCCATGATCCAGGCGAGGATGCTCTGGGATGGATGGGACGGGTCTGGCCTGAACACGCCTTCCTGTTCAACCAGAAGACGGGTCAGCTCGCGGAGATTGGCGATACAGCCAGGATATTCCCGGCCGATTGCCAGCTCGATTCTCACATCCTCCAGGATGTTGAGCAGATCCCCCGCGAAATCGTTCGTGAGTCGTACGGAAAAGTCGGTGTACCGGACATGCGCCGCCTCGTGGTCGATATAGCCATGGGCGAGCGCTTCTGCATGGGGGCCTGAAACAACCGGGATAGTGATTTCCTTCCCGCTGGTGCAGGCAACCTGTCCGGCAATGGTTACGGTGACATCGTATTTCCGGCCAAGGACCTTGGCGATCAGGGCAAGAGGTCGTGTTTTCATGGCGACTCCTTACCAGAACCAGACAGCCGGCGCTTCAACCTGCTGCACCGGCTGCGGTATGATCGATACGGTCTGTGCTGGAAGAGCTGATGGTGGTACCGGTGCGACTTCAGGTTCGGGGAGCGGTTGCAGCATCTCTTCCCGTTCCTCGGTCGTGATGAAACCGGCAATGTCGGACAGCTCGCACAATACTCCGACCAGACCCATCAGAGTTGCCCCGGTGACCGGTCCGGATTTGGGTACGGTGGCGAGCGCAGCATGCACGTTGGCAACGAGGCCGCTGATCTTGTCAGGGCCAACGAAGCTCAGGCTGGATAGTTTGTCGAGAATCGCCTTCAGAGGGCGAAGGGCCTTCCGGGTCACGGAAGTTCGTCCCCGGTACGATTCCTCCCAGGTTGATTTTGCCAGGGCGCCGATCTCATGGATCAATTGATCCGCAAGACCGCCAACCTGACGTTCCAGGGGCTGTGCCGCCGATGCTGTCTCTCCGGGCGCTTCCACCTTGAAGGCGGTAAAACCACACGAGAGACGCTCTGCGACACGGTTAGCGGGTTCCACGGCACGGGCGACGATCTCAGACCATTCGCCGGCTTCGGCAAGCCAGTCTGTGAGATTGTCGTCGTAGGCCGACAGGAAATTCGTCTTTGCCGTGGCAAAGCTCTGTTCGACCTGTTCCATCTTCTCCAAAAGAGGAGCCAGCTTTTCCTCGGGAATGGCGTAGCCGCCGAGAAAACGCACTCCCACCTCCTCGCAGGCGCGTTCGGCCTGACGCTTCAGGGTGGCGAACACCTTGAGGGCATCAGGATCAAAAATACGCTTGGACCCGAGAGAGGCGAGCTTGTCGGGTGGCAGATTCGCACCCTTCAAATCTTCCGGCCGGAGTTTCTTCTTGCCGGACCAGACGGAGAAGCTGAGATGAACCAGGACCAGGCCCTGGAGTACTTTGCTGATGGTAGTGTTGTTCATGATGTCTCCTTTCGTGGGACTGTAATTGATTACCAGAACCAGGACTTTGGCCCGTTACCGCCAATTGCCGGTGCGGGAACCTCTGGTTCAGATGGTGTAGGTGGCTGTGCGGAAGCGGGTTGAGAGGATGTGGCAAGCAGGTCATTCCAGACGCCGGGGGTAATGCCGTCGGCATACTGATAGCCGTCGCCCCTGACTTGATCCGCTTCCTTCCTGTTCATGAGTCTGATGGCGGTCTGATAGTCACGGAGATTCTCCCCACCTTTCAGGATGCCGAGGCGTAATGTCGAGCCGCGACGGCCATAGCGGTACAGGACGTCATAACCGCCGTCGTCCCGCTCGAATACCGCCAGGTGGTAAACCTTGTCGTGATTCCTGACCCGGTCCAGAAGATGCAGGTCCAGTGATGATTTGATGTTCCTGTATCCGGTCATGGCGACCTCCGGTCCCCGAAGTGCCGCTGCAATACTGCGTGCAGGGCGTTGCGGGTATCGGGTTCGGCACGAAAGCCGAGTGCCCGGTCGAAGGCTTTGGTCAGTGTTTCGCCGTTCGACATGCCCTGACTTGCCGCAGCCCGTCCCTGGAAGGCGGTGATACGTGCCCACCGGGTCAAGGTGCGGGTCGAGAGAGTGACTTCAGTCTCCCCTTTGACAAACAGGGCTCTGATCTCGTTGGCGATGGCTACCATGCGGTCTCTGATGTCGCTACCGACAGATGGCGCCACTTCGGTCAGGATTTTCTTCTCGATGTCCGGGTCGGGATAACCGACCTCGATCATGTAGAAGCGGTCGAGGAATGCCAGATTCTGCCGCAGTATCCCCTGGTAGAGGCCTGTGGCGTCACCGGCTCCGTTGGAGTTGGCGGTGGCGATGAAGCGGAAGTCCGGGTGGGCCGTTACCACTTCTCCCGTTTCCGGAATGGTGATGGGGCGGCCTTCGGCAATACCGTTCAGTCCCGCAGCAGTTGAAGGGTCGAGCAGATCGATTTCATCGATCAGAAACCAGCCCCCTTCCTTCATGGCAATGATGAGCGGCCCATACACAAAATCCATCCCGCCGCCGGCATTGAGCCGGTAGCCGCCGACCAGTTCCGGTGTTTCCAGCCGGGAGTGGGCGACGACATTCCAGAGGGGGATGTTGAGTCGGGCGGCAACCTCGATGATGACCGAGGATTTGCCGCATCCGGTGGGGCCGGTGAGGTAGAGCGAGCGTTCTCCGAGGAGATACCAGGTGAACAGGTCCGACAGGGTTGACTGCCGAAAAATGTACTGGATATCCTGTTGGGGAACCGCCGGGTGTCCCGGTGTTCTCCCCTTGATGGTGACTGATTTCGGTGCGTCAATATTGAATGTGCTTCTGATTTCGTAGTTCATGTCTGCCTCCTGTGCAGTGTGGTAACCGGACAGGGAGACAGACTCCCCCACAGGGATGTCGTGCTCTCCCTGCCAGGTGTCGATGGATAATGTGTGTCAGTCGAATTCGTGGGCGCTTACGGCGTTTGCCTCTGCAAGAGCCGCTTCCTCGATCAGTTCGTTCAGATTCCGTCCGGTTTCCAGATGGGTGAGTACCAGACGGATCGATTCAGCAACGCAGTTGAGACAGGTATTGCTCCCCAGATGACAGCCGATGCCGCTCAATGCTTTGACGGCATCGGTTGCTTCCAGTCCCGAACGGAGACCGTACGAGACCAGCCGGGCAATGCCGTCGGCCATCGCGGAACCGCACCCTCCGGCTTTGCCGAAGCGCACGAATACCTCCATGGGGGTAGCGGTGCCCGGGGAAAGTGTTACCGTGGTGTAGATCTTGCCGCATGACGACCGGCGTTCGATGGTGAAGCCGGCAACAGCCTTGGGCCGTGGTGTTTTTGGGCTCATATTGGCCTCCTTGTTCTGACAGTGTCTGCCGTGTGGTTTTGCTATGCTGCGGGAGGGACTTTCCAGGCAGTGATGATCCTGGGTGAACCGTTGACCAGACGGGCAACGACAAGTACCCCCTTGTACCTGAATTTGAGCGGCTTCTCGTTGAGGAGCGGCAGAAGGTGACGGACACCCTCGACAGCCTCAAGCGGAATGTCGCGCTCCAGGAAGCGATTCGCCCCGTGCAGTGACAGGTTGACCTCTTCCATGGCGACATCAGGAAGATGGATTTCATCTCTTGAACAGATTGTGTTGACCGGTCCATTCATCCTCGCACCTCCTCCCAGCCCTTCGGATACACCTGGGGCTCCGGTGGAGCTGCAGCGGCAAACATGAACACGAAGAGCATTACTGCAATGAGGATCAGCGACGCTATGGTCTGAAGAGCCTCCTTCAGATCTTCGTATCTGTTCTCCCGGGAAAAGGATTTAAGGTCAGGCGGTAACGTGCCGGTGCGGTAGGTTTTCATCGGTAATCTCCTTTTCTGGGGGCAACACGCCTCCATGAAGGGAGATTTCCCATGGGGAGCGTGATGCCCCCTGGTGGGGTTGGTTCAGGCCGCCTGGGCTAAAGCCGGCGTGAATGGTTTGATTTCAAGTTTGACGAAACCGGCCTTCGGCTTCGTGACCTGGTCATAGATGTCAGGGTAATTTCTCTTGAGCTTGCCGCTGTCGATCATTACCGATTCCGCCACTGAGGTGACGTTGATCAGTATTCCGTCCGAAGCCCCTTTGAACGTGCCATCCGCAAAGGTGAGGATGTCGTTCTTCAGGACGTCCAGTCGGGTTTCGAGTGCTTTCTTCTGTTCATTCAGCTCCAGGTACTTCCTGCCGGTTTCCAAAATCTCCCGGGGGAGTTCCAGTGCTGCGGCGTGGGAAGGACATCCGGTGCGAAACGGACAGTAGCCGCAGAGAATTCCCGGTTCGGTTCGGGGTGTACATTCACCTCGCGCTGCCGCAAGGATATGCTTTCCCTTTTCCACAAGCTGAGCGAAAACCAGTCTGTTGGGGGTATAGCTGTTGAATTCATGGTACGTTCCCGCATTGAGATCGACCACCAGGATCGAACCGCCAATTTCCACTGCCGGATCGAGGGTGAGTTGCAGCAGGCCCATCTGGACATGCAGCTGATCAACCCATGATGAGTAGGGTTCATCGGGGATGCCGTCGGTTGACTTCATTTCCACGATATGCAGCCGTTTGGTCTGCCGGTTCGCGTAGAACAGGAAGTCAATGTGACACCTGATCTCAGGAATGTCCGGATGCCGCACTTCGACTTCTTCTTCGAAGAGAGCGCCACCGGTCCTGAAAAAATCGGCATACATGGTTTGCGCGGCGTGGCCACGAGAAAAACGAAGGAGCGTTTTGATGTCATGACCGGTCGGGTTTTGTTTGCCGAGAGCCGCTTTGCGCGGGCAGCCGGCAATATCGGAGGCTCCGACATATCCCGTTCGGTCACCAAGATGCGATGATTGTTTCTGCTGATGGGTCGGAATAGCCCGTCCCAGAAATGCAGCGAGTTTGCTCATGGCTGTCTCCTTTCAGATCAGAAACGGCAGGGTTCCGACTGCGGTAAGCAGGGAACCGAAAATGACGCCGGCAATGATCCTTGTGACATTGATACTGATCCGGCACTCCGTTACAGGTGCATAAACCGGTACCTGACAGCCTTTGATGGTTACGTGCTTGATAATGTGGGTAGTCATGTTCTTGTCTCCTTGTCTGTGGGTTGTACCTGGCAGAGGAGACAAGACATCCCCGGTAGGGAGAAAGTCGTTGTCTCCCTGCTGAGGTGAGTTGTGAGTGAAGTTCAATCCGGAACGCCAGGCTCTACCGGTAATGCCAGCATTTACCTTTACCGTCCCATTTGAAACCATGGTCCTTCAGCCATTGGCGGCTTGAAGAGTCGTTGAAGTCGGGGTAAGCGGAGATCTCCGATTCATCCGCGGAGAGTTCCATCCTGATTCCCTTGGCTGTCAGATACCCGATGATCTCGGAAGTCGAAACTGGTTCGGCTTCGTGAGATGATAAGGCACTGTCCGTTCGGGAAGTCTGCGAAGTTTCGGAGGTGGTGCTGGCAGTGCCGGCACTCTGTTTACCGGTTTCCTCGGTCTGCCCGTACAGGTCAGGATCTTCCTCGATGTCCTGGGTGAAGATGTCCGAGGCTGCGGTCGAGGTGAGTACTGCATCCACCAAGCCGCGTTTTTTGGCCATCTTCAGGCAGGTGTTGTAGAAATCGGCAGGATTGTCGTGTTCGACTTTTTCTCCCTGCCTGGCGATCTTCCAGTTGCCACTTTCGTCCTTTTTCGCGCTGAAACCGCGTCCACCGATGATCTCCTGCGCCTTTGCCGGGTTCTCCTTGCGAATATCCCAGTATTCTTTCGGTACGGGCTTGTTCGTCAGTTCTACTGGTCCGACCCGGAAACGATACTTGCTTTCCATGGTCGAACATGAACCGACACCGGTACCGAGGCGCTGGCCTGCCGGTGAGTAGAGCGTCACCTTGATGCGATACTCACGATGACCGAGATGCAGGTCGATGGTTTCCACCTCCACGTCATTTGCCAGTCTGAAGGTCAGCATGAGCTTTTCGGCGCCTGGTTTAAGGAGAACTGCTTTGTCTCCGCAACCGGGAATGGTGCCGTAGTGCTCACCCGATTTCATGACGTCACGCATGACATACTGGATCAGGTTTACCTGGGCCTTCAGTTCACTGATGTTGACGGCGTGGTGAGTGAGGGATGATGCGGTGGGGCTGATGGGAATGATTTGAGCTGGTGCGTTCATCTGTCTGTCTCCTTTTCTGTGGGTTGTGTCCGGAAGGGGAGACAGACCAATCCCTTTGGGGATTTGGTAATGTCTCCCCGTGGGACTGTTGAGTTGTGGTTGATTGTTACCTAGAAGGGATCGTTGTCATCAGGCGGAATCTCCTCGTGTGCCTGGTCGCTTGTTGGCTGTTCATCACTCCCGTCGGGAATGCTGCCAGTCTTGCCGCCCAGCATGAGAAGCTTGTCGCCGATGATCTCGGTCGTGTACCGATCCTTACCGTCCCGGTCTTGCCATTTGCGGGTCTTGAGTTTGCCGTCGAGATAGACACTCTTTCCTTTCGTCAGGTACTCGCCAGCTACTTCTGCGAGTCGTGCGTAGAGGACGATGTTGTGCCACTCGGTGCGGGTCTCCCATTCGCCACTTTTGTTCTTTACCTTCTCACTGGTCGCGAGTGAAAAACTTGCGACAGCGGTTCCTCCTGGTGTGTACCTGATTTCAGGATCACGACCCAGGTTGCCGATGAGTTCCACGCGATTCAGACTTGCCATACTGCCTCCTTGTTGGTTTTCCCGAAGCAAAGAGACAGATGTCTGTCCCGTAGGGAGAGAGCAAAGTGTCTCCCGGTCGGGATGTGGTGAAAGTATCCGTCGCTTACAAGGCTTGTCACGGATGTTGAGCAACAAAAAACCCACTCCAGCTAAGCCGGAACGGGTCATTATTTTTGCGGTAATTATGTGTGCTCCAGAAACTGGACGCACTACTGCTTGGATTTACGTCGTTTTACCCAAACGACTGCTCGGTTGGCAAACATGCCTCCGAATCTCATCCGGACAGGGGCAACAGCAGCCTGGTCTATCCGGGAATTTCATCCCTGCCGGGGCGATTCTTCCTCGGGCTTTCCGAAGAAGTTTGTCCGGAAGCACTATGGCTTGCGGAGTCTCTTTCTCTGAAAGAGTCTAAAATATACGAGCTTGATAGCAGATTAAAACTTTACGTGTCAATAGAAAATATAATGCTTAACATACCGGAAACATAATGAAAAACATTGAGACAGCTGGGTGCCACGGTTGAAACATTGGCCCTTTTGCGATTCGGGGTAGATTCTTTCATCGAGGTCATCTCGGCTGATTGCTGTTTAATGCTAAAGCTAAGGGGATTGTAATCCGAAAAATATTTGCTATAAGGCTGAACTGATTTCGTTTGGAGGCCGCATGAGGTTTTGGTTACAGCTAATAATTTTCTTGCTGACGGTTCCGGCAGTTGGTTCCCTGGCGTCTACCGGTAACCTGGAACACCGTCAAGTCAGTCCTCAGTATCTGCGCAAAGCTTTTGGACCTGCCCTTGGATTTAATGCCATTTTGATAGTCACTCCGGGTGATGAGTTTGATAGGATATGGAATTCATCACCAGATACCAGGCCTGACTTTACCAGAGTTGATGTCCTGAAGATTGGTGAATTGGTTGAACTCCATGTCATGTTTACAGATCCACTTGTTGATGAGAATAATTTTGCTGATGTGACGTTTGATGTGAAAATCATCAAGCCTGGAAATGAAGTCAAATATTATACTGGATTAGAAGGAGCTACGGGTAAGGTTCTGAAATCAAGTACCAACGCCTATTTGGCAAAAACCTTCTTACGTCTTAAAGCCGACAAATCGGACCCAGTAGGTGAATGGAGCATTCTAATAACCGTACATGACAATAAGCGCCAATCTTCAATTGTAGATTCGGTAAATATCATGTTGGTGAGGTGAATAATTTTTTTATCTGCAGATGCAATGTCAAATATTGGAGATTTACTGACGGAGCCTGAAGCGTACTACAATGATTTTGTCACCCAATCCTGCAGCAGCCAGCCAGGGTGGCAGAAAAAATCCAGCAGGGGAAATCCCACTTGACATTCAACACAGGAATTGTTTACTGTTGCAATAATCAATTATGAGAAAATCCATCCCCCTAAAATTCGTTTCACATTTGCTGCTCGTGATCATGTTGATCGTAGCGGTACATGGCGTGCATGAGAGCGCTCACGCCATGCAGGGTTCCGTTACGGCATCCAATGACTCGGCCATCACCAAGGCTGAATACTCTGCACCCCAGCATTGTCCATGCGCTCCGCCGGTTCAGCACAAAGATTACGATGGTTGCGATACCTGCATTAACTGCTCATGTCACGCCCCCTTGGCTGTTCAGCAACTGGTAATCAATTATAATCCCATTATCCTCAACGCAGGCTTTTCCGATCCTTATCAGCATCTTCCAGAAGTCTTTCTTTCCAAGTTTATCCCCCCGCAAAACCTGGCTTAAAACGCTACGAAGGGAGTAGTTTGCCCTGATTCAGGGATAACTGCATCTTCTCTTTGTCGTAGTGCGTCCGTAATTTCTGTCCCCATCAATATCACAAACGAATAAGGAGGTTATTCCATTGGGAACAACTGTATTCGCACGGGGAGCCCTGCTCCTGGTGCCCGGAATTGTCGCCGTATTATCGTCCACCCCTGTTTGGGCAGATGAGCCAACACTGTCATTGCCCCAGGCTATCGAACTCACGTTACAAAACAACGGCGAACTCAAATCGTTTCGTGAGGAAAAAGGCATTCGTGATGCCGGCAAGGTCAGGGCGGGACTCCTGCCTAATCCAACGCTCGATCTCGAAGCCGGCTCCGGTGCCTTGACCGGCAGCAAGAATGAAAACAGCCTGGCCCTCGGCCTGTCACAGGAATTTTTCCTGGCGGGCAAACGGGACAAGCGGCTCACAATCGCCGAGCGCGAACTGGATATCTACCGCTGGCAGCTGGCGGACAAGGAACGCCTGCTGAAGGACGAAGTGAAGACCGCCTTCTATGATGCTCTGCTGGCAAAAGAGCGCGTAGCCCTGGCTGATCGCTCCATCGCGCTCAACCGGCAACTGCTTGAGGTAACCAAAGAGCGTCTGGCTGCCGGCGACATTCCGGAACTGGAGATGAGTCTGGTCAAGGTCGAACTGGCACGGAGTGAAGGCGCCAGGATCGAAAGTGCGAAAACCATGCTCCAAAATCAGTCGAGACTCTGGACGCTGATGGGCCTCTCCATCGGTAGCCGGCCAGAAATCACGGGACAACTTGAAGCGAGCACCGCCATGGTGAAACCGATGACGGACCTGAAACAGCTTGCCAGCGCCAACCGGCCTGACCTAAAAGCTCTTGGAGCCGAGAGAGCCCGGGGAGAGGCCGATATCACGCTTGCTCAGGCTGAAAAAATTCCCAATCTTACGGCAGGCCTGGTGTTCAGGCGTGATACGACAGCCATGGAGATCGGTGGGGTTGAGGGAAAGGACACCGCCTATACCATCGGCGTGAAGCTGTCGATGCCCATCCCAGTCTTTGACAAGAATCAAGCCGGTATCCAGGAAGCCACAGCAAAAAAGAACAGCAGTGAAAGCCGCCTGACCGCTATCACCAGAACGGTGGAGCGTGAAGTCGAGACCGCATACGCCACATTCCATAATGCTACGTCGGTGCTTTCCCTCTATAAGGCCGAGATCATCCCCCAACTTGAAGAGAACCTGAAACTGACCCAGGAGGCCTATCGTCTTGGCGAAGTCGGTATTCTAGCCGTCATTCAGGAGCAGAAGAAATTCTTCGAGGTGAGCGACAGCTATCTGACTGCGCTTCATGACCGTCAGGCAGCCATCGTGAAACTCGAAGCAGCAGTGTCAACAGAACTTACTGGAGGTGTGCAGTGAAGAAAAAAGTAATCGTAATCGGACTTATCCTGGCAGTCGCCTTAGGCGGCGGCATTTACTACCTCACTTCCCAGAGTAAAAGCGGTGGCGCGGAACATGCCGAAGATAAAGAAGCTGGCCACAAGGATGAAAAGGCCGGCGCCCATGAAGAAGGCAAAGATGGCCATAAGGATGAAAAAGAAGGCCATGAAGGGCACGACGAGGCTGGCAGTGTCAAGATGACTGCCGAGGTGCAGAAGCAAAATGGTGTCGTTGTCGCCGCGGCTAAAAAGCAGCGGATGGCCGGCGTGATTAGTGTCACCGGCAAGGTGGAGGCCAACGCCGACAAGATCGCCCATGTTTCACCGCGCATCAGCGGCAAAATCGTGAGCGTCAAGGCTTCTCTGGGTGACAGCGTCTCAGCCGGACAGTCGCTGGCGACTCTTGACAGTGTCGAACTGGGTGAAGCTCTCAACCGATACCACCAGTCAAAGACAAAGCTTGTTCTGGCTCAGTCCAACATGGATCGCATCAAAATACTGGTAGAGAAGAAGATTGCAGCCCGTAAGGACATTCTTCTGGCTGAAACCGATTTCAAGACCGCTACGACAGAGTTGCATACCGATGAAGAACGCCTCTCGCTGTTTGGCGTCACTCTGAGCGACCTGAAGGGAGACAACCACAAAAAGCCTCTTCTGCCGGTCCGCTCTCCCATCAGCGGCATTGTTACCGAGAAACACGCCATCGTCGGTGAACTCTCTGACCCCTCCACAAGCCTCTACACCGTGGCTGATCTTTCAAACGTCTGGGTGCTGGTAGACATTAACGAAAAAGATCTGGCCAAGGTACGCAGGGGGCAGGCGGCGTCGGTTGTTGTCGGGGCCTTTCCCGATCTGAAGCTGAAGGGACGCATCACCTATATTGCCGACCTGGTTGATCAGACCACCCGCACGGTCAAGGCGCGTATCGAGGTTGGCAATCCGGGGCGGAAGCTGAAGCCGGAGATGTTCGCCACGGTAGAATTGGCACTGGCGGCTGATGCGCCACCGGTGCTGGCGGTTCCCGAAGATGCGCTGCAGGACCTGGATGGCAAAAAGGTGGTCTTTGTTGCGGAAAATGAAGCTGAGTTTGCGGCGCGCCCGGTTCAGCCCGGTCGAACGGCAGCTGGCATGGTCGAGATCGTTTCCGGACTAAAAGAGGGAGAAAACTACGCGATCAAGGGATCGTTCATCCTCAAGTCGGAAGTAAAAAAAGGTGAGATGACAGACGAGCATGGTCATGGAAAATAACTGTAAACAATCACCCTTAACGGAAGAGAGGTTCCGATGCTTGAAAAATTAATAGCCTATACATTGCGGCAGAAAGGGATGGTCATATTTCTGGCGCTGCTGATTATTGTCTTCGGCGCGTACTCATATCTGAAACTACCGATTGATGCTTTTCCGGATGTAACCAATATTCAGGTGGAAGTCGTCAGCCATGCCGATGGCCTTTCGGCAATAGAGATTGAGAGGAACGTGACCTATCCGATTGAAATGTCCATGCGCGGCCTGCCGGACATCGAACAGATGCGCTCAGTGACCAAGTTCGGCCTGTCGATA
>CAZSTJ010000015.1:1451-26831 GCA_964609805.1 uncultured Geobacter sp. | reverse complement strand
GGGTGTTGTAGGCAGCTACCTCGGGA
Organism: uncultured Geobacter sp.; assembly: GCA_964609805.1. Classification (GTDB taxonomy): domain Bacteria; phylum Desulfobacterota; class Desulfuromonadia; order Geobacterales; family Pseudopelobacteraceae; genus CAIPTY01. The sequence continues at coordinate 26,805 of CAZSTJ010000015.1, read as the reverse complement.
GTCTGGCAGCTGCCTACAACACCCGTCTCCAGAATGACTACGGGGCCCGGCACCTGGGGGCGCCCCTGCGGGTCGGCAGGGTGGAACTGGCCAGCCGCGCCTGGTTCAACGCCAACCTGGAAAGTCCCCCCTTCTATGTGCCGGCGGTCATCACCAATATCCTCTTTATCATCACCATGCTCCTCTCCTCCCTGGCCATCGTGCGGGAGAAGGAGGTCGGCACCATCGAGCAGGTGATCGTGACACCGATCCGGAAGCGGGAGTTTATCCTCGGCAAGACGCTCCCCTTCGTGCTGATCGGCTATATCGACGTGGCCCTGATCAGCATCGTGGGGATGCTGGTGTTCGATGTGCCGATCCGGGGGAGCCTCTGGCTCCTCTTCGTTGCCACCACCATCTTCATCATGAGCTGCCTGGGGATCGGTCTGCTCATATCCACCGTCAGCGAGACCCAGCAGCAGGCGGTCATGAGCGCATTTTTCATCATCTTCCCGGCAATGCTCCTCTCCGGGTTCGCCTTTCCCATCGAGAACATGCCGGTGCCGGCCCAGTGGCTGACCCTCTTCAACCCGCTGCGCTACTATATGGTGATCATCCGGGGGATCTTCCTCAAGGGGGTGGGTCTGGATGTGCTCTGGCCCCAGATGGTCCCGCTGACCCTGCTGGGGATCGCCCTGCTCTCCCTGGCCATCCAGCGTTTCCGCAAGACCCTGGCCTGACGGCCGATCATGGGGTGAATCCCGGCGGGCCCCGCACGGCAGGAAGGGTCTGGCAGACAGAGAGATGGGGTTCGAATTTTCAGGAATATATGTTATAGCACTAGGTACGGCATCAGCCGGTTTGTTGCCGCTCCTTCAATCCGTGAAATGTCGATATGTACCTGAGGATTCCTATGTCACAACTGCATGATTCCGTGGAACAGATCATCGGAGAGCTCCCTTCGATGCCGCCGGTCGTCACCAAGATTCTAAACCTGCTCGAAAATCAAGCGGTCCCGAATCTGATGCTGGCCGATGCCATCGCCCATGACCCCTCGCTCTCCGCCCGTATCCTCAAACTGGCCAATTCGGCATCAAGCAGTGTGCGCGTCAAGGTAAAAAGCCTTGACCACGCCATCGGTGTGGTGGGGAGGAGTGCCGTGCGGGGGTTTGCCCTGGAGAGCAGTGTCAAAAACATGAACAGCTCCCTTGGCGCTGCCGGTACCATGCTGTGGGAAAATTCAGTGGGATGCGCCATTGCCTGCAGGGTCATTGCCCGGGCCCTCCGGACCATCAGCATGGACGAGGCCTTTCTCGCGGGGCTGTTTTTGCCGGTCGGCAAGGTTGTGCTGGTCCTTAAGCGGGGTAACGAGTACCTGCAAACCCTGAAGGCTTCACCCACCAGCGCCCGGGAGCTTCAGGACCTGGAACATGAGCGATTCGGGCTCTCCCACGAGATTGTCGGTGCGGCACTCCTGGATAAGTGGGGAATGGACCCCTCCCTGGTTTCCGGTATTCAGCACTGCTATACCCTGAAGAACGAGTGTTACGACCCGCAGGCCTTTATCATCAGTCGCATCGTCAATATGGCCAGCGCCTTTACCGAAAAGCTCGGCATCGGTCACTTCGCGCCGCGGGAGAAGGTTTCGCTGAATCATATCTTTGCCGCCCACCTGCTGCGGTTCACGCCGGAGCAGGTAACTGAATTGTTCGAGGAATTCCAGGTCGCCTATCGCGATGACCAGGAGTATTACCTGGGATAACCAGCCAGGTGGACGTACCGTTACACACCGATACCCTCGTTCCATAACCCCGGTTTTCTTCGATGAACCGGGTTATCATATCGATATCCTTCTGCCATTTCAGGCGATTTTACAAAACTATTACACTCGACCGCTGACCCTCCTGCTATTATCCTCGAAACCACAAGGAATGGAGGGCTACGCATGGCCCAGCCTCTGAAAATAGGAAAATACGTCGCCCGTTACCCGGTCATCCAGGGTGGCATGGGGGTACGCATCTCGGCCGGTCGCCTGGCGGGGGCCGTTGCCAAGTGCGGCGGCATCGGGCTGGTGGCAGCAGCCGGCATCGCCCTGAACAGCGAATTCTACAATGGCCGGAACTATTTCCAGGCCGAACCCGAAGCCTTCAAGGCCGAGATCCGCAAGGCCTACGAGATCGCTCCCGACGGCATCGTCGGTGTCAATGTCATGGTGGCCCTCTCTGATTTCGAACAGCTGGTGAAGGCTGCGGTGGAGGCGGGGGCCAAGGTGATCGTCTGCGGTGCCGGTCTCCCCATGACCCTGCCGGAACTGACGATGGACCACCCCGAGGTGGCCCTGATCCCCATTGCCTCGTCGGTGCGCGCCGCCCAGCTGATCGCCAAGAAATGGTACAAAAGTTACAATCGTCTTCCCGATGCGGTGGTGGTGGAGGATCCGGATACGGCCGGCGGCCACCTGGGAGAGAAGATGGAGAATATCGGCACCGGCGAGTACGACCAGTACGCCACGGTGCGGGGGGTCAAGCAGTTCTTCAAGGATGAATACGGCGTTGATGTGCCGGTGATCGCTGCCGGCGGCATCTGGGACCGGGCCGATCTGGAGCATGCCCTGGCCGAGGGGGCCGACGGCGTCCAGATGGCCAGCCGCTTCGTCTGTACCGAGGAGTGCGATGCCGATGATGCCTTCAAGCAGAAATACATCGAGTGCAGACAGGAGGACATCGGGCTGATCATGAGTCCGGCCGGCCTGCCGGGGCGCGCCATCCTCACCAACAAGGAGAACATCCGCCAGCACGATCTCGATTTTGAGGTCTCCTGTGCCATGGGATGCCTGAAGAAATGTTCCTACAAGGAAACCGGCGAGCGCTTCTGCATCGTCTCCTCTCTGGACCGTGCCCAGCGGGGTGATGTGGAGACCGGCCTGGTCTTTTGCGGCACCAACGCCTGGAAGGCTGACCGGATCACGACGGTGCAGGCCATCTTCGACGAACTGTTCGGCAATGAGCAGGAACTGCAACAGGCCGCCTGAGAACATATTTCACCGGAGCCAATGACGGCCCGCCTCCCCCGGCGGGCCTTTTTTGTTTACAGGATATTCCTGCCGGCTCAGTCATTAACGGTTGTTCAACTTTGGCATCTGGTGCTATATAGGCAGACATGCCTTATTGAACGGAGTGAACATCAGTATGAAAAAGCGGATAATTATCGCCATAGCCGGACTTCTTGTTGTGATTGCTGCCCTGGCCGGGGTCAAGGCCCTGCAGATAAAAACCATGATCGACGGCGGCAAGAAATTCGTCCCGCCGCCGGAGACCGTCACCACCGCCGTGGCCGCGAGCGAGTCGTGGGAGACCGCCCTTGGTTCGGTCGGCACGCTGACCGCGGTACAGGGGGTCAACGTCACGGCAGAGATCGGCGGCAAGGTGATGAAGATCGGCTTCGAACCGGGCGCAACCGTCAAGAAGGGGGATCTGCTGGTACAGCAGGACACCAGTTCCGAGGAGGCCCAGCTCCCCGGGGCCATCTCCCAGGCGACCCTCTCCCGCGCCAACCTGAAGCGGGCCGAGCAGCTCATCAAGGATGGTATCATCTCCCAGGCCGACCACGACATCGCCGTTTCCAGCAACAGCCAGAGCCAGTCCCAGGTGGATACCATCCGTGCCGCCATTGCCAAGAAGACGGTCCGCGCCCCCTTCGCCGGCCAGCTTGGCCTGCGTCAGATCAACCTGGGACAGATGCTGCGCGAGGGTGATCAGATAGTCACCCTGCAGACCCTCGATCCGATCTACGTTGATTTTTCCCTCCCCCAGCAGGAACTTGTACGGATCAAGGTCGGCCTGCCGGTGAAACTCTCCGGCGATGCCCTCGGCAGCGAGACGGTTACCGGCAGGATCAGTGCCATCGCACCGCTGGTGGATGCCGACACCCGCAGCGTCAAGCTGCAGGCCACAGTCGCCAACAAGGGCGGACGGCTGCGTCCCGGCATGTTCGTTAATGCCTCGGTGGGTCTGCCGGTCCGCCAGCAGGTGATGGTGATCCCGTCGACGGCGGTACTCTACGCCCCCTACAGTGACTCGGTCTTCATCGTCGAGAAGAAAAAGGATGATAAAACGGGCAAGGAAGGTCTGGCGCTGCGGCAGCAGTTCGTACGCCTCGGGGCCAAACGGGGTGATTTCGTCGCCGTTACCAGTGGTCTCAAGGCGGGTGAGACCGTGGTGAGTACCGGGGTCTTCAAACTGCGCAACGGTCAGTCCGTTGTGGTTGATAACAAGCTGGCGCCGAAGTTCGAACAATCTCCCAAACCGGAGAACAACTGAACAAAACGATTCTTGCCACAGAGCGCACAGAGAAACCTTTTTAAAAACGGAATACTAACGTTACAGGGATGAACAGGATAAAGGGGATAAAACCTTTAAACCTATCTGGTTTCAGAATCTCTAGCGTCTTTATCCTGTACATCCTGTTCATCCCTGTAAAAAAGGATTCGACTTTCTTTTGACTTTATAAACGATACATGAGGCACCTTGCTCCCATGACCAATATAACCGATCTCTTTATCCGCCGTCCCGTACTGGCGCTGGTGGTCAACCTGGTGATCATCATTGCCGGACTCCAGGCCATCAAGTCCCTCAACGTGCGCCAGTACCCCCGCAGTGAGAACGCGGCCGTTACCGTCACCACCGTCTATGTCGGCGCCAATGCCGACCTGGTGCGCGGTTTCGTCACCACACCGCTGGAGCGGGCCATTGCCGCCGCCGACGGCATCGATTACATGGAATCCCAGAGTGCCCTCGGACTTTCCACGATCAAGATCCGTCTCAAGCTGAACTATGATGCCACCAAGGCCTTGGCCGAGATCAGCTCCAAGGTGGACCAGGTGCGCCGTGACCTCCCCCCCGAGGCGGAGGTGCCGGTGATCAACATCGAATCGGCCGACAGCCAGTTCGCCTCGGCCTATCTGAGCTTCACCTCCGATATCCTCAAACCGAACGAGGTCACCGACTACCTGGTGCGGGTGGTGCAGCCGCGGCTGTCTGCCATATCCGGTGTCCAGCGGGCCGACATCCTCGGTGCCCGCACCTTTGCGATGCGGATCTGGCTCAAGCCGGAGCGGATGGCAGCCCTCAACGTCAGCCCGGCACAGGTGCGCCAGGCCCTGGCCGCCAATAACGTACTGACGGCCCTGGGGCGCAGCAAAGGGTCGCTGATCCAGGTCAACCTGACTGCCGACACCAACCTCAATACGGTGAATGATTTCCAGCGGCTGGCGGTGCGGGAGCAGAACGGCTCCATCGTGCGGCTCGCCGATATCGCCGAGGTCTCCCTCGGTGCTGAGGATTATGAATCAGAGGTCAATTTCTCCGGGCAGAACGCGGTGTTCATGGGGATCTGGCCGCTGCCCAACGCCAACTCCATCGACGTCATCAAGCGGGTCAAGACCGAAATGGAGGCGATCCAGCGGGATCTTCCCAGCGGCATGAAAGCCCGGGTGGCCTACGACGCCACCGACTACATCAACAATGCGATCAAAGAGGTGCTGAAGACCCTGGGGGATACGCTCTTCATCGTCATGGTGGTGATCTTCCTCTTCCTCGGTTCCTTCCGCTCGGTGCTGATTCCGATTGTCGCCATCCCGGTCTCCCTGATCGGGGCGGTGTTCCTGATGCAGGCCTTCGGCTTCACCGTCAACCTGCTGACCCTATTGGCGGTCGTCCTCTCCGTCGGTCTCGTGGTGGACGACGCCATCGTCGTCGTGGAAAATGTGGAGCGGCACCTGAGCGAGGGTAAAACTCCCCTGGAGGCTGCCCTGCTCGGTGCCCGCGAGCTTCTGGGGCCGATCATCGCCATGACAATCACCCTGGCGGCGGTCTACCTCCCCATCGGCCTCCAGGGGGGACTGACCGGCTCCCTGTTCCGGGAATTCGCCCTGACCCTGGCCGGCGCGGTCACCATCTCCGGTGTCGTGGCGCTGACCCTGTCGCCGGTCATGTCGGCCAAGCTCCTGAAACCGGGGATGGATGACCATGGTTTCGCCGGAAAGATCACCCGGGACTTCAACCGGTTCAAAGGGTTCTACGGGCGGCTGCTGGATCGCACCCTGGCGGCCCGCCCGGCGGTCTACACGGTCTGGATCGTCATTTCCCTGCTGACGATCCCCCTGTTCACCATGTCGGCCCGCGAACTGGCGCCGACCGAGGACCAGGGGGTCATCTTCGGCATCATCGACTCGGCCGCCAACTCAACCCTGGACCAGAACAGCCGGTATGCCGCCGAGGTCAACAAGGTCTTCATGAGCGTGCCGGAGACCGACTTCACCTTCCAGATCACCTTCCCCACCTCCGGTTTCAGCGGCATGGTGGCCAAACCGTGGGATAAACGGAAGCGGACCGTATTCCAGATCATGCCCGAGGTGCAGAAGAATCTGCAGGGGGTCACCGGCATCCAGGTCTTCCCGGTAACCCCGCCGGCCCTGCCGGGGGGCGGACAGTTCCCGGTGGAGTTTATCATTGCCTCCACCGCCGAAACCGCCGAGGTCCTGGAATTTGCCCAGAAGCTGCAGCAGAAGGCGATGCAGAGCGGCATGTTTTACTTTCCGCCGCTGATCGACGTCAAGATCGATCAGCCCCAGACCGAATTCGTCATCGATCGCGACAAGGTGGCCGCCATGGGGCTCAACCTGGGGCAGGTTGCCGCGGATATGGGCGGTATGGTGGGGGGCAACTTTGTCAACCGTTTCGACATTGCCGGCCGCAGCTACAAGGTCATCCCGCAGATCGAACGGGTCGGCCGGCTCAATCCGGAACAGCTCAACGACATCCGCGTCACCGGGCCGAACGGCAAGCTGATCCCGCTTTCCACGATTGCCACCCTCAAGGAATCGGTGGTGCCCCGATCCCTGAACCGTTTCCAGCAGCTCAATGCCGTCAAGATCAGCGGCGTTTCCGGCAAGCCGCTGGACGAGGCCCTCAAATTCCTGGAGGACGAGGCGGGCAAAATACTCCCCAAGGGGTATGTGCTGGACTACACCGGTGAATCACGCCAGCTGCGCACCGAGGGGAACAAGTTCCTGCCGGCCTTCGGCCTGGCGGTGATCCTGATCTTCCTGGTGCTGGCTGCCCAGTTCAACAGCTTCCGCGACCCCTTCGTCATCCTGGCAGGATCGGTGCCGCTGGCGATCTTCGGGGCGCTCATCTTCACCTTCCTGAAGATGCCCGATCCCAATACCCCCTTCTGGACCACCGGGTGGACCACGACCCTCAACATCTATTCCCAGATCGGTCTGGTGACCCTGGTGGGACTGGTCTCCAAGAACGGTATCCTGATCGTCGAATTCGCCAATCAGCTGCAGCTGCAGGGACATGACAAACTGGCCGCGGTGCGCCAGGCCGCCATGACCCGCCTCCGGCCGATCCTGATGACCACCGCCGCCACCATTGCCGGCCACTTCCCTCTGACCCTGGTGAGCGGGGCCGGCGCTGCCGCCCGTAACTCCATCGGCCTCGTGCTGGTGGGGGGGATGTTCGTCGGTACCCTCTTCACCCTCTTTGTGGTCCCCTCCATCTACATGCTGGTGGCCAAGGACCACGGCCGGGACCGCCGGCGTGAGGAAGAGGTGCAGGCGGCGGCCGGCACCACCCCCTGACCCCCTTCTTAGCAAGGAGGGGAAGTGAAAGCCGATTCCCAAGCGCATGTCAAAGGAGACCGTTTCCATGGCAGATCTGACTGTTCCCCGCACCCCCTCCGCGTATGATTACCAGCTCCTGATCAAGAACCTGCTCTTCTGCCCGGTGGTGGACAACCCGGAGCAGGAGATCGTCTACCGCGGCAGCTTCCGCTACACCTACCGTGAGCTGCGGCAGCGGATCAGGCGGCTGGCCAACGCCCTGACCGATCTGGGGGTCAAACCGGGGGATACGGTGGCGGTCATGGACTGGGACTCCCACCGTTACCTGGAATGCTTCTTTGCCGTGCCGATGATCGGCGCGGTGCTGCATACCATCAACGTGCGCCTCTCGCCGGAGCAGATCCTCTACACCATCGACCACGCCGAGGACGATGTGCTGCTGGTGAATTCCGAGTTCCTGCCGATCCTGGATCAGATCCGGGGCCGCATCGGGGATGTCCGGAGTTATGTCCTGCTGAACGACGAGCCGGAGGCGCCGGTCACCAACATCCCCTTTGCCGGGGAGTACGAGGCCTTGCTGGCGGCGGCCGCCACGGAATTCGCATTCCCCGATTTCGACGAGAACATCCGGGCCACCACCTTCTACACCACCGGCACCACCGGGATGCCCAAGGGGGTTTACTTCAGCCAGCGCCAGCTGGTGCTGCATACCCTGGGGGTCATGACCACCCTCGGCGCGGCCATGGGGCACGGCCGTTTCCACTGCCAGGATGTCTATATGCCGATCACCCCCATGTTCCACGTCCATGCCTGGGGGGTGCCGTACATCGCCACCATGCTGGGGGTCAAACAGGTCTATCCGGGGCGCTATGTCCCCGATCTGCTGCTGGAACTGGTGGAAAAGGAAAAGGTCACCTTCTCCCACTGTGTACCGACCATCCTGCACATGCTGCTGAAGCATCCCCATGCCCAGAGGATCGACCTTTCCGGCTGGAAACTGATCATCGGCGGCGCCGCCATGTCCCGTGCCCTCTGTCTCGATGCCCTCTCCCGCGGCATCGACGTCTTCACCGGCTACGGCATGTCCGAGACCTGCCCGATCCTCACCATCTCGCACCTGACCCCGGAGATGCTGGAACTCTCCCCCGAGGAACAGGCGGCAATCCGCTGCAAGACCGGCCGTTCGGTGCCGCTGGTGGACCTGCGGGTGGCCGATGCCTCCCTCACGGAGCAGCCCCGCGACAACACCACTGCCGGTGAGATCGTGGTGCGTACCCCCTGGCTGACCCAGGGATACCTGAAGGATGTCAAGGCGTCGGAACGTCTCTGGGAAGGGGGCTGGCTCCATACCGGCGATGTGGCGGTCCGCGACGAGCGGGGCTACGTGCGCATCACCGACCGGAGCAAGGACGTCATCAAGGTGGCCGGCGAGTGGGTCTCGTCCCTGGAGCTGGAGGACATCGTTGCCCATCACCCGGGTGTCGGCGAGGTGGCGGTCATCGGCACCCCCGACGAGAAGTGGGGCGAGCGGCCGCTGGTGCTGGTGGTGCCGCGACCGGACAGCAAGGTGACGGAGAAGGATATCGTCCATTTCGTCAAGCAGTACGCCGATAACGGCCTGATCAACAAGCAGGTGGTGCTGCTGAAGGTACGGTTTGTGGATGCCATCGACAAGACCAGCGTGGGGAAGGTGAGCAAGGTCACGCTCAGGGAAAAATACGCTTAGGATCAGAACAGAAATTGAAACACGGAGGACACAGAGGGCACGGAGTAAAATCTGAGTAAGAAACAGGCCGAAGCCAACTATATTTATGTAGTGGGCTTCCTTTGAATTTCTCAGTGTCCTCCGTTGCTCCGTGTTATTCCAATGTTTTGACTTCAAACCGGTTTTGGAGAGATCACATGCTGCTGCTCTGGAAGATATTCATCCTCTACTCCCGGGTCTCCCTCTTCTCATGGGGCGGCGGACCCGCCTCCCTGGCGCTCATGCAGCGTGAAACAACGACTGCGCTCTGGGTGCCCCCCGGTACGACGGAGGCGATACCCTGGGCAACACCGTTGGAATTCTCCGATGCCGTGGCCCTGGGCAACGCCCTTCCCGGTCCGGTAGCCCCGCAGGTCTCCGCCTACGTGGGGTACAAGATGGCCGGCCTCCCGGGTGCGGTTGCGGCAGCCGCCGGGACGGTGCTTCCTACGACAATTCTGATGCTGGTGATGATCGTCTATTTCTTCAAGATCAAGGACAGCACGACGGTCCAGTCCATGCTGCGGGCAGTGCGGCCGGTGGTGGTGGGGCTCCTGCTCTGGACGGCCTACGATATGGCCTATACGGTCTTCGGGGTCAATAAACTGGGGATCGGCACTTCGCTGACGGTGGGGTGGGACAAGCTGCTGATCGTCCTGATTACCTTTGCCATCCTGACCCTGACCAAGGTCAACCCGGTGTTTGTCATCTTCGGGGCGGCCGTGCTGGGGGGGATGGTCTACCGGTAACAGCTCAGGGGGGCGTCACCGTCCGGGAAGAAGGGGGCGGCTCCTGCGGTTGCGTCAACCGGGGGAAGCGCAAGTGCAATTCCCGGATAAGCCCCTCGGGGTCGTCGGGTGTGATCACCACAATCCGGTTGTGCAGCCGCAGCACCAGGGCCTTTCGCGGGTCGGTGCCGAAGAGTCGGAAGCGCCCCAGGGTCTTGTTCCAGTAGAGTCCGGTGATGCCGAAGAGACCGCCGTTGCCGAAGATCCGCAAGGCCCCCCTGATGGCCAGGGGATCGTGCCACACCTCGTGGATGCCAAGCAGCGGGATCATAGTGTCCCAGAACAGGCGCCTGACCGCCAGGTGCCCGCCGTCGATGCGGTACGAGCGGACCACAAACAGCAGGCTGAAGATGATGATCGAGGGGGGGATACACGCCACACCGGTCCCGAACTGCTGGGTGAAACCGCCAACGGGGGGGATGACCCGGATCGCGGCCACCGTCACCCCGCCAATCAGAACCGTCCCGAGCAGTGATACCACCTTCAGCGCCGTCGGCCAGGGCGCTGCCTGAAATTCCCGCATAGATCCCCCCGTTTTCGCTGACTATACAACGACCTTCGACCAACGCAACAGATTTCTGACGGCAGTGACAGCCGATCAGGAGTGAGGCCGGCGGTCTGATATAAACATTCCCGGTTTGACGACCTATGTTTTTCCGCGTATATATGAGACCGCCTTTATGTGACGACACACAGTGCCGGGGGGATCATGGGAGATCAGCTGTATCTGGAGCGTTTTGTCTGGTTTGACCATCAGGCCCGGCTCGGCCGTTTCCCCAATGCCACCACCCTGGGGGAGCATTGCGAGATATCCCCCAAAACGGCCCAGCGCTCCATCGACCACTTCCGCGACCGCCTGCAGGCCCCCCTGGAATATGATCAGTCCCGCAAGGGATATTACTACACGGACCCCACCTTCCAGCTCCCGGTCATCCGCATCTCCGAAGCGGAACTGCTGGCCCTGCTGATATCCCGCAAATTGATCACCGAGGCCTCTGCCGGCTCCCTGGCCGACGAGCTGGGGAGCGTTTCCCGCCGGCTCGGCTCACTGCTGGCGGCCAACCTCCCGGGGCGGGCCCGGCCGGAGGATGCCTTCTCCTTCCGCTGGAAGAGCATCAGCCCCACCGATCCGCTCACCTTCAAGATTGTCACCTCTGCTCTTCTGCAGGGGAAACTGCTGACCTTCTGCTACTACTCGCCCACCTCCAGTTCCTGCACCATGCGCACGGTAGAGCCGCACCACATGGTCAACTACATGGGGAGCTGGCACCTGATCGCTTTCTGCCGCATGCGGGGGGACTGGCGCGACTTCGTGCTGGGGCGGATGACCCTCTGCAGTGTTGAGGGGAAGGATTTCCCGACCCGTGACAGGGATGAGTGGCAGCCGTTCCTGAAGGATACCTTCGGCATCTTTCAGAACCACCGGATCTTCAACGTTGTCCTCCGCTTCTCACCCGAGCGGGCCCGCTGGATCAGGGGGGAGATGTGGCATGAGAACCAGACCGAAGAGGTGCTGGAGAACGGGGAGCTGCTCCTGACGGTGCCGGCCTCCCACGAACAGGAGATCATGATGGAGATTCTCAAGCACGGTTCCCATGTGGAGGTGCTGGAGCCGGGGTGGCTGCGCGAGAAGGTGATCGGGGAGCTGCAGGGTGCCGGCAGAAAATATCAGGGGTAGGACACTGGATGGGGGAGGTCATGGAGTAAGATAAAAATCAAAAGGACAATCCGCCGGTAAGAGTTCATCAGGGACCGCCGGCCCGGAACGGCGGATTTGATTGGTAGCTGCTGGATAATTAAACATAGCGAATCACCCCTTCTTATCAAGAGCGACCGAGGGACTGGCCCTTTGACGTCGCAGCAGCCACCCGCACGGGCAGGTGCTAACTCCAGCGGAGAAATCCGGAAGATAAGGAAGCAGTGTCAAGGCCCCTCGCGGGACTGTGACCCCTTCCGGCATCCGGGAGGGGTTTTTCAGTTCAGGGAGGTTGCCATGACATCAATATCAGGGTTCACAGTACGCTCGGGAATAACAATCACTATTACGGCAGACAGAACTGCCGCAACTGTCCGTGCCCCCCCTCTCCGCCGGTAAACTTTCATGAAGGTAAGTAACGGTGCCCGGGAAACGGAGGAGAATATGCCGGTAATACGCTCGATTTACGGTGATGAGATAGAAGTGGGTCTTGGTGCCTGTCCGGAAGTGCACCGGCGTCTGCCACGCACAGCGGTCAGGGTATGCGAGGTCCGGCGGGGAGAAAACTTCTGGATGGAACTGATTGACATCTATTACCTTGCCCGCTCCAGGCAGGGCAGACACTGGGTCCTCTGGCTCTCTTGCAGGGATCCGGATAACCGCGGGCGGATCGTCCGCAGGCACCGGCCGCTGACCTGGAGCCCGGTAAGCGGGGTAGAAACAAAATCCATCGCAGCCGCCATGCTTGAATTTATCTGGTCGGCGGGCGACCTTTCAGACGAAAACCTGGAGATAACCGGAGCGGGGCTGCTCTCTGAAGCAGCGTGCCGGGAAATCGCGGAGATCGCGTCCGGGGTTTTCCTGAAGAGGGAGGAACCGTTTGTCGAACCGGATGAAGCCGGCGGCATCACCTTGCGTGAAGCGGGCCCGAACCATCCCGTGTATCGGAGAGGCTGGATTTTCGGTGGCCGCCGGTGACAGGGACAGCGTCCAGAAAAATGCACTGAACTGTGGACATTGCATAACAGACAGAAAGGAGACCGGTATGAATACAGATAACAGTGTGAGACACATACTTGAAACGGCAATAGAAGAATGTTTTCCATCGGATTGCGGACAGGGTGACGGCGGGGCATCAGCATTCATGATGATGAACGCCCCCACTGTCGTCATCTCAAGGAACTCCGGCCTGAAAGACCGTATAGTACCTGTGTACTTTATCGCCTGCAGAGAAAACGGGAGTGACTGCAGCGACCGGGTGCTCGGTGACATCTTTGAGGGGAGCGGACGACAGGCCCTGCTCCGGCACCTGTTTGGGGGCGACGGACAGGGTAAATGCATTGTGATACCGTTTCTCTACCATATCCGGACGGATGCAGAGGCTTTCAGCCGCGGCATTGAGAACTATCTTTCCAGCCTTCCGGCAGAGATCGAAGCGGCATGGCGGATGGAGTACTGCAGCGTAACAATCATTGACAAGGGAATAGAATATAAATCTGCAGATTTCAGCGGTTCACCAGGGCAACGGTGATAAGCGGCAGAGGATTATGATCCACAGAGGGGGAGCATATGAGTCAGGAGCATGATGGATCAGACAGCGTAATAAAACGAATACAGGGCAGCCTGCTGGGCTTCGCCTGCGGTGATGCCCTGGGTGCAACGACAGAATTCATGACCCCTGAGGAGATAAGGGAGGAGATCGGGGTCCTCAGGGACATTACCGGCGGCGGCTGGCTGGATCTTGAGCCGGGTGAGGTAACCGACGATACGCAGATGATGACATGCGTTGCCCGGTCGCTGGCAGCATCCAATGGTATTCCGGATTACCGGGACATGGCCGACAGGCTTCTGGCCTGGCTTGATTCCGGCCCGAAGGATGTGGGCAGCGCCTGCCGCAAGGGGCTGGAGTCATACCGTGCAGCAGGAAGACTGGGCAACGGTGATAATGAGACACTGGGCAACGGCGGTGTGCTCCGTGTGCTGCCGTTTGCACTGGCCGGCCTGTCCTGGCAGGATGCGGTAAGGCACAGCGAGCTCACTCACGGCGGCAGTGTCTATGTCCGCCATGTCCAGTCCTACATAACGGCGGTATCAGCCGCATTATCCGGCTGCGATAAGCGGGAAGTCACGAATCAGTTCAGGGGGCTGAAGCCCCGTCCGTACCTCATCGAAAACGGCGGCGATGTGGGTAATACCCTCCGGTCGGTTAAGGTTCATTTCCATGTTACCGACTCATTTGAAGAATGCGTCATACGTGCGGCCAATGCCGGCGGGGATGCAGATTCCGTGGCCGCACTGGCAGGTGGGCTGGCAGGGGCTTATTACGGGGTGCAGGCCATACCGGCCGGATGGCTGGAGATGCTTGACCGTGATGTCCATGATGAACTGCTGCATCTGGCGGAGCAGCTGCTGGTATTGAGAGGCTGAAATGATTTATGCCGTCTGCCGTCCCTGTGCGGCGGTTACATTAACTCAGGGTTCACGGCTGATTACTGACAGGTTTTCCTGTGGATAACCTGGCGGATATCTGGTAAGTAATCCGGTATGGTAGACCACCTCGACACTGCCAAACGATCATGGAATATGAGCCGGATTCGTGGTAAGGATACGAAGCCGGAAATCGCGGTAAGGAAGATGCTACATGCTGCAGGTTTCCGGTTTCGACTCCATGTGAAGGATCTTCCGGGAAAGCCGGATATTGTTCTGCCAAAGTGGAAGGCCGTTATTTTTGTTCATGGTTGTTTCTGGCATAGGCATGAGGGGTGTAACAGATGCACTACTCCGTCTACAAGTCGCGAGTACTGGCTTGAAAAGTTTAGAAAAAATATAGAAAGAGACGAGCAACATCGGTCCGATTTGGTTAAACATGGCTGGAATGTAATTGTTCTTTGGGAGTGCAATGTAGTTGATCCCAATAATTGGTTAGATAAAACAATCCAAAAGATAAAAAGGCGTAAAGAACTATGAAATACAGACTAGGTGAACTTTTCTGCGGCCCAGGAGGACTTGCCTTGGGAGCACTCAATGCGAAAGCAAAAAACAAGGCTGGTGAAATATTTGAAGTTGAGCATGCGTTCGCAAATGACATAGATCCTTTTGCATGCCGAACTTATGTAAGAAATATTTGCAAGGGTGATGACAGCCATGTTTTACCTGGAGATGTCCGAAAACTTGATTTAAGAACTTTGCCGGATATCGACGCACTTGCTTTCGGTTTTCCCTGCAATGACTTCAGTATTGTAGGGGAGCAAAAGGGGTTTGAAGGGGACTTTGGGCCACTATATTCATACGGTGTTAAGGTTTTGAATTTAAAAAAACCCAAATGGTTTCTTGCCGAGAATGTTGGCGGGTTAAGAAGCTCCGATGAGGGGAATGCCCTCTCGAAAATTATGGATGATCTTAAAAATGCAGGCCCTGGATATGAGATAACTGCTCACCTTTATAAATTCGAAGAGTATGGGGTGCCTCAGAAAAGACACAGAGTGGTAATCGTTGGAATTGATAGACGTGAAAAACTTCGCTTCAAGGTCCCTGCGCCGACCACGAAGAACGCACCGATATCAGTAAAACAAGCACTTGAATCTCCTCCGATACCCATAACCGCGCCAAATCAAGAGCGTACGGTCCAGTCGAAGAAGGTCATAGAACGTCTTCAACATATCCCGGAAGGTGAAAATGCCTGGTTCAAGGGCCTGCCGGAACATTTAAAATTAAATGTAAAAGGCGCTTTCCTAAGCCAGATATACAAAAGACTCAAGTCTGATGAACCGGCATATACTTTAACCGGCAGTGGGGGCGGAGGGACACACGGCTACCATTGGAGCGAGCCGAGAGCACTTACAAACAGAGAACGCGCTAGAATCCAGACATTCCCCGATGACTATTTTTTTGAAGGTGGGAAGGAGCAGGTTCGTAAGCAAATTGGTATGGCCGTCCCTCCCAAAGGAGCACAGGTTATCATTGAGGCGATTCTGAAAACTTTTGCCGGCGTCTCCTATAAGTCAATTGATGCACATTGGGAAATTGAGCATGTTTAGTAGAAAGAAATGACATCAATATGACTATCACCGAAAATATCTTTAATAAAATCTTACTTGAGCCTGTTGAAAACGGAGCAGATCATTTGTTTGTTGTAGTTGGCTATGCAACTGCAGCAATGGCTTATCATCATTTATGTCAACTTCCATCCAGCGTCAAAATCAATCTAATCATCGGGATGTGTCCTAAGGACGGTATCGGAAGAGGGAATTTAAACTCATTTAGAAACCTTGTAACAACTGACTACGTCGGAAGATTCAATTGCCGACTTGTCCATCAAACACCTCCAGTTCACTCGAAAACTTACGCCTGGTATAGAGGAACTCAACCACGGAAAGGTTTCAGCGGGTCTGCCAATTATACTCAGAATGCTTTTGGGCCAGGTCAAAAAGAATTAATGGTAGGACATGATGCTGTCGGAGCATATAATTATTATCAGGAGCTTTATGATAGTACGATAGATTGCCTAAGCCCAGATATTGAAAGGCTCATTAGTCTCTATAATGAATCAGAATATAACGTTCAACCAATTGTATCAGAACCAAGCGAACCATACCCCAATAACAATGATGTTAATAATCAAGTCTCAGTGGCCCATTTACAAAATGTAAAAATAAGTTTTTTAGATAGGTATGGCGATCTGCCTGCAAGATCAGGACTGAATTGGGGGCAGCGTCCCGGTCGAGAACCCAATCAAGCATATATAAAACTGACCTCTGATATTTACCATTCAGATTTTTTCCCGCCTGTTGGCAAGCATTTCAATATCATAACTGATGACAACAATTCTTTTGTTGCTGTTAGGTCACAAGATAACGGAAAGGCAATTGAAACACCATACAACAACAGTATTTTGGGTAAATATTTCAGAAAAAGGCTTCATCTTAACCAAGGGGATTTAGTGAAAATTGAACACTTGGTTGCATTTGGAAGAACTTATGTTGAAATCTACAAAATTGATGATGAAAATTTTTATCTAAATTTCAGCAACTAACATAGGGAGTGGTGAAATATGTCTGTATATGTTGTCAAGATATCAAATGACGAAAATATTCAGAAAATTTTAAATCTTCAGAAATTTACCCATGATGGGATTAACCTGTTCGAAAATGAAATTGCCTTAGGGGACCCGGTTTTTATATATTTTGGTGGTGATAAAGCTCAGGTCAGTTGGGAAACAGGGTTAGCCGCAGTGGGTAGGATAGCAAAAAGCCCCTATGACAACGGCTATTTGAAAAACAACTTTAAAATTGATATTCAGCCGCTACACGTTTTAACAAGCCCAATTCCACAAATTGAATCAAAACTTCACGTCAAATTGTCCAGAATGCTTTGGGGAGCGCCATATTTTGGTGCAAATCATTTTCCGACTCAAGCGATTCAAAAGATGAAAAATGATGATGCAACATTTGCATCAGGAGAACTCTATTCTGAATATGCCCCTGATTCTATAGATATATTAAAATCACTTGGAGTCTATGATAGTTCGAAAATTCCAACTTCATCAGTTGGTGAACACGCCCCAATAAATTTGCCGAATAAAGAACTAACTGACATTGTTGAAGCTTTTTTATCTGATTCAAAAAACGCCAACCTAAAAATATCTTCTGATACTGTTAAACGCTTGATATCAAGTCTACTTTCAAAGCGCTTCACAATTCTTACTGGTTTGTCTGGTTCAGGTAAAACCAAACTGGCGCATGCATTTGCTGCATGGATTTCACCAACAATTGGTAATAAAGATCCTTTTAGTACCGGTAATAAGATAGGGAAAAAATATACTGTAACAACATCAGACAAAATATCCGTAGAATTTTCCAATAATGAAGATCTTGATGAGGGGCAACTGGTTGCTCTACCTAGGGGTCTTATAAAAGAATGGGCGGACTATATTGAAGTAAATGCTTTAGACCGTGATATGCAG
The DNA here is from genome assembly GCA_964609805.1 of uncultured Geobacter sp. Classification (GTDB taxonomy): domain Bacteria; phylum Desulfobacterota; class Desulfuromonadia; order Geobacterales; family Pseudopelobacteraceae; genus CAIPTY01. The sequence goes on along the minus strand of CAZSTJ010000015.1, from coordinate 9,009 downwards.
GCACAGCAAATGAGAGAACTGATCAAGCCAACATCGAAATACGCAAAACATCTGAATAACTTTGAAACACACCTAAAGCCAGCAGCAATTGCACTATTAGATTATAAAAATGAAACAGAAGTGCTGGATTGTTTCCGTATAATACCTGTAGGTGCCGATTGGACGTCGAATGAGAATATTCTTGGATACCAGGACGCACTTCAACCGGCTTTTTATCGTAAACCCTCCAGTGGTGCCCTTGACCTTATACTAAGAGCAGACAAAGACCCTGGACGCCCGTATTTCCTCATCCTCGATGAAATGAACCTATCCCATGTTGAGCGTTACTTCGCCGACATACTTTCATCAATTGAATCAGGCCAACCCATTACGCTTCATTCTGCAAGCGAACCATTAGTATCATATATTGGTGACCCTCTGCCTGTCCCTGCAACAATTCAACTGCCGGAAAATCTTTTTATTATTGGTACTGTGAACATTGACGAAACGACATATATGTTTTCGCCTAAAGTGCTAGACAGAGCAAATGTATTAGAATTTCGCCCAACAATAGGCGATATATCAGAGTTTTTGCAGTCCCCCTCTAGAGTCAAAATGGAGCCGCTGGCTGGATTGGGTGCACAATACGGCAATGCTATAGTTAAAGCTTCAAATGAAGATATTTCTCTTGAAGCCCAACTAGTGGCTGTCAGTGACGGAGATGTTGATAAAGCACTGAAACAACATGAACTACTAAACAGCCTATTGGTGAAACTATTCAGTGAGTTAGAGCCAATTGGTGCAGAGTTTGGTTACCGTACGGCAATGGAAATCACTCGATTTGTATGTTTCCATGCACTATTGACAACTAATAGCGATTGGAAGTTGAGTGATGCTCTTGATGCCCAAGTAGTCCAGAAGTTGATGCCAAAGCTTCATGGATCAGACCGAAAGCTCAGACCTGTTTTAGAAAAACTACAGACCTTTTGTTCTGACAACAAACTGAATCTCAGTCTGGAGAAAACTAATCGCATGCTTGACCGTCTGAAAGACGGATTTACAAGTTTTGCAGAGGCTTAAATGCCTGAACAGCCTTTGTATCAAACTCTTGAGTTCCGTGACGATAATGGTGATGTAACTGCGAGAATGCAGATATATTCACCGCCTGAACCGGGCTCTCTGCTTCGACTTGACGATGCAGATGCTCGGCAGTATGGTGAAGAGCCTCTTCAGATATGTGAAGGGCGCAGGTACGAATACGAGCTTGATACCGTGGGAGGGAAAAAATTGAGTTTGGTGCTAGTGAATGATTTCACTAGCGAGATCCTTGTTCCTCTCAGAAATCCTAAGCTTTCAAATTCGGGACAAATTGTGCCTGGGTTGCGAACAGGTCGTCTAGGGTTGGCTGTCCAGAACGAGAACAGCGAAATTGTAGGCACTGCAGGTTTAGAAATTTTTTCTAAAAAGATCGGTTACCGAGAAGATTACCATCGAATGATGGAGGATATAACCGAACAGTGCGTTTCGCTACTTATGGAACTGAGATCCCCAACCTCGCTGAAGCTTTCTCCAGAACCAGCAAAAAGTGCTGAAACGATTCACCAGCAGTTCGCTTTTCTACGTTCGCTACTAGGTTCTCGCCATTTCAAAAATGCACTCCATAGAATATCCACGCACCCGCACCGAAGATGGGAACCTGAAGAAACAACCTGCGATATTCGTCGCGGCTTTCGTCCCGATTCACGCAGTCTGAAACATCTTGCCAGGGGTACTAGGAGGGTGTTACTGCCTGATGCACACCCTTTGCGAAATACCATGTCATCAATTCCCGAGCGCATATCTCTTTTCCGTAATATTCAAACTGAGGACACTCCAGAGAATCGGTTCATCCAGTTCGCACTAAAATCTTTTTCCGGGTTTCTTAACAAAATGAGCCGTACCCTTAAAGTTAAGAAGAACAGCACGGATGCTCGGCTATGCGCTGAAATAGATACTTTGGAATTTGAAATCGAGTCGGCTCTTTCAGCTGAAATATTTAGAGGTGTATCTGATCCAGATTTTCTACCTTTGGGAAGTCCTGTACTCCAGAGGAAGGAAGGTTACAGAGAAGTTTTGCAAGCCTGGCTCAAGTTCGATATGGCCGCACGTCTTGTCTGGAATGGTGGAGACGATGTTTACGGGGCAGGACAGAGGGATATTGCTACGCTTTATGAGTATTGGGTCTTTTTTAAGTTGCTCAATATAGTGTCAGTAGTCTTTAGGCTTGAAAAACCTGCCGTAGAAGATTTAATTGAGCCGACTGATGACGGATTCGGGCTTAAACTGAAATCAGGGAAGTACCTACCGATAAAGGGCCGTTACGATTCCGGGCCGCGGCCTCTCAATATTCAGTTCAGCTACAATCGAACATTTTCCTATAATGAACAGCATGTGGAAAAAGGCTCTTGGTCTCGTAATATGCGTCCAGACTATACATTGAGCCTATGGCCTGCTGATTTTACCGAAAAAGAGGCCGAAGCGCAGGAGCTAATGGTGCATGTCCATTTCGATGCCAAGTATCGGATCGACAATATAGCGGGAATATTTGGAAGAGATGAAGAGGATCTTGTCGAAGAGAAAGCTCAGCAACGTGAGGGCTGTTACAAAAGAGCGGACCTTCTGAAGATGCATGCCTATAGGGATGCAATCCGCAGGACTCAAGGAGCATATGTTCTTTATCCCGGCACTGAGTCGAAACAATGGAGTGGATATCACGAAATTCTGCCTGGGTTGGGCGCTTTTCCGCTAAGACCGGGCAATGGTGACGGTGATCTGGAAGAGTTCATTCTCAAGGTAGTAAACCATCTTAGCGACCGCGCATCTGCTCTTGAGCGGCAGAGTTACCATACATATTCGGTGTATGAAAATCCTGTCGAATTCCCTATCCTGAATGCTATTCCGGAGCGGAGTCAGGATTCCAGAAGTCGGCATGTACCCATGGCGGAAGCATTCGTGCTCGTAGGGTGGTGCAAAAGTGACGCTCACCTTGACTGGATTCGCAAATCAGGCTTATACAATTGCCGCATGGATACGGCCGCAGGTTCGTTACGTCTAAATCCGGAGATCACAGGAGTACGTTATCTGTTGCTACATGAAAAAGACGGTAAGGCTGTACCTGGACTTTTGCAGGTAAAATCTCAAGGTCCGCGAGTAATTTCGAAGAATGCCCTCAAAAAAACTGGGTATCCTGGTGAACCGAAGCATGACTTCTACTTGATATACGATGTTAAGCCTACCAGCGAATTTGACGGGTATAAATGGGATTACTCAAAAATACCAGAAAAACCCGAGGGCCGAATTTCCGGCTGGCCTTATTCAATTTCGCTCTACACGTTGATGAAGACGCTTCGCTAGCTGTTCTCATTTTCTGGTTTCCGCTCTATAGCAGATTTTAAACATCCTTTCGCAATCCCTCTCCAATGCAACGTCACGATAAAATCGCAACAAATCAATTTTGCAGGTAAATAATCCCTGCGTCATTGGCTTATACAATTCGCTCCACCATGGGAAAAATTTATAACTTGACAACATCGCTGTTACGTTGTATGTTGTGGCCATGGAAACGAAACTGTACACAATGTCGGAACTGGAGCAGATGACCGGCCTTTCACGCCGGACCATCCATTACTACGTCAGCCAGAAACTGATCCCCGCTCCGGAAAGCAAAGGCGGGCCTGGCGCAAAATACGGCGAAGAGCAGCTGGTGCGCCTGCAGCTTATAAGAATACTGCAGGACGAACTGAAGCTCGAGAAAATCAAGGAAGCCCTTGCCTCCATGAACGAAGAAGAGATGCGCCGCATTGTCACTGATGCAGAAAGCGGCGTAAAAAAGTGGGACGCCACTGCCGTAAGTTCATGGTTGTCAGGACAGGGAGGCGGTTCTGTTTCAGAGTCAAAGAGAACTGCTGCAAAACTTCCCGGGAATTTCTCGTTCACCAGGATCGGTGAGCACCGCGAAGAGCCGTCCCCTGCTCAGCCGGTGAACCTGCTTGCAGGATTGAAAAGGTCAATGCCCCCGAAGGGTGAGATGTGGCAGCGACTTCCAATCGGCGAAGGGATCGAACTGAGCATAAGAAGTGATGTCAGTAGTGACGAATTGTGCAGATCGTTGAGGGAGTATCTGGAAGAGGCAGAAGGTCAACGGTAAAAGGAGGGCTACACAATGAAGACAACTATACGATTCGATTATCCCCGCGTACCTGCAGGTGAAAAATCAACCATACGGCTCTTGCTTTCAGTCGGTGATGATGGCAAAGCGGCACGCCCCATGCCGCTCAACCTCTCAGTGGCACTGGACAGATCAGGTTCCATGCAGGGGAGTAAAATCCGCAAGGTACTTGAAGCGACCAGAATGATGGCCGGCATGATGCAGCAGCAGGACGTACTTTCTCTGGTTACATTCAACGACTCGGTTCATACGCTGATACCAAACGCCAAGGGCCCGGATCTGAAGGGAATAGAAACAATACTTTCTCAGGTGACTGCGGATGGAAATACATTTCTGAGCGGCGGATATGAGGAGGCTGTACGTCTCGCGTCATTAGCCAGGCATGACATGGTCTCCAGAGTCATACTGCTCAGTGACGGTCAGGCAAATCAGGGTGTCACCGACCACAGCGTTCTTGCCGACATGGCAAAAAAGAATCTGTCTGCCCGCATCACTACTTCCACCTTCGGTGTCGGAAGTGACTTTGATGAAGATCTTATGAAATCCATGGCAGAGAGCGGTGGCGGAAATTCCTTCTACATAGAGGAACCGGAGCACTCGGAAGCGGTTTTTCGTGAGGAGCTCGAATATATGCGCGGTCTTGCGGCAACCGACTGCACTGTTACATTCAATTGTGCAGCAGGGGTAAATGCCACCCTGCTCAACAACTATGCCGTAACAGGAAACAACTCCTGGCTGATCGGAGACATCTCGTCCGTCGAAGAACGTTCGGTGGTGCTCGAACTCGAGGTTCCCGCCACAGGGAAAGCCGGCACGGAAATGCAGGTGGGAGAATTCGAAGTGAAATGGAGCTCTGTGGGGGACAGGGGGCGCTCTGACGGTGCAAGGCTGTCAGCTGTCGTCACCGTAGTAACGGCCGAAGAGTTCGAACAGTCGGAACTGGACCGCATTGTAGTAATAGAAGCTGCAATGCAGGCGGCAGCAGGGGCTAAGCGCGAAGCCCGGGTACTGGCACTGCAGAGGAAGTTCGATGAAGCAGCTGATGTGCTTGAGCGATACGCCGCAGCCCTGGAGGGGCTCGGGCTCAGCGATCCCTGCCTGAATGACGAAATCAAGGATCTCCGTGAACGTGCCGTGAAGATACGCAGCGAACGCGAACGGTTCTACAATCCGAAGATGAATAAAATGATGGCATACGAAGCCGAGATGATGTCAAAGGGGAGGAAGTCTTCATACATGTCCATGAAACAGCGCGCGATGATGATGCATGCTATGCAGTCCGGTCATTCGGATGCCATCCTCGTTTCATATGAACTGATGACCGGAGAAAGCGAAAGAGTAATTGCGATGCAGGCCACCGGGCTGACGGTATCCGAACTGCTGAAAAGAGTCTATGAGCAGATGCCGGACGGTGTGCCGCCCAACTCATACGGCAGGCGCTGGGCGCTTCGTGACAGACGTACCGGTCGGGTATTCGACATAGGTAGCTCCTGGGCAAGGGCTAACGGCAGGAAACTTGATGACCGTGACACTTCTACCGCAGGAATCAGGCAGGGTATGGAGGTCGAGGTCATCAGCCTGTCTCCACTCGCAGCAAAAACATCACGGCACAAGGTGTCTCCCGATTCCATACTGATCGACCTGGAACCGGTCCTCGGCGCTAAAGCCGGTATGATTACGGAGCCATTTATCGGGAGCATACCGGCCTGTGACTTTCTCGCCAAGGTGTACTACATGCTCTCATCTGTCGTCAGGCCCAACACCTACGGCAGGAGCTGGCTGCTTCGTGACGCTGCCACCGGGAGAGTCTTTGACACGGGAAGCGCATGGGCAGGCGATATGGGAACCCTTGCCGACATCAGACCGTTAACTTCAATCGGCCTGCAGGGAGGGAGCGTAATACAGGCAGTCCCGGTACAGCAATAACAGCCACGGGGAATCCCGTAAGAGGAGGCCAACTATGAAAGTATTCTATAGAGATGAACAGACTGCAAAACATAACAGTTCATTCAGCCCCAGCGCAGGTAAACCGGGTAAGGCTCTTGATAGCTGGAAAAAGCTTGGCTCGCCGGTAGAAACCGTAATCTTTGAGCCGGCCACCCGGGAGCAGCTCTACAAGGTCCATGACCAAAAGTATGTTGACGGGGTGCTTGATCTGAAGTGCAGCAATGGCTTCGGTAACAGATTACCTGAAGTGGCAGAGGTACTTCCGTATGTAGCAGGCAGCATGGTCGCGGCGACGCTGCATGCTTTCAAAACCGGTGAAACTGCATTCAGCCCGACATCAGGGGCGCACCACGCATGTTTCGACCACGGCGGGGGGTTCTGTACCTTCAATTTCCTTGCCCTTGCAGCCGTCGAGGCTTATGAGGCAGGAGCGAAGAAGGTTGCCATTATTGACTGTGACATGCATGGCGGCAACGGGACGGTTGATATTATCCACAAGCTTGGGCTCCACTTTATCAAGCATTACAGCTTCGGCTATGATCACAGTATCCATGACAAGGAACTCTGGAAAAGCCGGTTCCCGGCAAAAGTAAGAAATATACTCAAGGATGCGGATGTCCTGATTTACAACGCCGGAGCAGATCCGCACACAGACGACCCGCTGGGTGGTGTTCTGACAACGGATGAGTTGAAGGAACGTGACGAAGTAGTACTGGGGATTGCTCATGAATTTCAGGTACCGGCAGCTGTCAGTCTGGCAGGTGGATATCAGGACCCTCTCAGGAAAGTACTGGACATCCATGACAACACATACCTTGTCGCGAAGAAGTATGCGGACGAGGTCAGGCTGGAGGAATCAGGCGTGTCGGCAGACAATTACGAAGATGATCCTTACCGGACGGGGTACAGCGATGCACTGAAGAAGGTGCTTACTATGATCAGACGCTGCAATGAACAGGAATGGAGCCTTGAAACCTCATCTATCAGCGCAGTCCTGGTTGATGCGATACAGACGGAGATGAGCGATTCAAAAGCAAAATTACATCAGCACAAATAATTACACTGAAAATAAGGCGCAAAGGGGGTGGTGATCAGCCGTACCAGGCCCATACCTTTTGCGCCGAATTTCACGGCTGCTCTGATTCGGCTTTTAAGGGCATTTTCAAGTATTGAGCGCTATTTGCTTTAGTCAAGGCAGCAGTCCGGCCAGAGTCCAGATCTCATCGTACAGCGGCTGCACTGCCCTCGCCATGGCACCGTTTCTCCCCAGCAGTTCATCACCCAATGCAACCACCAGCGTGTTCGGTACGGCGTCCGGCCGGATCCTCAGCACCTCCTGCAGCGCCGTACTTTCTGAACCGGCCCCCATCCGATCAGCGAGCAGCACATAGGCCAGAGCCGGTGACCGTGAGGCCCCGTAGTCAC
>CAZSTJ010000015.1:0-1441 GCA_964609805.1 uncultured Geobacter sp. | reverse complement strand
AGTCACATGACACCAGAATCCGGCCTTCCTGCTGAGCAAAGGCCAGCCGGCTGAATTCGATGGCCTGCCTGATGTCGGAATGGCCCGGTGCCCTGGTACGGCATGCACGTGCGTCTGCTTCCGAAATCACATCGCCGAACTGCAGGCACAGATAATCACCGTTGAACCAGACGGGCGGACGGTCAGCCGCCCCCGGATTGACGATCCTGATCAGGTGGGTGATCCCGCTCGCACGGTAATCGTCAATCTCATCCGCCCCGCAGACGATGATGCCGCTGTTCTGTTCAGTCATGAGGGTCTCCGGAAGGTTTCTTGAATTATATACATCCGCCTGAACAGAACATTTCCAGGGCCGCGGTCGATGAAATCGCCCGGCTGGTGGCCCCGGACTCCCCGCTTCAGGCTGATCCGGTCCAGCAGTGTCCGGAAGGTTTTCGGCCCGCCGTGTATGTCGCCGATCGCGTATCGTGTCATGATGATCTCTCCCTGTGCTACAGATCCGTATCCACTGCCTCGGTATCCCAGTCTATCGCCCTGATCTGCTCTGTGACGTCCGGGGCTATCGGCATGGCAAAGCCGTCCTGGAACCAGATCACAAAGAGTTCCGACAGCATTCCCTTATCCCGGTCTACCGGTGATGACTCAAAAAGCGCCCGGCAGCAGACCGAACCGATACAGACCGGTTCCGTCCAGGCTGTGTCCATATGTTCCCGAAGGGTGAGGGTGCCGCCGTTGGCTGCGAATGCCTTGAGCTCCTCCGCCTTTTTCCAGCGTTCCTGCAGTTTATCCAGTTCCGGCGGGTCGATGGCCAGAGGCCGCAGCCGCGGCTCCAGCACGATGATCTTCCGTTCCGGATACTTTTCCTGTGCCCATTTCAGGTGGAGTTGAACCGGCCCAATCAGAGAAGCCCCGTAGGGGATACCTTCCAGTACATGGGCATAGGTCAGGGTCTGGTATAGCGACTGGATAGTGATCTCCCTGCCGCCGGCAAGGGTGAACGAAGGGCCTTTATAAAAATAATCACTCATTGCGCTCATTGGTGTTGTCTCCTGTGGTGCTGTCGTATGAACACGGCCGGGCAGGGCCGGAACTGACAGCGGCAAGGCACTGCAGCTGATCGACGGGCCTTGCCGCTGTCCTGCCTTTCACCTCAATACACCGGATCTTCAACCCGGTATCCCCGGCGTCTGCTCAGGGGGGCCATCCGCTCACTGCCGCCGCTGCCGGAGCGGCCGACCCGGAAGAAGGCGGCGTGCAGGTACCACCCCTCCACCGCCAGTGCCGAGCCGACCAGCTCGCTGGCGCTGTAGCGGCAGTCCTCCCCCGGGCCGACAGAAGGAAAGCGCCGTTCCTTTGCTGCCATGATCCGCTCCAGGATCGTGTTCACCTTGCCGGGATCGGGGCCGCTTCTGCCGCGACGGGCCAGGGGGATGTCCATGGC
>CAZSTJ010000014.1:0-26858 GCA_964609805.1 uncultured Geobacter sp. | reverse complement strand
TCATAAAGTGCACGTTTGTTTAGGTATGTACTCATAATCGCCAGTACAACACCTCCGGATCAGTTTATATAATTTAATTTTTTTAGGGTTGAACTAATGAATAAATACGTTATAAAAAACAAATAAGATATTGATGATCCGATAGTTTATCGATTTATACCATAGTGTCACTGCTATTCGATCGACAGGACCAATGAATGAATAACCGCATCGTTCACACGACATTCAGAAAATACGGAATCGGCTTGGTTCTGGCCTGGACCGTTATTCTCGCGGGATTCATTTTCTACATGTCCCGCCAATTACACGAAAACATGATTGCATTGGCAACCGGAGAAGCACGAAATTATTACAACCTCAACGTGCATTACCGGCGCTGGAGTTCCAAGATTGGAGGGGTGTATGCCTTAAGCAGCAAGGTCACACCCAATCCGCATCTTGCGGTTCCTGCTCGAGACGTCACCACAGAATCGGGAACATCACTCACCCTCGTCAACCCAGCGTACATGACCCGCATGGTATTCGAGACGATCCAGAAAGACTCCGAGAACCCGATCATCAGCAGAATCGTAAGCCTCAAACCGATAAATCCGACGAATGCGCCAAATCCATGGGAATTGGAAACGCTGAATCTCTTTGAAAACAGCCTCACTAGGGAGCGCACCCAGTTACTGACTATCGAGAAACGCCCCTATCTGCAATTCATGACCGCATTTATTACGGAAGAAAGCTGTCTTAAGTGCCACGCCAAACAGGGATACAAGGTTGGCGATATTCGCGGCGGGATGAGCATTGCCATCCCCATTGCTGACTACCTGGCCATCGAATCGGAGCGCAACAACACCCTTGCAATGGTGTTTTCTTTTATCTGGGTCTTGGGTACAGCGGGTATTTCAGCAACCTCACGTCGCAGATACCTGAATGAAGTGCGGCTTGAAGAAGAGCGGAATAACCTGGAGAATGAGGTTCATGAGCGCATGCAGATCCAGGAACAACTGGAGCAGCAGGCTATCCTTCTGGAGGAAGAGGCCGCGGAACGGCAAAAAGCGGTTGAGTCCCTCATGCGGACCGAGAATTTCCTGCAGACCATAATCGACACTGAACCCGAATGTGTGAAGCTTCTGGACGCCGACTGCCAGCTCTTGTTCATGAACCGGGCCGGTTTGCATATGATAGAAGCCGACACCCTGGAACAGGTCAAGGGACAGAACATCATGCCGCTGATCTGTGAACCCTATCGACATAAGTTCCAGGAGACCACCCGTTACGTTTTCCTTGGAGAATCGAAATCCACTGAATTTGAAATTGTCGGCCTGAAAGGCAAAAAACTCTGGATGCAGTCGACCGCTGTCCCGTTCCGTAATGAAAGCGGCACCATCGTGGCGGCTCTTGCCATCACCCGCGACGTCACCGAGCTGAAACGCACCATGAAGGAGCTGCAGAAGAAAAACAGCGACATTGAACAGTTTATCTACACCACATCCCATGATCTACGGACACCGCTGGTAACCGTCAAGGCATTTCTCGGGTTTCTCGAAAACGATCTGGCGGCAGCTGATCAGACACGCGTCACCCAGGATCTGCAGTTTATTCATGGTGCCGCGGACAAGATGAAAGATCTGCTGGACGAGCTGCTGGAACTGTCGCGCAACGACCTGGGTGAAAGCCGCATGGAACAGATTTCACTGAGCAGCATTCTGGACGAAGTGCTCGATTCACTCGATGCGGTCATCAGGGAACAACACGTTGAAATTGTACGCCCGGAGACCGATATTCCCCTCTTCGGTGACCGGTCCCGTATGTGCCAGATCTGGATGAACCTGGTCGAGAACGCCATTAAGTACAGCCGTGAAAACAGCAGGCCCCGGATAGAACTGGGACTACGCAACGACGGCGGCGAAACGGTATTCTACGTACAGGACAACGGTATCGGCATTGCCCCCGATTATCGCGACAAGATCTTCAAGATGTTCGAAAAACTTGATTCCAGAAGCCCGGGTGCCGGTCTCGGTCTCTCCATGATCCAGCGGATCGTAGAGAAATGCGGCGGTCGGATCTGGGTCGAATCAGAAGGACTCGGCCACGGCAGTTGTTTCTGCTTCACCCTACCGCTGAGTATCGCAGTCGGCTGATCTCGAATCCCCGCCACAACCACCAGCAAACACCAGCCAATCTCACCATCTACCTGTTAATTCGGCACATATTACAAATAGTTGCAATAACATTTGATCACGCTTGATAATGTGGTACATAAATACCAGCTAACGTCGATAGCATCTACAAGGCAGGATCAATAACCTGCTCAAATTATCGAGCCTGTGTATAAGGATACACATGAATCAAGATCGAAACAGTTTGATTCTTCAGACGGCAACCGAAGGTTTCTGGGACTGGGATATGATATCCGACAGGGCCTACCTGAGTCCCCGCTATCTTGATCTGTTGGGTGAACTTCCTGCTGATACGGTTTTTGACAGCATTTTTTTCCGTTCAATTATCCACCCCGATGATCGAGACCGCGTGTTTACCGCCATGGAAGAACATTTTCAGGGTAGAACCCCGACTGCAGTATTTGAATTCAGATTGCATTCCCGTAACGGCGCCTATACATGGATTGAAAGCCGCGGTTCTGTCGTAGAACGAACCGATGAAGGCCATCCGTCCAGAATGGTCGGGACTATCGCTGATATTACTAAACGCAGAAACATAGAAGAGAAACTCCGCCTCTCCGAAAAAAAGTTTTTTGAAGCCTTTCATTCCTCCCCCGATGCCATCAACATCAACCGCCTCAGCGACGGCGTGTACCTTGACGTCAATGACGGTTTTACCAGGATAACCGGATACTCTCCCGAAGAAGTTGTCGGCAGGAGTTCCCTCGAACTGAATATCTGGGCAGATCCGAACGACCGTAAACGACTGGTAGACGAAATCAATGATAATGGTTCCTGCAGTAATTTGGAGGCGCAGTTCCGGCACAAGGACGGCAGCCTGATCACCGGTTCGATGTCGGCGCGAATTATTGATGTCGACGGTGTGACCTGCATCCTCAACACAACCCGGGACATCACCCGAAAAAAGCATGAGGAAAAGGTCATTCGAAAAAGTGAAGCACTGCTGCGTTGTATCATCGATTCAGTCAGCGACATTATTTTCGTCAAGGACACCCAGGGGGTATATCAAGCCTGCAACAAGGCCGGGGTCGAATATATCGGGCTACCGGAAAGTGAACAGATCGGCAAAACGGACTATGACCTGTTCAGCCATGATCAGGCCAGTGCTATACGAGCAGTAGACCAGCAAATCATGTCTACAGGCAATATGTTGAGGACAGAAGAATTCATTACCAAACCTGACGGTTCCTCCGCATTGCTGGAAACCACTAAGACTCCGTTCTTCAGTCAAACGGGTGAATTGCTCGGTATAGTGGGTGTATGCCGCGATATCACCCTGCGAAAGAAAGCGGAAGAAGAACTCTACAATTCCAACAAACTGCTTCAGACCATTATCAATTCAGTTCCGATGCGTATCTTTTGGAAAGACAAAAATTTACGCTATCTCGGCTGCAACCAGTCATTTGCCCGTGACGCCGGAGCCCAGACTTCAAATGATATGATTGGCAAGGACGACTACCAACTAACCTGGAAAGAGCAGGCAGCAGCATATCGCGAAGATGACAAGCGTGTCATTGAATCGGGTGAATCAAAGATATCCTATGATGAACCTCAGACGACTCCTGATGGCGGTTTGATCTGGCTGCGCACTTCAAAAGTTCCGCTCCGGAATGAATCAGATGAAATAGTTGGTGTTCTTGGCATCTATGAAGACATCACCCAACGCAAGCTGATAGAAACTGAAAACACCCGCCTACTCTTACAAAAACGGGCTATTCTTGACAATCTGCCGATGATGGCCTGGCTCAAAGATTGTGACAGCCGCCTGATAATGGTAAACGAACCGTATGCTAAAGCATGCGGCCGAACAATCGATGAATGTATCGGCAGGACAGATCTGGACCTCTTCCCGGAGAATATGGCCAGAAAATTCATTGCGGATGATCAAGAGGTTTGCATTACCGGACTGAAGAAGCAGGTGGAGGAAGCCATTACTTCACCCGATGGTACCAGGTGGCATCTGACATACAAGACACCGATCCGTGATGAGCATGGCACCATTATTGGGACCGCCGGAATCGCCCAGGACGTAACAGATCGTAAACGGGCTGAAGAGATCCTGCGTGAAAGCGAAAAGAAATACCGTCTGCTTTCTGAAAATGTGGTCGACGTTATCTGGACCATCGACCTGCAGACCAAGCGTTTCAAGTATGTCAGCCCCTCGATCGAGAAGCTGCGCGGTGTCTCCCCGAATGAAGCCCTTCAAGAAAGTCTTGCCGACATCATGACCCCGGAATCGTATCAGAACGCCCAGGTTCTGCTCAATGAGGCGGTCATATGCTACAGTCAAAATGACGATTCACGACGTATCCAAACCAGTCGGTTTGACATGGTTCACCGGAACGGAACCATTATTCCAACAGAAAGCGTTACAACCCTGATAATGGATGCGGAGAACCATGTCTGCGAATTGCTCGGTGTCACCCGGGATATCAGCGAGCGAATCAAGGCGGAACAGGCCCTTCAAACAAGTGAAGAGCGCCATCGCACATTGCTCAAATCCGTCATGGACGGATTTATGGTGGTGGGTGAAGAGGAGCAAATCGTTGCCGTGAATGAAACCTATTGTCGCATGAGCGGCTATACGGAGCAGGAACTTCTTGCGCTGCGAATTCAAGATATTGCCATCGATGAAACACCTGAAACGATCAATGAAGTGACCCAGGTGCTGATGAATCAGGGGGAATGCCGTTTCGAATCACGCCACCGTCGTAAGGACGGCTCTATTTTCGACGTAGAGGTGAGCATTCAGTACAATCAAGATACCGGTCAGGGTGTAACAATCATCCGTGACATTAGTAGCAGAAAGCAAGCTGAAGCAGCCATCCGCCTCAGCGAGGAGCGCCACCGTTCCATTCTTAGAACAACCATGGACGGTTTCTGGATGATGGATACCCGGGGCAATTTTCTTGAGGTTAACGACACTATTTGCCGGATGCTTGGCTACACCGAGCAGGAGCTACTTGGCAGCAAAATATCGGATTTTGAAGCCGCTGAATCACCGGAGGTTGTCGCAGCCCATTTCAAGAAGATTGCCGATACCGGAGAAGATCGCTTCGAATCCCGCCTGACTCACAAGAACGGCACCCTGATCGATGTAGAGGTCAGTGTCCAGTTTCGGCCGATAGAAGACGGCAGATTTGTCGCCTTTCTGCGGGATATCACCGCTCGCAAGAAGGCCGATGAGGAATTGCAGAAAAAGAACGCAGACATGGAGCAGTTCACCTATACCGTTTCCCATGACCTGCGGAGCCCTCTCGTTACCATGAAAACCTTCCTGGGGTACCTGGAAGAAGATATGGCCAGCAGCAATGGGGAACGGATCACCCAGGATCTGCAGTTCATTCACTCTGCCGCCGACAAGATGAAAACCCTTCTAGATGAACTTCTGGAGCTCTCACGCATTGACCGGGTCGATGGCGAGCCGGAACAGGTATCTCTCAGAGAGGTTTTCGATGAAGTGCTGGGGTCGCTCGCCGGTTCCATAGACGAGCAGTCTGCCGAAATCCTGATACCCGCGTGTGACGTGACACTATTCGGCGATCGACGCCGGCTCTGCCAGATCTGGCAGAATCTAATCGAAAATGCCATCAAGTATCGCAGCATGCAGCAACCTCCCCGTATCGAGCTTACGGTGCGAAAGGAACAGGGCGAGATCATCTTCTGCGTACGTGATAACGGCATCGGCATCGACCCCGAATACCACGAGAAGATCTTCGGTATCTTCGAAAAGCTGGACCCCGGCAGTCCGGGTGCCGGGCTTGGCCTCTCCATGCTGAAACGCATCGTCAACAAATCGGGCGGCACCATCTGGGTGGAATCAGCAGGGGCGGGACACGGCTGCTGTTTCTGCTTTACCCTGCCCGGTGCGGTAGCAGCCGGAGAACCGGCGGTCTGAAACGTTTCCACGCGGCATATTCTTCCCTTCCGGCAGGTTACCCCATCGGTGGTATCCTCTTGTTATTTCGCAAAATACTGCTACAGTGGCAAAAATATGCCAGAACTCATTGGCAACACCTGACCTTCAGGCGGTCTTGAACGTGCTTACTAATCTGCCCCCCATACTCCCCCGGGTTCACTCCAGTCAACTGAAGACGTTCCTGATTACACTGTGCATTGTCATATCGGTTTTCATCGCGTCCATCTTCATCTTTATTGACAACCAAACCTCACGGCTCATGCAGCAACGGGTCAGGGAGCAGGCAGTCGCCTATCTCGACCTCATCAATCAGACTAAACGGTGGAATTACGATTATGGTGGGGTGTATGTACTGAAAGACAACGGTGCCGTCTCCAACGGGTATCTGGAACGGCTCGGCCTGAAACCTGATATTCAGAGCATCGACGGCAGATCTTTTACCATCCGTAACCATGCCATCATGGCGGCAGAGATTTCCCGACGCAGTGAAAATGCCGACGGGGTCCGCTTCAGGATCATCAGCCGTCAGCCGATTGCACCGGGCAACGCGCCGCTTGACGACTTCGAAAACATGGGACTGGCCCGAATCAAGGCGTCCGGTCGAGAGTTCTTCGAGATGATTCCCGTAGGAGACAAACCGCTCTTTCGTTATATGTCGCCTCTATTCGCCGATACCAGCTGCCTCGGGTGCCACCGCGATCCCGCCCTGAAACGGGGCGACGTCCTCGGTGCGGTCAGCATATCCATTCCCATTAAGGATCTGGTTACGGAACGGCAGAAGACACGGCTGATTATCCTTGTCTCGGCTTGTATCCTCATCAGCCTGCTGGTGACTATCACCTACTTCCTGACCTTCCGACTCGCGGTTGACCTGGACAGTGCGCAGATCCAGCTGAAACGGATGGCGCTTACCGATGAACTGACCGGCCTGAACAATCGGCGTCAGGTGATGTCACGCCTGGACGAAGAGTTCCAGCGCGCCGGCCGTCGGGAGGAATCAATCGGGATCATCTCGCTGGACATCGACCATTTCAAAAGGATTAACGACAGCCATGGCCACCCGACGGGAGATGTCGTCCTGAAACATGTGGCGCAGCGGCTTCAAGCCAGCGTGCGGCCGTACGACACCGTCGGTCGGGTCGGTGGCGAGGAGTTCATCATCATTGCACCGGATACCGGGGCCGACGAGGCAAGACGCCTTGCAGAGAGGATACTCCAGTTCATCCGCCAGGCACCGGTCACCGCCGAATCAGCGAGCATCACAATCACCGCCAGTGCCGGTGTTGCTGTACTGACCCCTGAGGACAAAACCATTGACGACCTCCTGCGGCGAGCAGATAAGCAGCTGTATGTAGCAAAGGCCGACGGGCGTGACATGGTTGCCGGGCCTTGATGCCGGACACCTCTCACTCTTTCATGCACGATCTCTTCGAAATACTTCACTCACTCATCCCGCCCGCCCTTCATGACCGGTTTCATCTCGTTGGCGGAGCCGTCCGTGATCTGCTGCTGGTCCGTCCCGTGACCGATCTGGACCTGACGGCTTCACTCCCCCCTGAGGTCCTGACATCACTTGGGTTTCGCTTGGTGGAAGGAATAAGCACCTCCCCCATCTGGCTGAGACATCTGCCCGGCGTCGCAAAGATAGAAATCACCCTTCTCACCGACCGTACCGAACGGGACCGCGATCTCCGCAGGCGGGATTTCACCGTTAATGCCATGGCCATGTCCCTGCAGGGCGAACTGTACGATCCCCTTGGCGGCAGGAATGATCTGGAAAGCCGCCTGCTGCGTCCCTGCTCCGACAGCATCTTTACCGACGATCCGATCAGGATCTTCCGCGCCTTCCGGTTTTCCGCGGACGGCTGGGAGCTATCCCCGGAATGTTCAGAGTTGATCCGCTCCTGTTCTGAGATATCGCCGCCGACAGATGCCCCGATAGAACGCTTCAGCCGGGAGATGCTGAAGGCCCTGGCAGGGAGATCGCCGGAACGTTTCTTTCTCCTCATGCATGAATATACCGCCGGCTCACGCTACCTGCCCGAGCTGTTCCGGATGGCAGGGGTACCGGCCGGTCCACCTGTCTATCACCCTGAAGGAGACCTGCTGACCCATTCGCTGCAGGTACTCCAACGGGTCGCTGCAGCCACAGACGACCCTGTGACCCGTTTCTGCGCCTTTTTCCACGACCTGGGCAAACTGGCAACGGAGCCGTCGCGGTATCCACGGCATCATGGCCATGAAGAGGCGGGCTATCACGCAGCACCGGGATTCTGCAGTCGCCTGAAGCTTCCGGCATGTTATGGCAGATCATTGGCATGGTGCAGCCGGCTTCATGGCAAGCTGTACAAATGGGATGAGATGCGGGATGTCACGAAAATACTGACTTCGGAACAGGCCCTGCGGGCAGGCATTGAGGTAATGCTGCCGCTCGTGGCCGCGGCCGACAAGGTCGGGAGTACCCCTCCCGTGGAATGGCAGTCGGCACTGGCGATTGCCTCCATGACAACCGAGGCCCTGGGGCTGGACAGCATCAAACTGGCTGCGGTACCGCCTGAACGACGGAAAGAAATGATCCTGCAGAAAAAGGGGGAGATGCTCCGGACTAATCGGACATATGGCGCCTGAAGGTCAGCACCGCGGCGAAGAATACCGCAAGGGCGGTCCCGGAGACGAGGGAGAGATAGACCAGCGGTATCGCCCCTGAAACCAGGGCCTGGCGGGCCCCTTCGAACAGGGCGGTTGTCGGTAATGCCCGCACCCAGGGGATGACAGCATCGGGATAGGACGAAAGCGGGAAAAAGAGTCCGGACATGAAGATCAGCGGCATGATGAAGACCGCCTCCACCTTGCCGATAGTTTCCGGCTTGTCCATGACGGTACCGCAGATGACACCGGCACAGGAGAACAGGGCCGACCCAGGAACAAGAAACAGCAGGTACGAGACCAGATGGGCCAGGGGAAAGCGGAACGGGGTAATGGCAAAAATCAACAGCGCGACGATGAGCCCCTTGACAAGTCCATGGGTAAATCCGGACATGATCTTGGCGATGACGATCTCAGAGACGGTGATGGGGGTCACCCGATAGGATTCGATGGTGAACTGGACCCGCCGATGGAACCAGAGGCTCCAGACGCTTTCACTGTAGGCGGCGTTAACCGCGGTCATGGTGATGAGCCCCGGAGCGATGAACAGGCTGTAGGGCACCCCTTCCACCAGACCGATGTACCCTTTCATGCCGATGCCGAAGGCCAGGTAGATGGTCAACGGATAGGCAACAACTGCCACCAGCTCGGACAGGAAACTGCGACGCAGGACCAGCATGTCGCGCCGCCAGATGGCAAGGGATCCGCGCAACGTCATTCCCTGACCCCCGATCCGGTCAGCCGGATGAAGACCTCTTCCAGCGTCCGTTCCTTGAGGGATATGCGCCGTACCGGTGCACCGTTCAGGGCGGTCACCACCTCGGCCAGACACTCCCAGCTTTCCAGCTCCACACAGATGGTCTGTTCCTCCACCTCGATCCCCTTGACACACCTCATAGACCCCAGCAAATCTGAATACTTGCCAGTGCTATCGTTAAAATCAATTTGATAAATCGTTTTGCCAGACAATCGATCCTTGAGTTCCTGTGAACTCCCGAGGGCGATGAGCCGACCGTGATCCATGATAGCAATCCGGCTGCACAACTGTTCCGCCTCCTCCAGGTAATGGGTGGTCAGGAAGATGGTCATCCTCCCGGCAATGGAACGGATATACTCCCAGACTGCGCGGCGTGACTGGGGATCGAGACCGGTGGTTGGTTCGTCAAGGAAGAGAATACGCGGTTCATGCAGGAGGGCGCGGGCCACGACCAGGCGGCGCTGCATGCCGCCGGAAAAGGTGTCGGGCATATCGTGCTGGCGGGCGGCAAGACCCATCAGATCAAGCAGTTCATCTATCCTGAGTCCATAGCGGGCAGAGGACATGCCGTGGAGACGGGCATGCAGTTCAAGGTTCTCGCGGGCGGTTATGTAGCGGTCGAGACTGTTCTCCTGGGGGACGACACCGATCAGTCTGCGGATAGCCAGATCATCCTTCTGCGGGTCGAGCCCCTCGATCAGAACCTCTCCGGAACTCTGCCGCATCAGGGTCGTCAGGATACGGATCAGGGTGGTCTTGCCCGCGCCGTTCGGCCCCAGCAGCCCAAAGATTGAGCCCTGTTCGACCTCCAGACTGAAATTATCCAGCGCCGTCAGCCGATCGTAATTCTTGCAGAGGGAGCGAACCTGAATTGCCGGCGGTTGTAACGCGCCGACGCTCATGATGGCACCTCGGTCTGCCCCTGCTCCCGCGCCTCTCTGGCCAGCGGCAGGGATATCTTGCGCTTGCTGGCCATGGAGAGTTCGTAGATCCGTTCAAACGCTGCGATCAGTTCACCCGCTTCACGACCGGTTGTTATCAGGATGTAATCGATGACATCGTCCGGGATGCGGACCTGACGGTCCGTAGCGACCTTGCGCAGGATCATCTGGCGCGAATGGTCGTCTGAGACATCAACCCGTGCCACCAGCCCCCAGAGAAGACGTGATACCAGATGATCGTCCAGGTGCGGCAGTTCGCGGGGAGGTAGCAGACCTGCCATGGCGATCTTTCTGCCGGCGGAATGAAAATCGTTGAAGAGCTGCCAGAGTGCGTTCCTGATATCGGCATTGTCCGGCAGGAGGTGCATGTCATCGAGTATCAGGGCACGGGCTGAGGTAAACCGTGTTACCAGCAGTTCAACAGTGACTTTTTCGCGGCAGGTTACATACGGGGTGTCACCGCTGCCGCCGATCTCGCGGGCAATAGCCTTCAGCAGATGGGTCTTGCCGGAGCCTGAAGGGCCATGGAGGTAAAGGAGGTTTTCCGACTCGTCGCGACCGGCGATACGGCGCGCGAATTCCAACGCGCCGGCATTGCCGTCACACGGGATGAAATTATCGAACGAACAGGCGGGCGATATGGGGAACCTGAAGAATTGCTGCATACTCAGAAAAGTTTCCCCTGGGGGCCTTCAGGCGCGATGCGGTCGAAGTGACGATAGGCGGCAGGCGTCGCCACCCGGCCGCGCGGGGTGCGGTTAAGGAACCCGTTCTGGATGAGAAACGGCTCGTAGACATCCTCTATGGTGTCACTTTCCTCGCTGATGGCGGCGGCAATAGTATCCAGACCCACCGGGCCGCCGCCGAACTTGTCGATGATTGTCAGCAGGATCATGCGGTCCATATGATCAAAGCCCATTTCATCGATTTCCAACAGCTCAAGGGTGCTCTTGACCACGGCCCGGGTAATGACGCCATCGGCACGAACCTGGGCAAAATCACGCACCCGGCGCAGCAGACGGTTGGCGATTCGGGGGGTACCACGGCTGCGGCGTGCCAGTTCATACGCCCCCTGCGGGTCGATGGCCATGCCGAGGATACCGGAGGAACGGGTGATGATGGTGGCAAGTTCGTCATCGGTGTAGAATTCAAGGCGTGAGATAACCCCGAATCGGTCCCGCAGTGGCGAGGAAAGCAGCCCTGCCCGCGTCGTGGCCCCCACCAGGGTAAACCGGGGGAGATCAAGCTTGATGCTGCGGGCGCTCGGCCCCTGCCCGATGATGATATCCAGCTGAAAATCCTCCATGGCGGGATAGAGAATCTCCTCTACCACATGGGACAGCCGGTGGATCTCGTCGATAAAGAGCACATCACGCGGTTCAAGATTGGTCAGGATGGCGGCCAGGTCGCCGGGGCGCTCGATGACCGGTCCCGAGGTGGACTTGATGTTGACCCCCATTTCGCAGGCAACAATATTGGCGAGGGTCGTCTTTCCGAGACCGGGGGGGCCGTACAAGAGGACGTGGTCCAGTGCCTCCCCCCTCCCCTTCGCTGCCTCGATGAAGAGACGCAGATTGCCCTTGATCTTTTCCTGTCCGATGTAATCGGACAATGCCCGGGGGCGCAGGGTCGCATCCAGTTGTATATCGTCATCCAGGCGTTCCGGGGTAATGGCCAGGTCTCTGCTCATGGGCTCTCCATCCGTTCGAATACGCTAGAATATGAACGATTCGGGAATGATTGTCAAACCTGCGAAATCTTCAACAGTTAGACAGTTCTAACTGGAAAATAGTATTAAAAAACAGTATGGTACAAGAAAATTTGTTGGAGAAAGCACCTGTGGACATTAAATTCTACCTTGCCTGCACCGCAATTGCCGTTCTTTTTACCACAACCTTCGCCATTGCTGAACATGACATCATCTCCCGCAGGATCCGGCCGTCCAAGGACGTCCTCGTGTTTCCCAACAGCAAGGGTGAGGTCGTCTTCAGTCACAAAAAGCACCTGAGCAGCCTCAGCAAAGGCGAATGCCTCAATTGCCACAAGGTCGAAAACCCGAGCATCGAAAACATCCAGTCACGGTTTGAAAATCATCGTGTCGCCCATTCATTCTGCAAGGGTTGCCATCGGGAACTCGGCAAGGGACCGACCGAGTGCCACCAGTGCCACAACTACAAAAAAACAATCTGATGACAATCGTCTGTCGTCTCCTTGTACACGCCAATCGTCTGCTTTTCGTGACGGCGACACTCCTTGCCGCCTCCTGCACGTCCTACCGGCGTGCAAACCCGGTTGAGCCACAGCCGTCATCGCGCTCCCTCCCACCGTCATCGCGCTTACTCCCGCCGTCACAGCGCCCCTACACCGTAAATGGGACACGCTATGAACCGATGTCAAGCCATCAGGGATTTGAAGAGGAGGGGGTCGCCAGCACCTACGGTGCCGATTTTCACGGGCGCAGAACCAGCAGTGGCGAACCGTTTGATATGAACGCCATGACCGCAGCCCACAAAACCCTTCCTCTCGGCGTCTACGTAAGGGTCCGGCACCGTAAAACCGACCGTGAGGTCGTGGTGCGCATCAATGACCGCGGCCCCTTTGTGAAGGAGCGGATCATTGACCTTTCGGAATATGCGGCGACACAGTTGGGGATGCTCCGGGAAGGCACCGCACCGGTTAAGGTAACGGCACTCGGCTACCGGCTCGAGGGTTCCGGCACGTATCGCCAGCCGGCGGATTACGATTCCGGGATATTTTCATTACAGGTGGGAGCCTTTACCGTCAAGGCCAATGCGATGAAATATACCGATGAACTGAAAAAACGTTACGGGTCAAGTGAAGTCCAGGAATCCGTTGTCAACGGTACCACCTACTACCGGGTCAGGATGGGACGCTTCAAATCACTCCGGGAAGCGGAGTCGAAACGACAGTTCTATGATCGCTCGGGTTTCAAAGGATGTTTCGTCGTCGCGGCCGATTGATCAGCTCCCTCTGTTAGTACTCCCCTTGTTACCTCAATCATGCTTCCATCAAGAAACAGTGCAGCGGGAATAATCGTGTCCAGTTCATTGAACGGCCGGCCAAAGAGCCTGCTCGTTATTTCCCGGAAGAGCAGCAGTTCCTGAGCAAAGACATCCCGGAACGGGTAACGCAGGTCTTCGATTTTGCCGGGGTCCTTTTCGGTAAAGTTCAGAGAACACCATTCATCCGACAGCCACTCTCCATCGACCTCTATCTGGGGTATACCGTTCAAGCGGCAGGTCATGGGACGATGGTCATAGACCAGACAGGTACCGGCATCTGACAAAAGCACGCACCGTTCCTGATCGTCCTCCGGCATGATGCGGTCCCATCCTGCTTCAGGGACCCCGTTGAGGATCCAGGGGGAAGCAAAACCGGGATACCGGGCATTCAGCCCTGCGAGACGGGTTGCTCCCCTTTGCTGTATCCGCTCCTTTTCCTGCAGAGACAACCGGTCAAATCCCCTCTTAAGATAGAGGGCATCCAGCACGGTAATATCAAAGAGCCCGCGACAACAGGCGGAACAGCCGCGGGCACAGGCAATCCGGTCGTGATGCCGTGACAGACAGCCGCTGAACCACCGGTCCACCTCGTTGAGCAGTTCACCGTATCTCTGAAGGATGTCATTCATGAAGGCACCAGACGCATGCGCCGCTGCCGAACGGGTTCCGGCAACGGCGCAGGGGGATAAAAACAGAGCGGTATGATTTACTTGAGCGAAAGTATGTATTCCACCAGACTTTCAATCTGCTCATGATTAATCTGGTTGTTGAAGGCCGGCATACCATTGGGTCGCCCTTCGCCGATACTTTTTGCAATTTCGGTTCTGGATTTTCCGTATCTGAATTTTGAAGCTGTCAGATCAGGTCCGACGGACCCTTTGCCGTTCTCGCCATGACACGCGGCACACAGGTTTGCATAAACCTGTTTACCGGCAGCAACATACGAATCAACCTTGTGACCACTCCCTTCATGACCGGCACCGGTTGCCTCCATGGCGCTGTGAGCCGCCTGTTTCTTGGCATCCCGACTTTTCTTGGCAGCATCGGCTTCAGCCTGGGAACTCCAGCCGCTGAAGAGGTAATACCCCATAAAAATCACACCCCAGACAACCAGGATGGTCAGGAGAATTTTGAAGATTCCCGGGGAAGAATTATTATCATCCCGGTATTTGATCCCATCATAGTCATGCTGATCTGACATGGCATTGTGCTCCTTGTGTAGGAATTAATCTTCGTCGAGCATCCGGTATTTCGGTTCTTCCATCTTCTTCTTGTGCCCCTTGCGATACGTTGCAATCCCGATTCCCACCAGGATGGCCAGCATCAGGGAGGTCATCAGCAGAAACAGCACGCGGGCATCAATCATCACTTTTACCCTGTTTGATCAGCGTTACCAGTTTCCAGATCTTCTGCTCATCCAGAGAGCCCGAAAAGCCGGGCATACCGTTGGCTTCAACACCCTTTGAGATGATGGCGTACAGCTCGGCATCTGATTTGTCCGAACCTTTCAATACCGGTCCGAGCCCCCCCTCACGCTTGTCGCCATGGCAGGATGCACAGTTGGCTGCATACAGGGACTTTGCCTCGGCCTTGATCGGCTTCAGGTCGGTGAAGGGATTATTGGCAGAAACCGGCGCAGCAGAAGCTGCCTCTGCCTTCTTCGGCTGCAGGTCTGTGCCGAGCTTACGCATGTAGGCGATGATGGCATCCATCTCGGTTTTGCCCTTGAGGTCATCCAGATCGGCCTGGGTATAGGGGAAGCCCAGCAGCTTCATCTTCCGCTCGGAGTACGTCGTATCCAGCGGCTTGTTCAGGAAGGCATAGGCCGGCATGTTGGAGGCCGGCACCACCGACTGAGGGCTTTCCATATGCTTGCGGTGCCAGGCGCCTTTCGGATCCGGGTACTTCAGACCGATACGGGCCAGATCAGGACCGGTACGACGCGACCCCCAGAGGTGTGGGCGGTCATAGGCGAATTCGCCCGATTTCGAGTTGCCGCCACCGTAGCCGTACCGTTCAATATCGGCAGCCAGGGTGCGCACGGTCTGGGAGTGACAGTTATTACATCCTTCACGCATGTAGATATCACGCCCTTCCTGCTGGAGCGGTGTGTAGGGTTTAACCTCGGCGATGCGATCCCCCGGGCTGTTGACCCATTTGAAGGGGAGAATCATGGTGATCGTCGTGCCGACCATGATCACCACAAAAGCCAGAATAATAAAGATGACGGGATTTTTTTCCAACATGGTATCGTCCTCGTTCTCGTATGGATTTTAGGCCTGCACCGACTGGGCGGCTGTTCCCTTCTGCTGGGTCGTCTTGTAAAGGTTGTAGATGAACACCAGCAGACCGGCCAGGTAGATGAAACCGCTGACCGCACGCATCTTGTAGTAGGGATAGACGGCAATCATGGTTTCCATGAAGCTGTAGTGCAGCGAACCGTCGGGATTGGTGGCCAGCAGCATGCTTCCCTGCTGAACACCGGCAATCCACATGGTGATTGAGTAGATCAGTTGGCCAACCAACACCAGCCAGAAATGGGTGTTTGCCAGTTTGATGCTGTAGATCTCGGTTTCGTTGACCTTGGGAATGACATAATAGATGGCGGCGAACAGCACCATGGAGACCCAGCCGAGGGTTCCCATATGGACATGGCCCGGTACCCAGTCGGTGTAATGAATGAATGCCGAGAAACTACGGATCGACTGCATCGGTCCCTGCAGGGTCTGCAGGCCGTAGAAGGTGATGGCGCAGATCATGAACTTTACCAGATAGTTGGTCTTGAGCTGTTCCCACTGGCCGTTCATGGTCAGGTAGCCGTTGAATACAGCGCCCCAGGAGGGAGCTATCAGCATGATGGAAAAAGCCATGGCCAGGGTCTGAATCCAGTCGGGGAC
Source organism: uncultured Geobacter sp. (assembly GCA_964609805.1). Taxonomy (GTDB): domain Bacteria; phylum Desulfobacterota; class Desulfuromonadia; order Geobacterales; family Pseudopelobacteraceae; genus CAIPTY01. Next base: position 10,504 of record CAZSTJ010000014.1, on the reverse strand, counting down.
CGGGGTCCAGAGGAGATGGTGGGCGCCGGTCCAGAGGTACATGAAGATAAGGCTCCAGAAGGCGATGATACCCATACGGTGGCTGAAGATCGGATTACCGGTAATCTTGGGGAGGAAGTAGTAGAACACTGCCAGTGGCGGCGCGGTCAGTACCATGGCAACGGCATTATGGCCGTACCACCACTGCACATTGGCGTCGTTGGTACCGGCAAAGATCGGATAGGACTTGAAGAGGTGCAGTGGCATCCCCAGGTTATTGACCACATACAGTACCGTGACCCCCACCAGCGCAGCCATGATGTACCAGAGCGAGATATACATCTGCTCTTCCTTGCGTTTGAGGATGGTCATGAAGACGTTTACGGAGAAGAGCACCCAGATGATGGCCACGACCAGCGCCAGGGGCCATTCAAGCTCGGCATACTCCTTGGTGCGGTTGATTCCCATGGCAAGGGTGACCGCAGCGGCGGTGATGCCGATATTGAACAGCCAGAGGGTGACCCTGGCCAGACCGGGACTCCAGAGTTGGGTCTTGGTCAGACGTTGGGTGATATAGAAAAAGAAGGCGATGAAACTGCCGATCCCCCAGCCGAAGATACCGGCGTTGGTATGGATCGGGCGCAGACGGCCATAGGTCAGGTACGGCGCGACATTGAGCTGCGGCCAGGCCAGTTGGAGGGAGATCAGGATACCGATCAGAATGGAAACCGTCCCCCAGATGATGCTCCAGGTGATGAACCCTTTGACGGCCTCATCAGAATACCGCGTTGGTGCATTCATGCTTTCTGCTCCTTGTCTGGATTTTCAAGGCCGCAACCGTGCCGCCTCGCATTAATATATTTTAAAACAATAACAAACTACCGGCCTCACCGCAATGCAAATGAGCGGAAGGTTATTCCCACTCGATGGTTGCGGGGGGTTTGCTGGAGATATCGTACACCACCCGGTTGACACCTTTGACCTCGTTGATGATCCGGCTGCTGATGCGGGCCATATCTTCATAGGGGAGCGGGTACCATCCGGCGGTCATAAAATCCTTGGTCTCCACGGCACGCAATGCCACCACATACTCGTAGGTGCGGCCATCCCCCATGACGCCGACGCTCTTAACCGGCAGGAATACTGCAAAGGCCTGGCTGATCTTGTGATAGTGGCCGGTTGCGTACAACTCTTCGATATAGATGGCATCGGCACGCCGCAGGATGTCGGCATATTCCTTTTTCACCTCACCCAGGATGCGAACCCCCAGCCCAGGACCGGGAAACGGATGGCGCCAGACCATCTGGTGCGGCAGCCCCAGTTCCTCGCCGATGGCGCGGACCTCATCCTTGAACAGCTCACGCAGCGGTTCCAGCAGTTTCAGCTTCATATAGTCCGGCAGTCCGCCCACATTGTGATGACTCTTGATATTGTGGGCCTTGCCGGTTTTGGCACCGGCCGACTCGATGACATCAGGATAAATGGTCCCCTGGGCAAGCCAGTTGGCATCGGTAAGCTTTTTCGATTCCTCTTCAAAGATATCGACGAAAAGACCGCCGATGATCTTACGCTTCCGCTCGGGATCCGCCTCGCCGGCAAGTGCCGTCAGAAACCGCTCTTCAGCATCCACGCGGATGACCTTGACCCCCAGGTTGTCGCCAAAAGTTGCCATAACCTGGTCACCCTCCGCCAGACGGAGCAGACCGTTATCGACAAAGACACAGGTGAGCTGATCACCGATGGCACGATGGATCAACGCGGCCGCCACGGACGAATCGACGCCGCCGGACAATCCGAGGATGACGCGATCATTACCGACCTGACGACGGATGCGCTCAACCGCGTCGTCGATAATCTGTCCCGGCGTCCAACTGCCGGAGCAGCCGCACACCTTGCGGACAAAGGTATCGATCAGGATCTCGCCGCGCGGGGTGTGATTAACCTCCGGATGAAACTGAACGGCATACAGGTTGCGCCCCACATCCTGAATAGCGCAGACCGGAGCATTGTCGGTGCCGGCCACGACATCGAAACCGGCCGGGACATGGGAGACATGGTCACCATGGCTCATCCAGACCGGGCTCTTTCCCTCAACAAAAAACCCGTCAAACAACGGGCCGGGATTTCCTTGCGCCAACAACTCCGCATGGCCGAATTCACGTTTGCCGGCGGGCACCACCTCGCCGCCGAAATGACGGCTCATCAGCTGCATGCCGTAACAGATACCCAGGACCGGCACACCAAGTTCGAACAGTTCCTCGGCGACGGCAGGCGCTTCCGGCTCGTACACAGACTTGGGCCCACCGGAAAGAATAATCCCTTGAGGGGCAAAGGCACGGATTTCATCCATGCTCATATCGAAGGGATGCAGTTCACAATAGACGTGGGCCTCTCGGACCCGGCGGGCGATCAGCTGGGTGTACTGGGAACCGAAATCGAGAATCAGGATCTTCTGGCTGTGAATGTCTGGCATATGCGCACCTATGTCTGGAGTCGGGCAGTAGGCCCGCTGAAGCAACCGCAACAGTGATGTTAATGCTGATATGTACTGATGGACGGGGGCACAACAGACAAATAGGATAAAGTTAATCTCTTATGGATTTTCTCTATACTATAATAATCCGTGTGTCAACACCTGGATGAGATTTCTGCACGAAAAGTGTGTAAACGTCTAATTACCCACCCGGTAATTCGGAGCTTCCTTGGTGATCGTCACGTCATGGACATGAGATTCCTTGAGTCCGGCACCGGTAATACGAATGAAACGTCCTTTTTGCTGCAGTTCGGCAATGGTGGCGCAGCCGGTGTACCCCATGCCTGAACGGAGGCCGCCGAGCAGCTGATGAATGTTGGCAGAAAGCGGTCCCCGCAGCGGGACCATTCCTTCGATCCCTTCCGGCACCAGTTTGACGTCGTCACCGACTTCGGACTGGAAGTAACGATCCTTGCTGCCGTCCTTCATGGCACCGATGGATCCCATGCCGCGATAGGTTTTATAGGTACGCCCCTGATACAGGACGGTGTCGCCCGGCGATTCTTCAGTGCCGGCAAAGAGCGAACCGATCATGATGCAATCGGCTCCCGCGGTTACCGCCTTGGGCAGGTCACCGGAATATTTGATGCCGCCGTCAGCGATCAACGGCACACCATATTTACGGGCCACCTTTGCACAGTCGTGGATGGCTGTGATCTGTGGCACACCGACACCGGCAACGACGCGGGTGGTGCAGATGGAACCGGGACCGATCCCCACCTTGATACCGTCAACACCGGCCTTGATCAGCGCCTCGGCCGCCTCGGCTGTGGCGATATTACCGGCTATAATTTCTACCCCCGGGAAGGTAGCCTTGGCACGAACCACCGCATCCAAAACGCCCTGTGAATGACCATGGGCGGTATCGATTACGATAACATCGACACCGGCCTTGATCAGTGCCTCCATCCGCGCCTCCATCTCAGCGGTGGGACCGACGGCGGCACCGGCACGCAGGCGTCCAAGACTGTCCTTGCAGGCGTTGGGATACTTCTTGACCTTCTCGATATCCTTGATGGTAATCAACCCCTTAAGGTAACGTGCCTCATCAACCACAAGAAGTTTTTCCACGCGGGTATGCTTGAGATGTTCCCGGGCCTGTTCAAGGGTGGTGCCCACCGGCACGGTCACCAGGTTGCGCTTGGTCATGCGGGCCGAGATCGGCAGATCGTAATCGGTTTCAAAACGGAGGTCACGGTTGGTCAGGATGCCGACCAGTTTTCCGTCTGCCTTGGTTACCGGTACCCCTGAGATACGATAGCGGGACATAATATCGAGTGCCTCACAAATCTTCTGATTCGGACGCATGGTGATAGGGTCCACGATCATGCCTGACTCGCTCTTTTTTACCTTATCAACCTCGAAGGCCTGCTCCTGGATGGTAAGGTTTTTGTGAATAATGCCCAGCCCCCCCTCACGGGCCATGCATATGGCGGTACGTGCTTCGGTAACCGTATCCATGGCGGCACTGACCAGCGGTATGTTCAGGGAGATATTGCGAGAAACTCGGGTGGACAGATTTGCATCACGGGGCAGTATCACTGAATGGGCGGGAACCAGGAGAACATCGTCAAACGTCAAGCCTTCCGTCAATTTATCGTAGGGCATGTGGGGATCCTCGCAATGAATAAATTTGTATTACGTTAGTACAGCGACAGAGGTGAGTCAAGCGCAAAGGCGTTAAAACTGTCACACGTTCAAACGCCTGTCAGTTGCCATTAAACAGTCCCTCATTTTCCGGCAAAACAACCTTTTCCCCCTCACGACACCTCATTTGCGACATCCCCGCACCTTTTGAGGCGAATCGGCGAAGATATGCAGAGGGCTTAAAATATATAGTCGCACTATTTCAACATGTTATATTTTTATTGCCTACTGGCACGCCTCATGCTATTACCTTTGCATCGCAGCACACACAAACCCAAGGAGAGAATCAACATGAAAAAAGCACTTTCGACCATCGTAGCAGCCCTCGTAGCAGTTTCCTTCGCCGGTATCGTTTGCGCCGCTGAGCCGGCCGCTCCGGCTGCTATGCCTGCTGGTCACCCCCCCGTAGCTGACAAGGCTCCCGCCAAGCCGGCTAAAAAAGCCAAGAAGGCCAAAAAAGCAGTCAAGAAAGAAGAAGCCAAGCCGGCTGAAGCAGCTCCCGCAGCCCCGGCAGCTCCTGCTGCTCCGGCCAAGAAGTAATCAGTCCTTTACTTCTCCACGGCAGAATGAAAAAGCCGCATCTCACGATGCGGCTTTTTTTGTTTCCTATTCAAAACTCTCTTACTACTGGGAAGCTTCCAGCGCCTGCTGGATATCGGCAATAATGTCGTCCACCTGTTCGATTCCGATGGAGAGACGAATGAAATCGGCAGTGACCCCGGTCGAGAGCTGCTCCTCCTCGGAAAGCTGCTGATGGGTTGTGGATGCCGGATGGATGACCAGCGACTTGGCATCACCGATATTGGCCAGGTGGGAAAGGAGCTTCACGCTGTCGATAAATCTTCTCCCCGCTTCGAGCCCTCCCTTGATGCCGAACCCGATGATTGCCCCCTCCCCTTTGGGCAGATACCTCTGTGCCCGGGAATGATCTTTATGGCTGGCCAGGCCCGGATAGTTCACCCAGGTCACCAGCGGGTTCTTTTCGAGCCATGCCGCCACCACACGGGCATTTTCCACATGGCGCGGCATCCGGACATGCAGCGTTTCCAGGCCCTGTAAAAACTGGAAAGCGTTGAAAGGCGACAGACAGGCCCCCATATCACGCAACAGAGAAATTCGCATGCGGATGATATAGGAGAGATTACCCAAAGCCTCCCAGTAGTTCAGGCCATGATAGGAGGGATCCGGCTCGCTGAACTCGGGAAATTTGCCGTTATTCCACGGGAAGGCACCACCGTCAACCACTGCGCCGCCAATGCTGGTGCCATGCCCCCCTATGAACTTGGTCAGGGAGTAAACGACAATATCGGCCCCATGCTCCAATGGCTTGAACAGGTAGGGGGTCGTCACCGTATTATCGACGACGAACGGTATACCGGATTCACGGGCGATCCTTCCGATAGCCTCAAAATCATCGACGTTGTTTTTAGGGTTGCCGACAGACTCGGTGTACACCAGCCGGGTGTTCTCATCGATAGCACTGCGGACATTCTCCGGATCAGAGGTATCGACGAATTTCACCGTGATGCCAAGACGCGGCAGGGTGTAATGGAACAGGTTATAGGTGCCACCGTAGAGGTAATTTGAAGAGATAATGTTCTGTCCCGCGCTGGCAACATTAAGCACCGCATAGGTAATGGCCGCCTGCCCTGATGCTACGGCTAAAGCGGCTACGCCGCCATCCAGGGCCGCCAGACGCTGCTCAAGCACGTCGGTGGTCGGATTCATAAGACGGGTATAGATATTGCCGAATTCTTTCAGTCCGAACAGATTGGCAGCATGTTCAGAATTCCGGAACACATACGAACTGGTCTGATATATCGGAACAGCCCGCGAAAGACTGCTCGGATCGGGGGACTGTCCCGCATGAAGTGCTAGGGTATTAAATGATTGTTTGGTCTCGCTCATGGCCGTATCCTCCTGCAATTAGGACTTCTCATAGGCTGACGATATATTTCCCATCCAAACAAGTCAAGTTCATTATTTTAATTTACATAAGATCGGTGCTATTAATAGAGATATTGCTAGATTCGAATATTACACAAATTGGTGTGAATTGGCAGTGCAGCCTAAATGGTTATGGTTTCTCCGGGACGGAGCCGTTCATGGGGGGAGTCTTCAGGGGCGTTGAATGATTCGGAAAGGAGGTAAAAGAACAGGGAAATCACGGCAACGATCAGCAGAAATGTCGGCAAAATCGTAACGCCCGAATCATTTTTGTTGGCGGAGAGAATAAATCCCAGCACCGCTGTAACGACGCCGTATCCCCCCATTGCAGCGCCCCAGAAGATGCCGACGCGGTAGAAGTTGATCTCCGCCCGGTAGGAAAGCGACAGGAGCCCTGCTATGGTGTCGTGAAAGAAACTGACGATCAGGATGAGCAGCAATGATGCAAAGATCAGCCTGAGTCCCTTTTTGACCGTACGTTTACGCATGTGAGGAGACCAAGACCATCATGCTACTGGCACCAGGAAACATCGCCAAGGCCCGCGCGCAGGACTGATGGAACGTCTCCGACAAGATTGACCACGGAACTGACATCTGTCGTCAGTAGACCGCCATCGATCACATAATCGAGCTGATTGCCGAAGGTATCCTCGATAACCCGGGGATCCCCTTCCGGTTCCTCACCGCTGAGGTTCGCACTGGTTGTAATGATGGGATTCCCGAGCGCAGAGACGATATCACAGCAGATTCGGTTATTGGGAATTCGCAGACCAACCGTTTTCTGGCGGGTAAGCAGCAGGTCAGGGACTTCACGGGTCGCCTCGAGGACAAACGTGTAAGGCCCCGGAAGGTATTTCTTGAGGTATTTGAATGCCACGTTACTGACCCGGGCATACCTGGTGACCTCCGAGATGGAGGAACAGATAAACGAGAACGGTTTGCTGCGTTCCCGCATCTTCATCCGGTAGATCCGTTCGATACCCTTTTTATTGAAAATGGAGCAGCCGATTCCGTAGGTCGTGTCAGTCGGATAGGCGATGATGCCGCCTGAACGCAGACAGTCTGCGACCTGCGAGATTCGATGGGGTTGCGGGTGATTATCGTCAATAAAAATAATCATTCATCACACCATATGCGCGCAAGAAAGCGGTCAATCCCGCTCTGGTGCGCCTGCTGATTGAAGGTTATCTGCCTAAATCAATACAGCCACTTGCAGGAGCAAGCGGCTGTAGAGTGATTCTCATATCCTGAAGCTTAACGAGAAGCTGTATTGCCTATTTTCTCTCGTACCCGAGGGCATCGTGACAGCTGACGGTACAGTTGCCACCTTTGTCGGTAGCGGTATAGGTAATGGTCACATCTTCCTTGCCGTTCACCCCTTTCGGCCGCATAAGGTGACCCTGGGTGCTGGCATGCACATCATGACAGGTGAGACAGGGAATGGCATTCTTCTCACCGGCATGCAGGAAGTGAAGGTTGCTGGTCCCGTCACGGAAGCTGTTCTTGGTGGTGTCCTTCTCGGTAACCAGCGTCATGTCATGGCATTCAAAGCAGAGCTTCTTCACCGGTACGCCGAGCTGGTACTTATAGTTGGCGGCATGGGGAGCATGGCAGCCGAGGCAGTCATTCTCCATGATCGGCGGATGCACGCTTTTCTGGCTGGATTTGTTGTCATGACACTCGTAGCAGATCTTGGAGCTCTTGTCCTTGACGGCATTCAGGCTGTGATCCATCTGATGATTGCCGTTGCTGACGGCATGACACGGAGTGCATTCCTTATCGGCAAGCCCGCTATGAACAAAGGGAGCCTTCACCTTGCTGGCATGACAGCGGTAACACGGTTTGCCGCTCACCGGATCAATGGTACCCTTTGTTTCAGCGGCCATGACCTGAGAATGGGCACTTAAACCGACCGACAGGACCAGAGCGATTGATAGAACCATCTGTTTCATTGAAGTCACCTTTACCTGAGAGTGTATTTTGATCCTGGAATCGGATGTGAATATGTCGGGATTACATAGCACAAATGGAGAAAATGTCAAAGAAAAGGTTGGCAATCATGGGAGGAGAGTACAGCAAAGGGAGCGGATCAGGGATACAATTCCCCATACATCCGTTCGAGACGAAGAATATGTTCCTGGTCTCCCTTTCTCATGGATACGAACAGCTGTTCCAGGCTTTTGTCAGTAAAGTTCGCGATCGAATCCATATGAAATTCGACCAATGCATGCTCCAGCTTAATAGCAAACTTGAAGGCTTCATTTAAAGAAGGTTGATTTTCCTGCGCTTTCTTATACACATCCTCCATCTTGGCCAGCAGATTATTCGCCCGGGCAACATCGGTTTTCAGTGATTCTATACCGCTGCCCTGCAGGCGGTAGGCGAGGCGGAACTGCTCAGCGTGGCTGTCCTCTTCCTGGGCGGTCTGAGCCCACATGGCACTGACGGCAAGGTTGTCTGAAAACAGATCGGCAAAATAGCGATACAGCGCAGCGCACGTTTCCTCCATCATGCAGCACGTGTCGAGCACCCTGTTTTCCGTTATGCTCAGCCTCGTTTCACCAGACATCATCCTGATCTCCCGCCTACTCTCTCTAACGCCGACATACTACTAACTATCCAGCATAAGGGAACGTTCTATCTCATCCGGCTTGTTTGCCGCCTGTTTTGCTATCTCCAGGTCTATCTTGCCGCTCTTGACCAGGGCAAGTATATGCTGGTCAAAGGTTTGCATCCCGTACATATCCCTGCCCTTTTCTATATACAACAGGATCTCGTTCGTCTTGGAAGAATCGCAGATACAGTCACGAATACCGCGGGTCACCCACAGCACTTCTACTGCGGGGAGTCTGCCGACCAGATCCATTCGTGGCATGAGCCGTTGTGCCACAACAGAAACCAGACAGTTTGAAAGTCGCTTCCTGATGTTGGTTTCCTGGTCAGTGGGATAAAAGGCAACCAAACGGGCGATGGCATTGATACTGTCGATCGTATGCATGGACGACAGCACCAGGTGCCCGGTCTCGGCCGCTTTCAGAACAGTATCGACCGTTTCCTTGTCACGCATCTCACCGACAAATATGACATCCGGATCCTGCCGCATGGCAGCAACAGCGGCCTTGCTGTATGATTCGGTGTCCATACCGACTTCACGCTGACTGATGACCGATCTTTTATTCGCGAAAATGAACTCAACCGGTTCCTCAATGGTGACGATGTGTGCACTGCGGGTACGATTGATATACTCAACCATTGAGGCGAGTGTCGTCGATTTACCGTTACCCGTCGCACCAACCACCAGCACGAGCCCGCGTCGTAATGAGGCGATCTTCTCGAGAATCGGCGGCAGATTCAACTCCTGAAAGGACTTGATAACCGCCGGGATGGCGCGCATGACAATATTGTAAGCACCACGCTGCAGATAAATGTTAGCTCTGAACCGGCCATACCCCTCCAGATTATAGGCAACATCGAGTTCTGCTATCGAATTGGATGCGGGCAACTGAATAATCGACTGGGAAAGAATTTCATCGACAATAGCGTAGGTTTCCTTGGCAGACAGCTGATGATATTTCAGCTGAAGCAGATCACCGTTTATCCGGAAAATGGGATTTGCTCCCACCTGCAGATGGATGTCCGACGCATTTTTCTGAATCGCGGTAATCAGCAGTTTCTTGAATGTTTGCACGTCCATTGAAGTGATCCTTGCGGCATAACATAAATATCGTAGAACTAACGTATCTGACTGTTATAGGGGTTATTTATTATTTGTCAATACGTTAACGCACACACAACGACGATGAGTTAGACTCCCCCTCGTAAATTAGATTCCGGAGGCAGCACCCGAATGAAAAAGGCACATACCGGTAACACCGGCATATGCCTTAACTTATTCGACCGAAGAATTATTTATTGGTGAAACAGTACGTCAGTGCGGTTGTATGACTGAACCATTTTATTCAAATAATCAGCATGCAAAGATCGTTACCTTTCCTTCACTAAGACCTGCAAATTCATCGACCTCTGACAGTACATAAAACAACAGAAAACACATAAGGAAAAACATCAACAGCATTGCATTAACGATAAGCTTTTTCATTTCCCGGCCTGGCTCTCTCTTTATAAATAATTATACCTGTTTGCACGCACTTATTACCAAATGCCTGTTTGAATGTCTGTCGGGAATATTTGAATGTGTGTACTGAACAGTGGGGTTTCATATTTGTGAGCAACAGGTTAAAGATCTGAAAGCTACAGAGCGGGTGCATGGCATGGTGGGGGATAAATATGCGGGCACAAAATGAAACAGGCACCTACGATTCAACGTAAGTGCCTGATATTGTTTGGCTGGGGTACCTGGATTCGAACCAAGAGTGACGGAGTCAGAGTCCGTTGCCT
>CAZSTJ010000013.1:0-27098 GCA_964609805.1 uncultured Geobacter sp. | reverse complement strand
CTCCGGCTCTGCGCTCTTCGTGCGATCGTCTGCAGGAGAGGGGAGCCCGAACAGGATATCCGGTGGGGCCGATAATGCAGTTCGTGATTGCCGTTTGTTCATGGTGCGATACCTCTCGGACACAGGTTGCAAATTCTGATAGGGGCGGAGAGTTGTCTGCCTTTGTCGGGGGGCCTGGTTGTCACCTTTGTCTCCATCTGCGTCAGATGAAAAACATATTAATCATAACAATAAGATTGCGTTACGCAAGGGGCCACACCTGGTTTTACTAAATCTTATTCATGTTGTGCAAACCGCCGCGATAACACAGCATGGGAATCTACGGCTAACGGCCGGGTCCGCACGTCTAAGTAGCCCAATATGTGTTGTAAACTTATTTTAATCATGTAATATACCTAAAATTCGATTTAATGATTAGGTTTGGATCGTTTTTATCACCGTTATTATATTCCCCAGATATTTTTTCCGGAGGTTACTGTAATGGAGCTGAACTCCGGCACATCAGCCCGACCTGTTCGCGCACGTATTCCTTCAGTTCTGATCAGTCTTGTTGTTGCTCTTCTCCTGTTGATCCCGTCTGTGCCGGCTGTCTACGCCCAAAGCGCCATCTCGCTTACCCTCCGGGAACGCCAGTTTCTTGACAGCCATACCCCTCTCGTCTTCGTCAGTCAGACCACTTATCCGCCGTTTGAGTTCCGCCAGCAGGATGGGACGATGGACGGCATGTGCATCGAATTAGCCCGATGGATGTCCACCGAACTGGGAATCAAGGTACAATTCCTTGATATGCCGTTCCAGCAGGCCCAGGAAGCGGTTGTCTCGGGGCAGGCCCACGTGTTGACCAGCCTCTTTTTCAGCGAAAAGAGAGCGGAAAGATTTTCATTCAGCGCACCGTTGTTTGACGTTCCGGCATCAATCTTCGTTCGGAGTGACCGTCCCGATATATCGCGGCTTGAACACCTGAACGGCAAACGCATTGCCATCCAGCGGGGTGACTATGCCAAGGATTTTCTCGATTCAAAGGGCATAACGTATCAGCATATACCGACTGACAGCTTCGCCCAGGCGACCGATGCGGTCATCTCCGGTGCTGCTGACGCCCTCATCGGCGACGAGCAGATAGTACTGTATCACTTGTACAGCCACAATCTGTCGGCCCGGGCAAAAAAGGTCGGTGACCCGCTGTACATCGGCAAAAACTGCATGGCGGCGAAAAGCGACAATGATATTCTTGCGTCGATTCTTACCAAGGTTGTACGCCATGCCGAGGAAACAGGTGTATTGGGGTCTGTTCAGCGCAAGTGGCTCGGGACCGGCCTGAATCCGGTCAATGAACGGTATGCCCGGATTATCCCGTATCTTGCCTGGGGACTCGGTGGCGTCATACTGCTGGTTGTCATTATCGCGGTTGTCAATGTCCGGTTAAGAAAACTGGTGAAATTGAAAACCGACGAGATGGTCGTTCGGGAGTCATATTTTCGTAATATAATTGATCAGGCTGCGGATGCGATTTACGTGCATCAGGTCTCGGATGGCAGACTTTTAGATTGCAACCATCAGGGCTATTCCTGTCTGGGGTATACCAGGGAAGAGCTTTTAAAGCTTTCGGTCTGTGATGTCGATGTTGCCTTTACCGAGGTGAGATGCAGAGAAGTGTGGGAGCCTATGGGGCCGGGTGTCATCAACACCATCGAAGGAATGCACCGGAGAAAAGACGGTACCTGCTTCCCGGTCGAGGTCCGGGTGGTGAAAACAGCCGGAACCGAATTCGCAGATGAAGTGATCATTGCCATAGCCCGGGATATCAGCGAGCGAAAAAATGCGGAAAATCTGCTTCGGGAGAATATGTCACGTCTGAAGGCAATCACCGATTCCGCCCAGGACGCGATCGTAATGATGGACCCGGAGGGACGATTCTCGTTCTGGAACCCTGCTGCCGAGCGTATTTTCGGTTTCACGGAACAGGAGATTCTGGGGAGGAACCTGCACCAGACGATTGCGCCCCCGTCTTTCCATGAAGCGATTGAAACCGCATGTGCCAATTTCCGGGAAACGGGCAGGGGAAACGCGATCAACAGGACCGTCGAACTGAAAGCGCTTCGTAAAGACGGGACAGAGATTCCCGTCGAACTGTCCCTTTCATCCATTTCCCTCTATGATGGCCTGCATGCTGTAGGGATTGTCCGTGACATATCGACCAGAATGAAGGTAGAGCGCGAACTGCACACGAAAAATGTCGAGATCGAGCAGTTTATCTACACCGTATCCCATGACCTCCGCAGCCCCCTGGTGACCATCAAGACGTTCATGGGGTATCTGGAGGAGGATATGGCCAGCGGCAACCGGGAGCGGGTGGCCCAGGATATCAGCTTCATTCATGGCGCAACTGACAAGATGAAGCTGCAGCTGGATGAATTGCTGGAGATGTCACGTATCGGCAATGTTGAGCATCAGTTGGTGAACGTGGAATTGCGGGACATGCTTCAAGAGGTGCTCGCATCTGTAGCGGGGATGATCAGCGACCGGAAGGCGGTGGTTCGGCTTCCTGATACAGACATCACGCTGTACGGTGATCGGGCCCGGTTATGCCAGCTGTGGCAGAATCTCATCGAGAACGGCATCAAATACTGCCCGGATACCATCAGGCCGGTTATCGAGCTGGGGGTGCGCCAGTTAGAAGGGGAAACAATCTATTACGTCATGGATAACGGTATCGGTATCGACCCGCAATACCACGGCAAGGTATTCGGGATCTTCGATAAGCTGGACCCGGACAGCCCGGGAGCCGGTCTAGGGTTATCCCTTGTTCGTCGTATCGTGGAAAAGTATGGCGGCAGGATCTGGATCGAATCTGACGGGAACGGCAATGGTACCTGTTTTCTGTTTACGCTCCCCCAGGTGACGGCGGTGGGGTGAGCATCCCGGTCGTACCAGAACCGGGACAACTGACCGGCTACTCTCAGAAATAATAACTGAAATCCTTCATCTCGAAGGGTGAATCATTGAGGCACTCGATAAACACGTCCACCAGGAACGGGTCGAATTGGGTGCCTTTCTGTTTAACCAGTTCGTGGACGGCGGTATCCTTGTCGAGGGCTTCGCGATAGGAACGGTTGGTCAGCATGGCATCAAAGGCGTCAGCAATGCAGACGATGCGGGCATGCAGCGGGATCTGCTCTCCTTTGAGCCTGCCGGGATACCCGGCACCGTCCCAGCGTTCATGGTGATGCAGGATCACCGGGACAATGTGGCTTAGGTTCTCGATGCCGACGATGAACAGGGTCCCCTTGAGCGGATGTTCCCGTACAAGGGTCTCTTCTCGTAGGCTGAGGCTGTCCGGTTTATTGAGAACATCGTCCCCGGTGCCGATCTTGCCGATGTCGTGCAGGATTGCGCCGAGATACAGGTCGCGCATCTCGGTTTCATTCATGGCCAGTCGGTCCCCGATGCTGAGGGCATATTCGGTGACCCGTTTAGCGTGCCCCTGGGTATAGGAGTCTTTCATCTCCAGGGCGCCGACCAGCGACTGGATCGTGCTGTTGAACATGCGCTGATCCCAGACCTCCTGATGGTGGTGGTCGTCGTGGATCAGCATCGATTCGGCAACGTTCCGGGCCGTCTGGCTATCCGTCAGCCGGCTGACAATGGTCAGGGCGAAACTGATGGCGGTGCCTGCACCCTGGCTGGTGATGATGTTGCCGTCACACACCACAGCTTGATCTGCGTAGACCGCGCCAACCAGCCTGCTGCTGTAAGCGGGATACGAGGTGGCCCGTTTTCCCCGCAAGATCCCGGCTTCCGCCAGAACAATCGGTGCCGCGCAGATGGCGCCTACCTCTTTCCCCGCCTCATGAAACTCCACCAGTAACCTGCGGACCCACGGATCGCTGTTGAGATTGTCGGTACCCGGCTGCCCGCCGGGGAGGATAATCATGTCAAATGAATCGACAGAGACGCTGTCCAGGGTGGCATCGGGAATGACGGTAACGTTGCGGGCGCTGGAAACCGGCCCTGGATGGAGGCCGGCGATTACGACCTGTATGCCCGCCCGGCGCAGGATATCGACAACCGCCAAAGCCTCTATTTCTTCGAATCCATCTGCCAGTGGCATGAGTACCTGTGGCATGGTCACCTCGTCTGTTTGTGTCATTTTATTCAGTGTAGCGCAGCTGCCATCGATTACAAGGAAGGAACTGCCGGTAGGGGAGGGTTCAACTGCGGCCCCCGGCCATCCTCTCACTTGCAGGGTGGTGTCTCAGCAGCCACATAAACAGCGGTCCTGCCAGGGCCCCCAGACCGAGGAAGGCAAAGGCGATGCCCCATTCTCCGGTGATGCCGGGGAGTGGCTGCCAGCCTCGAAACCGGTCCAGGGCCCAGCCAAAGACCGTCGGCGAGATCATTGCCATTGAATACCCCATAAGCGACTGCAGCCCCATGGCTGCCCCAAGATAGCCGGGGGCAACCAGTTCGGTAAGCCCGGTGGAGAATACCGGCGATTCTGCTACGACCAGGTATCCGTAGACCAGGCCGACGGCGAGGGTCAGCAAGAGGGAGGTGTTGATCAACCAGCCGAAGCAGAACGAGAGAAGGGCGCTGCCGAGCATGACCATGGTGATGGTCGCGGTGCGGCCGAATCGGTCGGAGATGGTACCGGTGATGGCGGTGGCGAAGGTGCCGATGCCTACCATTACGGCGGCCGCCGTTGCGGCATATCCGGTGGCATGGGCATGCTCCATTCCCCAGCCGACGAAGGCGGCGGTCATGAACGGTGCCAGCCAGCTGCGCATCCCGTACATCTCCCACATGTGGGCACTGTAACCGAGGATCATCAGAAGTGCCGGTTTGTTTCGCACCACCTCGACGCTGAATCCCCCCTCGTTTCTGCGGATGGGGGCCCGCCGGTATCCGGTGAAGAGTACGATAGATAAAAGTATTCCGATACAGACGCCGGCAGAGCAGCAGATAAAGGCGGTTCGCCAGTCGGAAAGGCCGGCAATCCAGCCGGTCACCGCCAGGGAGAGGGAGGCTCCGAGGACCAGCGACCCGACATACAGGCCGATGGCCCGACCGCGGCTTGCCGAATCGAAACGTTCGGCCACCAGCTTGAGTCCCGGCATGTAGGTCCCTCCCATGCCGAGCCCGGTCAGGGCCCGCAGGAGCATGCCGCTGCTGAAGTCGTGGGCAAAAAGCGCGAAGAGCAGGTTGGCAATCGCCGACCAGCAGGCGGCCGCGATGAAGATCGTTCGGGTGTTCATGCGGTCGGTGAGTATGCTGAGGATGACGCCGGAGGCGATATAGCCCAGCTGATAGACAGAGAAGATCATGCCGGCCTGGGTGTTGTTCATCCCCCATTCCGTGCGCAGCAGGGGAAGCACTGCGGAATAATTGATGAACACCAGCATGATGAAGATCTGGCACACGCACATGGTGAGCAGCCAGCGGCTGTTGGAGGTGATGAAAGGGGTGTGCCGGCCGGACCGGTCCCAGGTCATGGAAAGAGGTCCGCGTCCTTGAGCGGTTTGCCTTCACGATCCTTGGGTGAAACCAGTGGTTCGTCTTCCAGGGGCCAGGTGATGCCCAGTTCCTGATCGTTCCAGGCGATGCAACGTTCATATTCAGGCGCCCAGTAATCGGTGGTCAGATAGAGGAATTCGGCATATTCGGAGGTGACGCAGAAGCCATGGGCAAAGCCGGCCGGAACCCACATCTGGCGCTTGTTTTCCGCCGAGAGGAGCGTGCCGTACCATGTACCGAAGGTGGGGGAGCTTTTGCGGATATCGACGGCGACATCGTATACCTCGCCGGAAATGACCCGCACCAGCTTACCCTGTGGCTGACGGATCTGATAGTGGAGACCGCGCAGTACGTTTCGGGCGGAACGGGAATGGTTGTGCTGGACGAAAGTGACATCGGTACCGGTCAATTCCCGCCAGACACGCTCGTTGAAGCTTTCGTAGAAAAAACCACGGTCGTCTCCGAATACCTTCGGTTCAAGGATGACGACATCGGGGATCGTAGTGGTGACCAGCTGCATGGGTTGTTGTCCTCCGGTTAACGGGATGCGAAGCTCTGTTCTAGCAAAAAGGGTGTGGTGTCGCAATACAATCTTTGATCGGCTGCGATTGAATTGCGGGGTGGATATTTCGAAAAAATCGGTTATGCTAGTCCCCATGATAACGACAACAGTTCTGGATAACGGCGTGCGGATCATCACCGAACGGGTGGAACAGATGCACACGGTGGCAATCGGCATCTGGCTGGCCAACGGCTCACGGCATGAAACAGCGGAATACAACGGCGTCGCCCATTTTATCGAGCACCTGCTCTTCAAGGGGACCGGCCGCCGTACCGCACGGCAGATCTCCCTCGAGGTCGATTCCATGGGGGGGATCCTCAATGCCTTCACCGGCCACGAGTATGTCTGCTACTATGCCAAGGTACTGGCAAAATTTCTGCCGCGCATCACCGACCTGCTGACGGATATCTTCCTGCACTCTTCGTTTCCCGCCGATGAACTGGAGCGGGAACGCAAGGTGATCCTGCAGGAGATCAAGATGCGCGACGATTCGCCCGAAGAGGCTATCCACGACCGTTTCCACCAGAACTTCTGGTGCGGTCATATGCTGGGCAACTCGATCCTCGGGACGGAAGAGACCATCGGCACCCTCTCCCGCGATGCCATCGTTGCCTACAAGCAGAGCCACTATCGTCCGGAAGACATCATCATCTCCGCTGCCGGCAATGTACGTCATGAGGAACTGGCGGCCCTGGTATCCGCCGAATTTTCAGCCCTGGCATCGTCCGGCTGGCGTCCGGACGGTCTCGGCTTCATTCCCCGGGGCGGGGTCCGGGTTAACCGTAATGAACGGGACCTGGAGCAGACCCTGGTCTGTATGGGCACCCGCGCCCTGCAGCAGAACCATCCTGACCGGTATGCCATGCATCTGCTGACCACGGTTCTGGGAGGGGGGATGAGTTCACGTCTCTTCCAGGAGGTGCGGGAGAAAAAAGGGCTGGCCTATTCGGTGTATTCCTATGTTAACGCGCACGCCGATTCCGGAGCGCTGGTGGTGTATGCGGGGACCGAGCAGAAGCATTGCCGCGAGGTGATCGACATTGCCCTGACGGAGATGAAACGGCTGAAGTCAGAGCCGGTTCCCCAGGCCGAGCTTGACTCGGCCCGGGAGCAGATGAAGGGGAAACTGGTCATGTCACTGGAAAGCAGCGACAGTCTCATGACCCGTCTGGCGAAAAACCTGATCTATATTGGGGGGCCGGTGCCGATGGAAGACGTGCTGGCAGGATTTGATGCGGTGACCGTCAAGGATGTCACCGCCATGGCCTGCCGCCTGTTTGACGGCGAGTGCCTCAATCTTGAGGTTATGGGGCGAACCGAAGGGGTGGAGCTGTCGCCCGAATCCCTGCAACTCTGAGGAGCCCCGGTCAGTTCTTTCCCGTGTGGCCGAATCCCCCGGCCCCGCGGGCGCTGTCATTGCTGAATTCTTCCACAACGCAGAGTGCCGCCTGTGTCACCGGCACGAACATCATCTGGCAGATCCGTTCCCCCGGTTCTACGGTATACGACGCGTTACCTCGATTGAATACCCCGATGCCGATCTCTCCCTGATAGTCCGAATCGATCACCCCGACCGTGTTCGCCAGCACGATGCCATGTTTGATTCCCAGACCGGAACGGGGCACCAGCAGTGCCACCAGTCCCGGATCGTGGATGCTGATGGCGATGCCGCTCGGGATCAGCACGGTCTCACCCGGCTGGATCGTCAGTGGTGCCGACAGGCAGGCGCGCAGGTCCATGGCGGCCGAACCGGTCGTGGCGTAGGAGGGAAGGGGGATCGATGCACCCAGCAGCGGGTTCATGATTTTGGTTTCAATTTTATGGCTGTTCATGTAAATTTCCGTACTTATTTGGATTGTGCTGCAGCAGGCGGCAATCCTAGCAGAAACCGCGAAAAGACGAAAACCTTTTTGCCACAGAGGACACAGAGAACACAGAGAAACTAGTTTGATCTACAAGGATGAATAGGATAGGTAGGATGAGATGCGAATCTTACTTGTTCAACCTGATCCCGATCCTGTGAATCCTGTTTATCCATGTAATACCGTTTTTGTCCTCCGTGCCCTCTGTGTCCTCCGTGGTGAAGCTTTTAGAATTTGCAGTTGAAAGGAACTTCGCATGAAAGACCCGCGCATTGCGCAGTTTGCCGAAATACTGGTCGATTATTCCACCCGGGTGAAGAAGGGTGATGTGGTGCTGATCAGTGCCTCCGGTTTCGAGGCCGCACCGCTGGTGAAGGAACTCTACGCACTCTGCCTGAAGCGGGGTGCTGCCTATGTGGAATACAGTTTCTCCAACCCCGAGATCGATCGACAGTTCTATAACCTGGCCGGCAAGCAGCAGTTGGAGTACTTCCCCCAACACAAGATGGACTTCTTCAAGAAGCTGACGGTCTACATCGGCATCTCCGCCGGCGATAACTCCATGGTCATGGCCAACGCCCGTCAGCAGGCGATGGTGACCTATCAGAAGACCACCAAGCCGCTCATCGACCAGCGGGTTCGGCATACCCGCTGGATGGTGACCCGCTATCCGACCAATGCCGCGGCCCAGGAGGCCCGGATGAGCCTGGAGGAGTACGAGGACTATCTCTTCTCGGCCTGCTGCATCGACTGGAATGCCGAGTCACGGAAACAGGAGAAGCTGAAGAAACTGCTGGACCGTACGAAAACGGTGCGGCTGACCGCGCCGGATACGGAGCTGACCTTCAGTATTGCCGGTCTGCCGGGGATCAAGTGCGATGGCCGCTTCAACATGCCGGACGGCGAGGTGTTTACCGCACCGGTGCGGGATTCGGTGCAGGGGTATATCAGCTACAACTGCCCCAGTATCTACCAGGGGAAGGAATACAACAGTGTCCGCTTCGAGTTCCGGGACGGCAGGATTGTCAAGGCATCGGCAGAAGGGGGCATGAGTGCGGCGCTCAACAAGATCCTCGATACTGACGAGGGGGCCCGCTACATCGGTGAATTCTCCCTGGGAATCAATCCCGGTATCCGCCAGCCGATGCGCAACATCCTCTTCGACGAAAAGATCTTCGGCTCGATCCATCTTACCCCCGGCCAGGCCTACGACGAGTGCGACAACGGCAATCGCTCGGCGGTGCATTGGGACCTGGTCAGGATCATGGCCGACGGCGAGATCTGGTTTGACGATGTGCTGATCCAGAAAAACGGCCGCTTTGTCCACAAGGACCTGACGGCTTTGAATCCTGAAAAGTAGGTGACTATGAACGAGACCGTAGCTGACGAGATTGAGTTCGAACACGACGATTTTGATTTTGTCTCCATAGAAGATGAGTTGCGAGTCGACCAACTCTGCCAATCCCTGCTGAAGCAGTTTTACCAGGATCTGCAGCTCGGCGGGCGGCCGCCTCAGCAGGCTTCCGACCTGGCCTATGCGGTTGATTTCTACCTGCGCGATTACGTGCTTGATTTTGCCCGCCAGAACGTCATGCGACCGCAACCGGGGCTGGTCAGAAAGTTCGCGGCCAACTGGTACATCACCCATACGCTCGATCCTGAAACGGTCCTGCTGGAGCGGCATCTGGAGGGGATCCGGGAGTTTTACCGGTTTCTGCACAAGCGGCATTTCATTTCCGGGGACGAGCTGGCCTGGATCGAGCAGGAAGCGGCACCGAGCGATTTCTACCGGCAGCGGATCGAGAGCTTCCTGGAGATCTACGGCGACGGGTATGTGGCCTGGGAGGCCGAATGCCCCCTGAAAGGTTGATGAACAAGGAGTCTGAACGATGGCAGGAAAATGTCTGAAATCCATGACGATCACGATCCTCGGTCAGCAGCATGTCCGGAAAGACTGGCTGTTTGATTTCCGGGGGACCGAATTCACCGGTTTTATAGCAAAGTTGGCGAAGGATATGAGGAAGCTCGGTTTTGCCCTGACGTGCGTCCATAACAGCGATGTCACCATTGCCATCAACAGTTATGCCGATCTGCTCAACTGCGTCAAGGTTGCCACCGATGACAGTCTGGGAAACCATTGCGTTGGGCATATCATCGACAAGAGCGAGCATCTGAACATCATGGAGGATATCGAAGCCGCGGTCCGCAGGATCGCCTTTGCCCCGGAAACGGTTGCTCCGGCGGGCGAGTTTCGCAAGGTCTGCCATAACTGCGGCTGCGGGTGCTGACCGGTGACAATCCGTCCCGATCAGTTTGACAGCCTGCTGCAGAAGATCGACCACCTGCTGGATCGCCTGGCTCCCGGACCGGCCGCACCTCCTGATTTCGATCGTTATCTCGCCTTTCGCTGGGAACGTACGGGGAGCGCCGGATTTCTCCGGGGTGTGGCTCACCCCCATCTCTACGATCTGGACGATCTGGTCGGGGTGGATGACATCAAGGAGGATGTGCTGCGCAACACGGCCCAGTTCGTGGCCGGTCTGCCGGCCAACAATGTGCTCCTCTGGGGGGAGCGCGGTTGCGGCAAGTCCTCGCTGGTCAAGGGGCTGTTGAAGCCGTTCGCATCCCGGGGCCTGCGTATAGTCGAACTCAAGCGGTGGGACATTATGTCCCTGCCGGATATTATTTCGCAGCTGCGGGCACAAGAGTACCACTTTATCCTTTTCTGCGACGACCTTTCCTTCGATGAGGGGGAGGGGGACTTCCGCGCACTCAAGACCCTGCTGGACGGTGACATCGAAGAACGCCCCGCCAATATGCTCATCTATGCCACCTCCAATCGCCGTCATCTGATGCCTGAACGGGTGGCCCGTACCGAGGGGCCTGAGGAGGTTCATCCGGAGGAGGCGGTCGGGGAAAAGCTGGCCCTGTCGGACCGTTTCGGTCTCTCTCTCGGCTTCTACAGCCTCGATCAGGATGAATATCTGGCGGTGGTCAGGCACTATGCCGCACTCCGCAAACTTTCTGTGTCAGATGAAGAGTTACGCGATAAGGCACTGAAATGGAGTGGTTTGTATGCCCGCCGCAGCGGTCGTTCGGCAGTGCAGTTCATCGATGATCTCCAGGGGCGCATGGGATTGGAACAGGTAACGTGATGCGCATATTCTCACAAGTGATCCGAATCCTCCGGATGGTCATCCCGGCCGCAGCGCTGCTCTACAGCGCCGGTTGTGCCACGGTGCCACGCCCGGATCTGGCCTATATCCCCGGCTCGGTCGTCAATACCCTGTCAGCGGCCGCCTCCCTCTCCATCAGCAAGGGTGATCAGGGGATGGGGAGCAGCGGCTATCTCCTCTACCAGCGCCCCGACCGGATGCGGCTGGTGGTCCTCTCTCCCTTCGGCACGACCGTTATGGAGACGATTGTCGTTGGCAACCGGGTCACCATCGTCAATATTTCGAAAGGGGTCGCCTTCAGGGGCAACCTGGAGGACCTGCCGAGGGTAGGCGAGGGGGAAACCTGGCGTCGGGCCCGTTGGGTCATGGAGACCGACCCGCCCGGTACGCTCCAGGGTGACGGTACGCTGGAACGCTTCAGCAGCATTACCGGACTGAAGGAAACGGTCACCTACCGGAACGGGCTCGTGACCCAGAAGAGCCTTGCCAACGGTGACACGGTTACGTACGGCGACTACACGCTGGTGAACGGTGTGCCGCTGGCGGCCGAGATAATCATGCATGGCGGTGACGACAGCCGCTTCCGGATCAAGCTCACCGAACCGGAGGTCAATGGCGAACTCTCGCCGGAGGCCTTTAAGGTCAACCTGGAGGGGCTTACCGTCTACCCCCTGGCCGCCCTGACGGAACAGTAACCGGCCATGCTCAGGTCCCTGTTCTCCCGCTTTACCTCTGCCGGGCATCGCCTGACGCAGCGGCACCTGCTCTGGATCTACCGGTCTACAACAACCCGTCCGGGACTGGTGATGGCCGGCTTCTCCCTTGCCCTGCTCCTCTCGGTCGTCTCCATAAGCACAATCCGTTTCGATACCAATATCTTCAACCTGTTTCCCTCCCGGCAGCCGGCCCTGCGCCTGCTGCTGGATTCCCTGGAGTGGACCGGCAGCGCCGGCGAGGCCTATTTCCTCCTGCAGGGGGATCCGGACCGGTTGCCGGTGGAAGCGGGAAGGTTCGCCGAGCGGCTGGAACAGACGGTTGTCGATGGCAGGCCGGCCTTCAAGCGGATCACCTGGCGGGTCTACGATGAAAAGCAGGCCGCTGCCTTTAATGACCTGGTTGCCTATGCCGTAGCCACCCCCCAACTGTTTATCGCCCCCGAAGATGTGCGGACCTTCGTCGGCAGGTTTGCACCGGGTGAGATTGACGGGGCGCTGCAGCGTCTGCAGACCGGCCTCGCCGGGCAGTTTGCCGGCGCCATGACCTCCCTTGCCGTCTCGGATCCCCTTTCCCTGCGGGACCTGATCCTGCCGCGCCTGAAGAGCGGCAGTCAGGCCCTTGATCTCGATCCTGCCTCCCCCTATTTCATCTCCCGGGACCACAAACTCCTGATCATGATCGCCGAACCGGTCAAGCCGGTTCAGGAGATGGAATTTGCCCGCAAGCTGGTGGCGGCCATCAATGAAGCACGCAGGGGGGCACCGGTCTCGATCACCTGTGCCGGGGCGCACATCAGCGCCGTCCTGGATGAACAGTCCATGAAGAGCAATGTCCAGATCAGTATCGTTATCTCGCTGCTGGTTGTGCTGGGGATCTTCTATGGCGCCTATCGCCGTTTTCTGCCGACCCTGCTGATCCCCGTTATCCTGGTGTGCGGTGTCGTGCTCTCCCTCGGCTTCTTCGGCCTGTTCACCCGCTCGATCCATATCATCTCCTTCGCCTTTACCGCCCTGATCACCGGCATCGGCACCGATTATTCGATCCACCTCTACGACCGTTTCCACACCGAGCGTGCCGACGGGGCCGACAGCCATGAAGCGCTCCGCCTGACCCTGCTCAATTCCGGTCACGGCATCTTTACCGCCGCCGTTACCACAGCCCTGCCGTTCCTGGCCCTCTGCATCTCCGACGTGCGTGCCCTGTCCGAGATGGGGGTGCTGGTCGGTCTCGGGGTTGTCTTCTCCCTCTATGCCACCCTGTTTTTCCTGCCGCCGCTGCTGCTCTTCATGGAGCGCCGCTACCCGATCGAGTACCGTCCCATTCCCGGGTTAGGCCTGAAGGGTGTTTGGCGTTTTGCCACGAGGCATGCGGGACTGGTTGCTGCCCTCACGGTACTCCTGATCTGCCTGCTCGGTGCCGTATTGCCCAGAATCGGATTTGACGGCGAACTCAAAAACCTTCAGCCGCGCCATTCCGAGGCCTTCATTGCCCAGGAGACCATCGAGCGGCACCTGAGTCTGGCTCCCCGTCAGCTGCTGGTTGCGGTGGATGGTTCCTCGCTGGAGCAGGTGCTGGAGCGGGCGGCCGGGATCGAGACCCTTGCCGCCGACCTTCAGAAAAGGGGTGAGATCACGGCCTGGTCATCTCTGGGCCGGTTATTGAACGGTCCTGCCGTGCAGCAGCGGATCGTTGATGAACTGCGAGTGAAGTTTGATGGTGCAGCGGGGGCTTCGGTCGCGCGGGAGGGGCTGGAGCGGCAGGGGTTCAGCAGCGGAGAATTTACCACATTTCTCGAAGCGGTTCGGTCCTACGGTAAGGCCCGCCCGGTCGGGTCGGAAGAGGCGGTCGCCCGGCTGGCGGCATCCCCCCTGCGCGGGGTGGTTGACCGGCACCTGGCCCGGGATGCCTCCGGGTACCATGCCATGATCTACCTGCATTACCGGGGAGAGGAATTCAGGCAGGATGCCTTTCTGGCCGCTCTCCGCAATCTGGATCCACAGGCGCGCGTGACCGGGGTCGATCTGATCAGCGCCCAGTTGAGTGAATCGGTCCGGGAGAGCTTTACCGGGGCCTTTGCCATCGGTGGGATTCTGGTACTGCTGCTTCTGCTGATTCACTTTATTGAGATGCCGACCGGGGTGTTCTATGCACTGTTCCCGGTGGCGGGTGGGGTGGTCTGCATGCTCGGTACCATGGCCCTGACCGGTATGCAGCTGAATTTCATGAATGTCATGGTGTTGGTGACTATCCTGGGCATGGGGAGTGATTTCGGGTTGTATGTCCGGTTTCGCGTCGATGCCGCGACCCCGGAGGAACGGGAACGACAGTACAGCCAGATCGGCAGGTCAGTGTTCCTTTCGGCCATGACGACAGTTGTCGGCTTCGGATCCCTGGCCTTCACCGATTACGGTGCCATGTCCTCCATCGGTTGGGCCACCAACCTGGGGGTGGGGTTCACCACCCTGTTCTCCCTGGTAACGCTGCCGGCAGTTATTACTCTGTTCCGGCGGAGATAGGCAGAAGTAAACAACCATCCATCCTTTGATATATCAGGAAGAATGGTTGTTTGTAGTAAACTTGATAATTCCGTTCGTGGTGAGGTATCGAACCATGGACGGAATGTAGAGTGCTAGTCGTTTAGGTATAATTCAAAATCGGATTGTATAAATGGAAATCTTTGACGCCGAAAAATACAGACATATTCTTGAAGCTGAGTTACGGCGTCATTCTACGCAGACGGTTGATTTATTGATTGAGGATGATATTGCGGCATGGGCCGCAAAAAGACATGGGAATATGCCAGGCAACCCTCCAGCAGCAGCAATAGTAAATAAGGCAAATGGATCCTGGATAATTTTGCTAAGACGCACAATAGACAGAGATTGGACGCTTAGTATTTTGGATCGCATTGATCTTGGCGGTTTTAGCCAAGTGAAAGAGGTCTTGAATACTCCTGAAATGTTTTTAAAGCATCTGGTATTGCATGAACTTGCCCACCTTATGAATGATTGGCACCAAGACAAAGAGAATGAGTGCGATGCGTGGGCTTTCGAGTCACTTGGAATTAACGCAATCTGACAAGCCGCTAAGGATGCCGTGGAAACAGGGATTTTTTACGATTAATTTTACGCCGCCTGTTTCAACAGCTCCGTTGCCAGCATGACCTGCTCCCCATCCATGACCACGGCATGGGAACTGTGCTCGATCAGTTCGTACAGCCGCTGGTAATGTTCCACATTTCCCGCCTGGCTGGTCTTCTTGCCGAAATAGATACCGCTTTGCGGAAATACCTCCGTGGCGGTTTGATCGTCGTAGATGGCAAAGTCGAAGGAGCTGTTGGTATCGCGCCCACCCAGGTTGCTGGCCGTGTTCGGCAGCTCCTCCCGAAAGGCGATACGGATGTCGATATCGTCCACGAACTGGCTTCCCAGCACCTTCTGAACATCCGGGTCGGTCAATTCCTCGCGCCCCATGACGAAGATTCTGGTGATGGCTACCCCGCGATCAAGGGCCCGCAGGTTGGATTGGTAAAAGTTCAGCAGCACGCCACGGGTCAGCCACCCCGAGGTGATCGGATCCACCGCCTTGATCCGCTTCTGTGCCATGTCTGAGCATTTTGCCCCTTCGAGGTAGAACTCATTTTCATCCAGCGGGATATACCCCTGCTGCAGTAGGGCGATGGTGCGTTTGTTGCCGGCAAGCAGTTCATGGGCCCGCTGCTGGCATTCCGGATCGCTGATCTGGGCCAGGGCAAAGGTCAGCTCATGGGCCTGATGATACTGTTCGGACAGGTCGTGGCGCGTCTTCTCCAGATCCTCCCGCAGCAGGTAAGTGGCCAGCGACAACAGCACACCGATGCCGAAGATGCTGTAGGCGACTTCGGGTGAATGCAGCACGATGTGGAAGAAGATCGCCATCCCGGTGCTGACGATGAACTCGATGAATACGGCCATTTCCTGTATTTTTTTGCTCAGTTTCATTGTTTAATCTCCTTGATGTCTCGCAGGTGCCTTTCAGCAATTGAATATCTGAGGTTGTTCAAAAACGGGTAGATCGTCGCCACCGCAGCAAATCCTGCGGAGGCGTAGCAGCGCTACGCCGCACAATTTCGCTTGTGAAATTAGACCGCGGAGGCGCCCGTAGGGTGAGGCTGCAGGCCGAAGTCACAAGGGGTCTTGCGAGGACGACGGCGAGATGCCTGTTTTTCAACAAACTCCTGAATAAAAAAAGCCGGGTCGCCTCAACCATCAGGTAAATGATAGTTTGGCGACCCGGCTGTCTGCGTGAGACCCTGTGGGCTTTCCGTCCCATCCTCGCGGATGGTTTAGTAGTATCTGCTATCCGAAACGGTAACTGCCGTATTTCGAAAGTTTGTAGACCATACCGTTAATGAAGACGGTTGTCAAGACTGCTGTGTAACGATTCTGTTACAACTCATTGAAATTATTGTATACAAACCTACTTGCCGGCCGCTTTGACCATCAGTTCACTGACCAGTCGGGTGAAGCGGAGCGGGTCCTTGATGTGGGAGCCTTCGGTCAGCAGGGCCTGGTCGTAGAGCAGGTCGGCATAATCGTCCAGTACCGGTGCGTCCTTGTCCTGGCCGTAGATGCCGGCCATGGCCTTGAGGATGGCGTGCTCCGGATTGAGCTCCAGCACCCGCTTGGATTCGGGCACATCCTGGTTCATGGCCTTCATGATCCGCTCCATGTTGGCGTTGAGACCGTAATCGTCGGCAACCAGACAGCAGGCGCTGTCGGTCAGGCGGTTCGAGAAACGGACCTCCTTGACCTTCTCCTTCAGGTGGTCGGAGATGCGTGAAATCAGGTCGGCGTACTCCTTCTTTGCCTCTTCGCGCTTCTTCTCCTTCTCCTGCTTCTCTTCTTCGCTGTCCAGGCTGATATCGCCGCGATCGGCCGCCTTGAGCGGTTTTTCGTCATATTCGTTCAGGGACTGGACGACCCATTCATCCACCGGATCGGTCATGAACAGCACCTCGTACCCCTTGGCGCGGAAGGCCTCCAGATGGGGGGACTGCTCCAGTGCCTCACGGCTGATGCCGGTGATGAAGTAGATCTCCTTCTGCCCCTCTGGCATGCGGGCCACATACTCCTTCAGAGAAACAAAGGCGCCGGCCTCGGTTGCCGTGCTCTCGAACAGCAGCAGATCCTGGAGCTTTTCCTTGTTGGCAAAGTCGAAATGCATCCCTTCCTTGATGACCGGACCGAACTCCTTCCAGAAGGATACGTACTCGTCGTATCCCTTTTCCTTGACCTCGGCCAGGGTGGAGAGGACCTTGCTGACCAGGCCCTTCTGGATCCGCTTGATCTGCACATCCTCCTGGAGGATCTCGCGGGATACGTTGAGGGGGAGGTCACTGGAGTCCACGACCCCCTTGACGAAACGGAGGTAGTCCGGGATCAGCTCCTCACACTTGTCGGTGATGAAGACCCGCTTGACGTACAGCTGCAGCCCCTTTTTGCGGTCAACCATGAACATGTCGAACGGTTTCTTGGCCGGCAGGTAGATCAGGGCCTTGAACTCGCTGGTACCTTCGGCCGAGAAGTGGATCGTGCGGAAGGGATTGTCGTAGTCGTGGGAGATATGCTTGTAGAACTCGTTATACTCTTCTTCCGTTACCTCGCTCTTGGGGCGGGCCCAGATGGCCTTCATGGAGTTGAGGGTCTGCTCCTCGGTCTTTTCAATCTCGCCGGCACCTTCGATCTCCTTGCCGTCCACACCCTTGGGCACTTCACTGCGGGTGATATCCATACAGACCGGGTACTGGATGTAATCGGAGTATTTCTTGACGATGGAGCGGATCTTCCACTCGTCCAGGTAGTTCTTGAACTCTTCCTTCAGGTGGAGGGTAATCTCGGTGCCGCGCTGCGGGCGGCTGCACTCCTCGACGGTGTAGCTGCCGTCGCCGGTGGATTCCCAGCGGCAGCCGGCCTCTGCTGCGGTGCCCCCACGGCGGGTCTCCATGGTCACCCGGTCGGCCACCATGAACGAAGCATAGAAACCGACGCCGAACTGGCCGATCAGTTCCGGATTGTCGGTGCTGGCCTTGTCTTTGAGGGCCTGCATGAACGCCTTGGTGCCGGAACGGGCGATGGTGCCGATGTTTTCTTCAACCTCAGCCTGGGTCATACCGATGCCGTTATCGATGATAGTCAGGGTGCCGGCATCCTTATTGGGGACCAGTTTGATCTTCCAGTCACTGTTACCTTCCAGCAGGGTCTCGTTGGAGTGGGCTTCGAAACGGATCTTGTCGATGGCATCGGACGCATTGGAAATCAGCTCGCGCAGGAAGATGTCCTTGTTGGAGTAGAGTGAGTGGATTACCAGATCGAGCAGTTGCTGGACCTCGGTCTGGAATTGCTTGGTGGTCTTGGACATACGGATAGTGCCTCCTTCAAATAATGTAAGCAGGTTTATACATAATCATCGCTTGGGGGATTTTCAAGGGGGAGGGGGCACGAAAAATGTGCCCCCGGCGAGGAATATTGCCTGAATACGTGACGCCTCCGTGCCTTCGTTGGTCCGGAAGGCCTCTGTCACTGATTTTTGAGCGACTTGCGGCCGCACGGCGGAGGGCCGGCAGAGTGAGCGTCCTGTTACGGCTTGGCGGCGTTCTGCCCCCGGCTCTTCCGGACACTGCGGCATGTAACTGTCACGATTCAGATATTATTTTCCGAGCTGTTTGCGGATCGCCTCAACCACGTAGTAGGCATCGTTGATGGCGGTATAGATCAGGTTGGGGTGTTTCTCTTCTGCAATGGAACCTTCCTTGATCCGCATATAGGAAGGAGAGATGGCGCCGCCGATGACATACACTCCCTTGCGGGTGGACTCGAAGTCGGAGGTCAGTAACACCAGTCGGTCCCCTTCTTTGGCGATCTTGCAGACCCCGGCCGTGCAGGCGATGCTTTGGATGTTGAGCTTATCGAAGATAGGTACCGGCCCTTCGGAACCGATGCAGGCAATGACGTTGTGCATCGGAAAGCTCATGCCGTGATAGACGTCGACGCCGTCGGCCTGCTGGAAGATGTTGATCCGGATAACCAGGCGGTCTACCCCCTCTTCATCCACTTCGCCGATGCGGGGGGTTGCCCCGGGCAGGAGGCGGATATTGCCGCCGAGCAGGATCTCTTCGCCCAGGCGCTGGGCGGTTTCCTTGTTAACGTCGAAGGTCTCGGCCACATGGGCCCAGTAGACCGGCTGCTTGTCATTGGCTTCGCGCTTGGCCTTGAGGATGTTGATGATCACGTCGGCCGCTGTATTGCCACCGCCGATGACCAGGGTCTTGATGCCGACGTACTTGCCGGCGTCATCAACGTTTTTGGCCACCATCTTGGCATCACCGTATACGGTCAGTTCACGGGGGATATTACTGCCGAAGGAGAGTACCACCTTTTTCCCCTTAAAGTTCCCCTTGGAGGTGACAACGGTCAGGCCGTCCCGATCATCCTTGATATCCTCAAAGTCAACCTCGGTTTGGACATTGAGATTCTCGTGTTGAACAAAATGCTGAATGTACTGGAGGTAGCTTTCCACGGTGACCGGCTTGTCGGGAGGCCGCAGTTCGTCGACCAGGAATGGTTCGGGGGCATCCTTCGGTTTGGAGGCATAGACCAGTTTCCCGGAAGGGTAGGTGTTGGCGATCCCTTGGAAGATTGCCTTGCCCGACTCGAGCACCAGGTAGGAAAGCCCGTTTTTGTGGCAGAGGTAGGCGGTGGAAAGTCCGGCGGGACCGCCGCCGATGATCAGTACATCATAGACAGTGCTCATGAAGTCCCTCTATCAGGAGAATGTGAGATTACGTAAGTAATTTGAGATATATAGCATGCCGTCGGGAAAAATTAAAGTGGTAAGACCGGATGGGGAGTAATTCAACATTAGTGGTTTTGTTTTTCGCAGGTTGCGGTACAATAAGCTATCACATTCAAGGAGGACGCCATGGACGAGAGAGATAAGAAAGTTGCCGCAGCGGCATTATTGATACTGGCAGGCGGAATAGTCGGAGCCGGAGTTGCCCTGCTGTTTGCCCCACAGTCCGGTGACCGGACCCGTCGCGATCTGGTGCGTTATGCCCGCAAGACCAGGACCAGGGCCGAAGAAGCGGTCGATGATCTTTCGACCAATATCACGGATCTGGTGGAAAACATCGGCGACAAGACCGATGAGCTCCTTGACAAGGGGAAAGAGGTCGCCGGCAGTGCCCGCAAGGATCTGATCCGCCTGATTGAGGAAGGGGCTTCCCGTCTTGAGCAGTTCCGTACCAAGCTGAGCCGGATGAAATAGTCAGCTACCGCCTGCAGGTGGCGGCGATGTCGTTGCCGGTTTTGCAGGGATTGATGATGGAGCAGGGGGGGCTGTCCCGGTAGGGATTGTCCCCCCGTTCTGTTTCTGATCGGGCGGCAGAGAATCCTTGACCGCCGGATCTTTCTGCTTCTGATCCTTGGGAGGTGGTTCTTTTCCGATCAGCTCCTTCGGTTTCGGATCCTTGCCGCTTGATTCCTTTGATTTTACCTCTTTTTTCTTCTCTTCACCGGACTTTGCTGTGCGAACCAATGAAATATCGCCGTAATAGCCGACCGCCGATTCGCCGGTGTTATCGGTGTCGGTCATCACCGCCACGCCGCCGATCCTGGGCGGTTCCTCGCCGAAAAACCGACGGTAATCATCGTAGATATTCTGCTGGTGGAAGGTCCAGCGTCCTGCCAGTTCCGGACCGGAATCGACCGCCACCGTAATGATATTGGGGGTGAAGGGACTGACCACATGCTCCCCTTTGGGCAGTTTGTTGCCCCAGACATAGCAGATGGCCCTGGTGCTGGAGAAGAGACCCCGGGGAAAGACCACGTAGACCCGGGCGGCAAAGTCGTCACCGTCCTTGGTTTTCTCATCCCCTTTTTTGATGGTGTGATCGATCTTCCATGACCACTTCAGGGTCTGGTACTCCTTCGGGTCAAGGGTGGTCTTGTAGATCTGTCCCGATGCCGATTTGTTGCTGCGGGCCATCAGCACGGATTTATCGTTGTCCTTGGTGATCGTATAGACCGTCTTTGCCTTGAACAGGCCAAGGGTCTGCTCTTTCCAACCGGTCTGGTTACCGGTGCTGAACCGGCCAAGATGGAGCTCCTGATCATTGGCTTCGATGGTTGTGACTGCTATCAGCAGCAGGAGTGGCAGGAACAGCAGGGGGCGCATCACTATATTCCTTTTAGATCGTCCCCTCTCCCTGAGAGAGACGAGACGTATATAAAAAATTAGACGGTTACATCCATCTCCCCGACGGCGGGGATCAACTGATTGAAGTAGTGGATGGTGGTAAAACGGTGCGATTGAGTCGGTGCGGTCGTAGAACTGTGCCTTCCCACATGGATCAGGTAGCGGATACCATACTCCTCCGCGGTACTCAGGTTGGTCTCGCTGTCTTCACCCAGCATGGTTCTCGTCGGATCGTAACTGATGAAACGCTGCAATGCCCCCCAGAACCGTGTCTCCTCCTTGGGGAGGCCGACCTGATGGGCAGAGACGATCCCGTCGAAATAGGGGCCGATGGCGGTGCGCTTCATCTTCAGATTCAGGGTCTTGGAGTGGGCATTGGTCACCAGCCAGACCGCCTTGCGATGCTGCTTGAGGAAACGGAGAAACTCGATCACGTACGGGTGCACGCCGATCAGGTGCTGAACCTCCTGTTTCAAGAGCGGAATGTCCATCCTGAGTTGCTCTGACCAGTAATCCAGGTCGGTCCAGTTGAGGGTGTTTTCCTGGGACCGGAAGAGGGCGTAGAGGTGCTTTTTGGCCTGTTCAATGGTGGTGTCGTTCAGCTCCGCCCAACGTTTGGGGGCGTGCTCCAGCCAGAAGTGGTCGTCGAAGTGCCGGTCCAGCAGGGTGCCGTCCATGTCCAAAAGGACGGTGTCTATGTCGTTCCAGTTAATGTGCATGATGGATTTGGGTATCCCCCCTCCTGATTCAGGAGGGGTTGGGGGTGGTAAGTTGTGTAATGGTAAAACAGGTCATTTATTACTTTGAAAACACCCATTCCGCCGGGCTTCCCTGGGCGGTGGTCCTGACCCCGCTCCCCGGATTCGCCGCCAGGTGTCGCAGGATAGCGAAGGCCGCCTCGGCATCGTCAGGCCTACCCAGTTTGGCAGTCAGTGCCGCGGCTGTCAATGTCCCGTTTTCCCTGTCGAGCAGATCGACCAGTTCTTTCTGCAGGGCGATGACTGCAGTGGCGGCCTTCTTGCCCGCCTCGACCCCGGGCTGGTGGTAGGCGTTGATATTGACCAGCGAAGCGTACAGCCCCACAGTCCGCTCGAACAATGCGATCAGGGCGCCGATTGTCCGGGCATCCACGGTATCGACGGTGATAGTCATGGATTCACGTCCCTTTTCGTAAAGGGCGGTGCGGGTTCCCTGGAAGAAGCCGAACAGGTAGTCACCGCTGGTGATACCCGGCTCCACCTGGAGGGATGAACCGTCGCGGTCCCTGAGAACCTCGATG
Source organism: uncultured Geobacter sp. (assembly GCA_964609805.1). Lineage (GTDB taxonomy): Bacteria > Desulfobacterota > Desulfuromonadia > Geobacterales > Pseudopelobacteraceae > CAIPTY01. The sequence continues at coordinate 4,754 of CAZSTJ010000013.1, read as the reverse complement.
AAGGTGACGAAGAAGTTGGCCACCCCTTCGCGCAACTGCTGCACGTAGGCGTGCTGGTCGGTGGAACCCTTGTTGCCGTAGACCGTCAGCCCCTGGCAGACGGTATTACCGTCAATATCCAACTCCTTGCCGATGGACTCCATGATCAGCTGCTGCAGGTAACGGGAGAAGAGGAGCAGCCGGTCCTTGTAGGGGAGCATGACCATGTCCTTCTCGCCGCGGCCGTTGCTGCCGTAGTGCCACATGAGGGCCATCAGGGCCGCCGGGTTCTTCAGGGTTTCCGGCCGGCGGGTGATCTCGTCGCAGGCGCTGGCGCCATCCAGCAGTGCCGCGATATCGATCCCCTGCAGTGCTGCCGGCAGCAGTCCCACAGCAGAGGTAACGGAAGTACGGCCCCCGACCCAGTCCCACATGGGGAAGCGCTCGATCCAACCCTCCTGTTTAGCCAGGTTATCCAGTTCGCTGCCGTCGCCGGTCACCGCCACGGCGTGGCGGGCAAAGACCAGGCCGGCTCTCTTGTAGGCCGCCTGAGCCTCCAGCATGCCGTTGCGGGTCTCCTTGGTGGAGCCGCTCTTTGAGATAACCACCGCCAGGGTGCGCCCCAGATCACTTCCCAGTTCGGCAATGACCCGGTCCATGCCGTCCGGGTCGGTGTTGTCCAGGAAGTACGGTCGCATGGCGTCGTTCGGAGAGGCCAGGGCGTCGGCCACGAACTGGGGTCCAAGGGCCGAGCCTCCGATGCCGATCACCAGGAAGTTACGGAATCGCTCACCTGCCGGGTTGACCAGTTCGCCGGCATGTACCTTGCGGCAGAAGGCTGCCACCTGGGTCACGGTATCGTCGATCTCCTGCTTTAGTTCAGGCGACGGCGCCAGGGGCGAGTTGCGCAGCCAGTAGTGCCCCACCATGCGCCCTTCGTCCGGGTTGGCAATGGCCCCCTTTTCCAGCTCTGCCATGGCGGCAAAGGCCCGTTGCATGGCAGGTTCCATGGTCTCAAAGAACCCACCGCCGAAGTTCATCCGGCTGATGTCCAGGGAGAGGGCGATCTCCGGGCAGAGACAGAGATAGTGAGCATAGCGATTCCAGAGATTGGCTTTGGTCATACGTTCATATTCTCCCTTGCTGTGTAATTAATCGCAACTTCGATGGCCGTGCATGATCATGGTGATGGGGTGTCGCGAACAAGATTCGAAAGGATTTTCAGCTGCTTGATCGCTGCCTGGTTGGCCGGTTCCAGTTGCAGCCCCTTTTGTAACTCATTGATTGCCGCCTTGGTCTGGCCCTGTTCCGCCAGAAGGTAGCCGAGGTTGAAGTGGGCGGTGGCATTGGTTCGGTCAACGATAACCGCTTCACGGAATTCCCGCAGTGCCGCCGGGATGTTGCCGGTTTGCACGTATGCGGTGCCCAGGTTGTTACGAGCCGGGGAGTTGTTCGGATCCAACCGGACAGCCGATTGGAATTCCCGAATCGCCGCAGCCAGGTCGCCACTCCCGGCAAGATAACAGCCGAGGTTGTAATGGGGCCTCGATTTCAGGGGGCTTTTCCGGACGGCGTCCTGCCAGATGCCCATGCCGCTCTGCCATACGATGTTCCGCTGGTAGGTGGCGATGGCAAACGTGATGACAATCCCCCCCAGCAGACACCACGCCGCATTCGTTATCGCGCGACGTTGCACCCATCTCTTTTCCAGTATGCCGGCGGTTGCAACACAGGCAAGGAAAAAGCCGACTGACGGCAGATATACCCTGTGTTCGAAGATGAGATCATCAAGCGGGATGATGCTCGATTCGACAATCAGGGTGACATAGAACCACAGGACGCCGAAGGAAATGAGCCTTGCCAGCGGATACCGGTCTCTGGGGACTATTGCCAGCCAGGCTGCAAACGAGACTACTGTAGCATGAAACAGAAAAGACGCCATGACCGGCAGCTGAAAAAAACCGCTTAGGACCGGAAAGTCGTAATCGATGTTCTGGCCGATCGGCAGCACGAGCAGGCGGAGATAGGTCATGAGTACGCGAAACTGGGTCAGCAGATAGTCCGGGCGGGAGATGGTGGCGGCCTGCTGGAATTGCTGCAGGATATCACCCGATGGGGCCCCCAGGAGCCGGGAGAGGGGGATGACCGCCAGGGTGAGGAGGAACGGCAGGAGGAGGTTGATCCGGGTTCTCGGCCGGGCAGTGAAAAACATGAACTCTGCAAGGGTGATCATGATCGGAATGGTAAAGGATATCTCTTTGCATTTCATCGCCACGAGACAGCTCATCAGAGAAGCGGCGTAGCAGGCGCGCCCCCAGTTCTTCCCCGTGGTGCTCTGGTCAGAGGCACGGCTGCGGGCGATAAGATACAGAATAAGTGAAAGGAGGTAAAAAAAAGTTGCCAGCAGGGTGAACCTCTGGACGGTGTAGGTTACTGCACCCGTTTGTATAGGATGGGAGACAAAGAGGAGTGCAGCGGCACAGGCCATGAAACGTGTCACGGGCGGTATGTCCGGTGAACGGGTCAGGCGGGTGGATTGAATCGTGAAAACGGCTGCGGTGAGACCGTGCACCAGGAGGGCGTTTGCCAGATGGACGGCGAGATTAACGGCATGATAACCGGTAACGTTCAAACCATGGAAGTAATAGTTGACGGCAAAGGAGAGCAGACCGACCGGTCGGTTGCCGAGTAAGACGGCCGGTGCGGAGAAACCTCGCAGATCCTTGATATACGGATTGTCCGCGATGTTCTGCAGGTCGTCGAACACAAAAGGCACGGAGAAGGAATTGCGGTACGCCAGGAGACCGACCACGAGTATGAGGGCAGCATGGAACAGGGGATGCAGAAGAAAAAAGGAGTATGTATCGGTATGGCGATGTTTCATTGATTGGATGGCGGCCTCTTCATTCAGTTGCACCGGATCATATTTCGATGAGTGCATACTAAAAAGGCGGGGTTGCCCCCGCCTTTGAATTACAGCGTGTTAGAGACTATTTCTTGATGTTGTAGAATACATCATGCCCCTTGAAGACCGCCGTGCTGTCCAGTTCATCCTCGATGCGGAGGAGTTGGTTGTACTTGGCGACGCGGTCGGTGCGGCAGAGAGAGCCGGTCTTGATCTGGCCGGCGTTGACCGCCACGGCCAGGTCGGCCAGGGTGGTGTCCTCGGTCTCGCCCGAACGGTGGGAGATGACACAGGTGTAACCGGCGCGCTTGGCCATTTCGATGGCCTCCAGGGTCTCGGTCAGGGAGCCGATCTGGTTGAACTTGATCAGGATGGAGTTGGCGATCCCTTTCTGGATACCTTCCTTGAGGATCTTCGGGTTGGTGACGAACAGGTCGTCGCCCACAATCTGGATCCGCTTGCCGAGGCGGTCGGTTAGCATCTTCCAGCCGTCCCAATCGTTTTCGGCCATGCCGTCTTCGATGGAGATAATCGGGTACTTGTTGACCAGGTTCTCGTAGAAGTTGACCATTTCTTCGCGGGTCTTCTCCTTCTGGGCCTCGTTCTCCAGGATGTAGGTCCCTTTCTCCTTGTTGAACAGCTCGGAGGAGGCGACATCCAGGGCCAGCAGCACGTCCTCGCCCGGCTTGTAACCGGCCTTGACGATAGCTTCCATAATGACTTCCAGGGCCTCTTCGTTGGATTTCAGGTCGGGGGCGAAGCCGCCTTCGTCACCAACGGCGGTGTTGTACCCCTTGCCCTTGAGGACCGACTTGAGGGCGTGGAAGATCTCGGCACCCATGCGCAGCGCTTCCTTGAAGCAGCAGGCGCCGGCCGGCATGATCATGAATTCCTGGATGTCGACGTTGTTGTCGGCGTGGGCGCCGCCGTTGATGATGTTCATCATGGGCAACGGCAGTTCGCGGGCATTGGCACCGCCGATATATTTGTAGAGCGGCAGGCCGGCCTCTTCAGCGGCAGCCTTGGCTACGGCCAGGGAAACGCCCAGGATGGCGTTGGCGCCCAGCTTGCTTTTGAAATCGGTACCATCCATCTCCAGCATCTTCTGGTCGATGCCGACCTGGTCGTCGGCGTCCATGCCGATGATCTCCTCTGCGATCTCGTTGTTGACGTTATCGACCGCTTTCTGGACACCCTTGCCAAGGTAACGTCCCTTGTCGCCGTCACGCAGTTCCAGGGCCTCCCGCTCACCGGTGGATGCACCGGACGGAACGGCGGCGCGGCCAAAGGCGCCGGACTCCAGGTATACTTCTACCTCCAGGGTCGGATTGCCGCGGGAATCAAGGATCTCTCTGGCATACACATCTACAATCTCACTCATTACTGCCCCCTTGCATGGAATAGTTATGGCGGGAGATGGAATCTCCGTAACGTCTAACCGGATTTGTATACCACAGTAATCGGCAAAAATACAGACAGTGGCGAAAAAAATATTGCGGCACCCTAATGCTTCACATTACTGCAGGATAATGGTAGAAAGAACGTCGGCTGCAGTGACTGTCAGCGCCGGGAGCGCACCCCATGTCCGAAGATACCCTGAACCGGCTTTCGCTGGATACACATCGTCAAAAAAAGAAAAGCGGCGGGTGGCGCCTCAAGGGTGCCATTATCGCGGCAGCTGTCCTGCTGGCAGTCGTTGTCTTCGTGGTGCTTCGAGGACAGGCGGTTACGGTGGAGACCGTTACGGTCAACCGGGTCTACCCGACCCAGGGGTTTACCCTGCTGAACGCCAGCGGTTATGTGGTGGCACAGCGCAAAGCTTCGGTGGCGGCCAAGACCACCGGCCGGTTGGAGTGGCTGGGGGTGGAGG
>CAZSTJ010000012.1:0-27868 GCA_964609805.1 uncultured Geobacter sp. | reverse complement strand
GTTTCATTCAGTTGAGCTCCGCTCAGGTCCGCCAAGTGCAGATTGGTTCCCCGCAACCGTGCCTCGCTCAGGTCTGCCCGGCTCAGGTCTGTCCCGGCCAGATCAAAGCCGCTCAGATCCATGCGGAGCAGAATGGCTCCGGACAGTTTCACCCCGTTCATGACCGCCCCCTCAATGATGGCACCCCGCAGGTCGGCGCCCCCCAGGTCGGCAAACTGCAGATTGGCACCGGTCAGGTTGGCGCCGGTCAGGTTGGCGTTCCTCAGGTTGGCCATGACCAGCCGTGCGCCTCGTAACTGGGCTGTTTCCAGGTTGGCCCGCTCCAGTCGGGCACCATTCAGATTGGTATCTGAAAGATTGGCCCCGGTTAGGTCGGCTCCACCCAGGTTGGCAGCTTCCAGATTTGAGCCCTTTAGGACGGAACTGGCCAGACCCTGGCCCCGCAGGTCGGCTTCGCTCAGATTACAGCCGGTGCAGTTGCGGACGGTCTTGATCTGAGACAGATGGGTATCATCGTATCCCCGGGCGGGGGTGGTCGAGATCAGGGTGCATGCCACTATGATGGCGGAAACTATCTGAACTGACTTCATCTTACTCTCCCAGCATGCGCGCAAAAAAATCATCAGCCATATTAGCTGATTTGTTGGCAATGTTTTCAGTGCTGCTTGAAACTTCACTCAGCAGGTGCGTCGGTATCTCGGCCAGGAAGCGGCTGGGACGACGCTCCTCCACCGACCCGTATTTGCGACGGGTCAGGCAGCGGGATATGGTCAGGTGCTTACGGGCCCGGGTGATCCCGACATAGCAGAGCCGCCGTTCCTCGGCACAGGTCGGATCCTCCTCAATGGAGCGCTTATGGGGGAGCAGTTCCTCCTCCATCCCCACCAGATAGACATGATCGAACTCCAGCCCCTTGCTGGAGTGGAGAGACATGAGGGTCACGGCGTTCTTGCCGTGTTCCTTGTCGTCGTCCGACTCCTGCTCGTCCATGAGGGTGATCCGCTCCAGGAATACGCCCAGGCCGGCCTTGGGATTCTGCTCCTCGAAGATCGCCAGGGAGTTGACCACCTGCTCGATGTTCTCGATCCGTTTCTTGGCCTGGGAGACGTCGTTCAGGGTGCGGTAGATCTCGTCTTCGATCCGCAGGCGGTTGAAGAGTGCGTTAACCTGGGCCCCCAGCCGGTAGCGGGTGTCGAAGGTGTCGATGATCTCCTGCAGCATGGTGCTGAAGGCAACTACGCTCTTCTTGGCCGATTCGGAGATCTCCGGGATCTCCCGGACCCGTCTCATGGCCTCGTAGAGCGGCAGATCATGCTCCAGTGACCATTGGTTGAGGCGGAGCAGGGTGGTGTCGCCGATACCCCGGCGGGGGAAGTTGATGATCCGCAGCAGCGACGCCTCGTCCCCCTGGTTGTCGATGACCCGCAGGTAGGCGATGGCGTCCTTCACCTCTTTCCGTTCGTAGAACTGTTGGCCGCCGACCACGACGTAGGGGATGCGCTCCATGCGCAGTTTTTCCTCGAAGGCCCGGCTCTGGGCATTGGAGCGGTAGAGGACCGCAAAATCGGCCCAGGGGAGCTTGTCCCGGAACTGTTCAAGCAGCATCGCCTCGACGATCTTCGCCGCCTCTTCCTCTTCACTGTCGGCAACGATCAGATCGATCTCCCGGCCCCTGCCGCCGGCGGTCCAGAGCGCCTTCTCGCTGCGAACGGTGTTGTTCCGGATTACGCTGTTGGCTGCATCCAGGATGGAACTGGTGGAACGGTAGTTCTGTTCCAGTTTGATGACGACACAACCCCGGTAGTCGTGCTCGAAGTTGAGGATGTTGCGCACCTCAGCCCCGCGCCAGCCGTAGATGGACTGGTCGTCGTCCCCCACGACGCAGAGATTTTTGTATTTCCCGGCCAGGAGCGAGATCATCAGGTACTGGGAGGCGTTGGTGTCCTGGTATTCGTCCACCATGATGTAGCGGAAGCGTTCCTGCCAGTGGGCCAGGATGCTCTGATTTGACTGCAAGAGCCCCACCGAGAGCATGATAATATCGTCGAAGTCGATGGCGTTGAAGCTCTTCAGCAGCTCCTGGTAGCGGGGGTAGACGCTGGCCGTCGCCAGTTCCAGCGGGTCGGTGCCGGATGGTGTGAAATCCCGGGGTGCTATCAACCTGTTCTTCAGTCCGGAGATTTTCCAGAGGATCCGGTCCGGGTCCATGACCTTGGGGTCGATGTCGCGGTCACGCATGGCCTGGCGCAGCACTCCGGCCTGATCGGAGGTCGAGTAGATGGAGAAATTCGGCTTGAACCCCAGGGCGCGGATGTCGCGGCGCAGGATGCGGACCCCCAGGGAGTGGAAGGTGGAGATGATGATACCGTCGGCCAGGGTGCCGGCCATGCCGCGCACCCGTTCGTTCATCTCCCGGGCGGCCTTGTTGGTGAAGGTCACCGCCAGGATGTTTTCGGCTGCGACTTTCTTGTCTTTCAGCAGGTGAACGATGCGGGTCGTGACGACCTGGGTCTTGCCGGAACCGGCGCCGGCCAGGATCAGCAGGGCCCCTTCGGTTGTGTTGACCGCCTTCTGTTGTTGCGGGTTGAGCTTCTTCATAGGGGTAGTTGTGTACCATAAGCGGGGGAGGGGATGCAAATCCGATTGCGATTCATTGAAACCGGAGGTATGGGTGGTACCATTCACTATAATAATTACTCAATGCCATGTTCAGCTGGAAATTAAGGGATTAGCCATGATGTCCCGGATTCGTACCTTGTTGTTCATACTGTTTGCGACCGGTGCGGCTGTGCAGGAAAGCAGCGCCATGCCGGCTGCGCCGACTATCCATCTGATGAAACAAGTGGATGGTGCCACGGTGTCTGCACGTCAGTGGGGGGACGAGTACCTTTTCGGCTGGGAAACGGTAGACGGCTATACGATTGTCTACGATGTCGACATACGGTGCTGGACCTACGCCGTACCAGACCGTGACGGAAATCTGGTCAGTTCCGGGAGGCGCCCCGACCGCACCAAGCCGCCGGCCGGGTTGTCGAAACGGATCATGCCGAAAAGCTCACCTGCGGCAGGGCAGCTGTCTGCTACGTCGCAGGCTTTAACACCGCATAAGCTGTCAGCTGCATCCTCACCGGCAACAGCACCTTCTCCGGCCGCCCCCGAATCCTCAGTAACCAGGAATCTGCCGGTTATCCTGATCAATTTCAGCGACACCACCCCCACATACACGGCAGAAGATTTTACATCACTCCTGTTCGACGGCGGGGTCTGGTCGTTCAAGGACTATTTTGAAGAGGTTTCCGGAGGCCGGTTCAGCGTGTCGCCGGGGTCATCCGGTATCACCGGCTGGGTGACCGCGGCCCATTCCCATGATTATTACGGTGCCAAAAGCGGCTGGGGACCGCCGGATGTGTGGCCGGGGGATCTTGCGTACGAGGCGGTGCAACTGGCCGATGCCACGCTCGATTTTTCAGCCTACGACAATGACGGTGACTGCAGTGTAGAAACCGTTGCCATCGTCCATCAGGGGACCGCCCAGGAGGGGAGCGGCATAGACACCGATATCTGGTCCCACAGCTGGTCCCTTTCGGTCACCCAGAACTTCGGATTGAGTCATTACGGCCCTTATACGACCAACGACTCCTGCCGTTCCGATCCGGCACGCTATGTGACCGTTGACAGATACATCATGATGCCTGAACGCTACGGCAGCGACATCGCCGGAATCGGGGTTTTTGCCCATGAATACGGCCATGTCCTCGGGCTGATAGATCTCTACGACTCAGATCGCATCGGCTTCATCTCCGAAGGTATCGGCAACTGGAGCCTGATGGCATCGGGCTCATGGAATGGAGTTGGGAAACTCGGCAATCGACCTGCGCATCCCGATCCCTGGAGCAAGCTGTTTCTCGGGTGGGCGGCTCCCGAGAGGATCGTCGAAAGCACCACCGGTAGAAGTATCGCTGCGGTGGAGAGTGGCGGCGGGGTGAGTCAATTCCTGCTCCGCCCGTCAGAAGGGGGCAACGGTGAATATTTCCTCCTGGAAAACCGGCAGCAGACCGGTTTCGATGTGGCGCTTCCCGGTGCCGGCCTGCTCCTCTGGCACATCGATGAAGCAAAAAGCAGCAACAACAATGAATGGTATCCGGGCTGCACGGCCTGTACCTCACATTACAAAGTAGCCCTGGTGCAGGCGGACGGTCTGTACCAGATGGAGCAGAAGATTAACCGGGGGGATGCAGGGGACCCGTTTCCCGGAACTGCCGCCAACCGGGCCATTACCCCCTGGACCCCTTTGTCTACCGCGCTCTACGGCGGTATTTCAGCCGGTTTCGGCATCAGTGCCATCAGTGATCCCGGCATGACCATGACCGCCGATATAACCTTCTTTGATCTGGTCCCGCCGGTCACGGAGATATTATCCTATCCGCCGGCAACTTCGGCGAGCCGGTCGGGGCGGTTTACCTTCCATGCCGATGAGCCGGCTACCTTCGAATGCAAACAGGATAACGGACCCTTTATTCCGTGCACCACTCCATTCCTGTTTGCAGACCTGTCTGACGGCAGCCACACCTTTACGGTCAGGGCGACCGATGTCGCAGGTAACGTGGAGACCTCACCTCCCGGCTACACCTGGACAATAGACACCGTGGCGCCGATTTGTAACGTTCAGCTCAATGATGGCTGCCATCAGAGTATCGCTGCAGCCTATGCCGCCATTCTTGATGGCACTAGCAGCACCATACAACTCAAACAGGGTGATTACCTGGAATCGCTCGACCTGAAAAGGGATGTTGCAGTACGTTTGCAAGGCGGCTATAACAGCGACTTCACGGCCCGTCCTGCAAAGAGTGCTATCGCGGGGAGGGTTGCGGTTTCCGCAGGTTCTTTGACGGTCTCCAACTTCGGAATCAGGATTGACCAGCCGTGATGTAGTGATGGCCCACTATCAGCTGATGCAAAGGAGTAGACATAACGATGCGGATTGCAATTGTCGGTTCGGGTGCCCTGGGGCTTTATTACGGCGCGTTGCTGCAACGGGGCGGTGCGGATGTCCGTTTCCTGCTGCGCCGCGATTTTGAGGCGGTAACGACGCGGGGGCTCAAGGTCTTTTCCATCAACGGCGACTTCGAACTGCCAAAGGTGAAGGGATACCGTACTGCTGTGGAGATCGGTCCGGTTGACCTGGTGCTGGTGGGGCTGAAGACCTTTGCCAACGAATCATTTCAGGCGCTGATCGGGCCCCTGGTAGGAGAGGGGACCCATATCCTGACCCTGCAGAACGGGCTGGGGAACGAGGAGGCGCTGGCCGGACTGTTCGGGGCGGAGCGGATTCTCGGCGGGGTTGCCTTCCTCTGCTCCAACCGGGGTGAACCGGGTGTGGTCCATCACCTTGGTGCGGGGCGGGTGGTCATCGGCGAATACCTCCCCTCGGATCATGGCAGGGTGGAGCGGCTGGCGGAGCTGTTCGGTCGCTGCGGCATAGAGTGTCGCGTCACCGATGACCTGAAACGGGCTCGCTGGGAAAAGCTGGTCTGGAACGTGCCGTTCAACGGGCTTTGCGCCCTGCTGGGGCAGACCGTGGACCGGCTGCTCTGCGTGCCGGCTAGTCGTGATCTGGTACGGGAATTGATGCTGGAGACCATCCGTGGCGCGAATGCCCAGGGGCTTTCCCGGCCGATCCCCGAGGGGTATTCCGAAAACATGCTGGAATTCACGGACAAGATGGGGGTTTACAGGCCCTCCATGCAGATCGACCGTGAGGAGGGGCGCCAGCTGGAGATCGCCGCCATCTTCCGGGCGCCGCTCCGGTTCGGCATGGAGCAGGGGATTGCCATGCCCCGGGTTGAGATGCTGGCGACCCTGCTGGAACAGGCTGTTTGCTGAGTCTGTTTGTTGCGGGTAGTTTGCGCCAGTCGGCTTTGGTGGTATCATTAGCCAGCAGCGCTGTGATTTCCGGAGGTTGGTGTGACTGAAACCCAGAAAAAGAAACCCGCGGGCAAGAAACATAAGGTGGCGGTCAAGCCGGCCCCGGCACCCAGGAAACCTGCGCCGAAAACCGGCAAGAAGAAAGCGGCTGCAGCCTCACCGGCTGACAGTCCGGTCACTGAACCGCAGTTCGATCTGACCGAGAGTCAGTGGTATCTGAACCGGGAGCTGACCTGGCTGGAGTTCAACGGACGTGTCCTGCATGAGGCGGAGGACAAGCGGACACCGCTGTTGGAGCGGGTCAAGTTCCTGGCCATTGTCAGTGCCAACCTGGATGAGTTCTTCATGAAACGAATCGGCGGCCTTAAGCAGCAGATCGGCGCCGGCATGAAGGAGCTGACCCTGGACGGCCGCACCCCCCGCCAGCAGGTGGTGGAATGCCACCAGTCCATTCGTGAACTGGAGGCCCGCAAACAGAAGGTCTTTGAAGAGGTGTTCACGCTGCTGGAGGAGAAGAATATCCTCGTCGAGCCCTATGACGAAATTACCCCCAAAGAAAAAAAGACACTGCGTGAATACTATTACTCGAACATCTTTCCGCTGTTGACTCCCCAATCCATCGATCCGGCCCATCCATTTCCGTTTATCTCCAACCTGTCACTCAACCTGCTGGTGGCGCTGCGCTACCCTAAGGCCCGCACCGTTTCGCTGGCGCGGGTCAAGGTGCCGACCGGTCTGGGGTCGCCGCGCCTGATCAGGATCGGCAAGGGGGATCATTTCGTCCGTCTGGAAGACGTCATGATGAACAACCTGGATATGCTCTTTCCGGGGATGGAGGTCGTCTCCTGCGAACTGTTCCGGGTAACCCGCAATGCCAATACGGAAAAGGATGAGGAGGAGGCCGACGACCTGATGGCCATGATCGAATCGGAGCTGAAGGAGCGCAAGTTCGCCCCCATCGTCCGACTTGAGGTGGTGGCAGGCATGTCCCCCCTGCACAAGGGACGGCTGGCGTCGGAGTTGGAGTTGGATGAGGAGAATGACGTCTTCGAGGTGCCGGGGATGCTGGCCATGCGGGACCTGTTCGAACTGACGCGTCTCGATTATCCGCGCCTGCACGATCCGCCCCACCATCCCATCGATCACCCGCAGCTGCAGTCCAAGCGCAACATCTTCCACATTATCCGCGATGCCGGTTCCATCCTGCTGCAGCATCCGTATGAATCGTTCTCCACCTCGGTGGAGCGTTTTCTGCGGGAGGCGGCGACCGATCCCAAGGTGCGCGGCATCAAGATGACTCTGTACCGTACCTCGGCCCGGAGCCGTATCATCGACGCGCTGGTGCTGGCGGCCCAGAACGGCAAGCAGGTGGCGGTAGTGGTGGAGCTGAAGGCACGTTTTGACGAGGCGACCAATATCCGGCTGGCGGAGCGGATGGAGGAGGCGGGGATTCACGTCACCTACGGGGTGGTCGGTTTGAAGACCCACTGCAAGGTGATTATGGTGGTGCGGCAGGATTATTCCGGGCTCAGGCGCTATGTGCACATCGGCACCGGCAACTACCACGCCGATACCGCCCGGATCTACAGTGATGTCGGGCTCCTGACCTGCGACGAGACGCTTGGTCAGGATGTGACGGAGCTGTTCAACTACCTGACCACCGGCTTCACGGCCAAGCGCAACTACCAGAAGATCGTCCCGGCGCCGCGCCTGTTGAAGAAGGCGTTGCTGGCCATGATCGAGCGGGAGATTGTCCTGCATCAGCAGGGGGGGGGCGGCCTGATCCAGTTCAAGATGAATGCGCTTGATGACGGCGACATCGTCAAGGCGCTGTATCGTGCCTCACAGGCCGGGGTGACGGTTGATCTGGTCGTACGGGACACCTGTCGTCTGCGGCCCGGTATCCCCGGGCTTTCCGACAGGATCCGCATCATCAGCGTGGTCGGCCGCTTTCTGGAGCACGCCCGGATCTATTACTTCAGGAACGGCGGTTCTGACGAATATTACATCGCCTCGGCCGATGCCATGAAACGAAACCTTGAGGCGCGGGTAGAGGTGCTCTGTCCGGTGGAACCTCCGGACCTGAAGAAAGAGCTGCGGGCTATATTCGATACCCATCTCTCTGATCAATGCTCGGTATGGGAGATGAAATCAGACGGCAGTTATCTCCAGCGTATGCCGGAGAAGGAGGAGCATCCCTGCGGCAGTCACTACCGCATGATCGAGCGGAGCATGAAGCGGCTGAAGGAGTCCCTCAAGCATAAAAAGAAATCGGTAAAAAATAAGAACTGAGCAACTATCATAATGTAACGCTATTTAAAACCGGCTGCCAAATGCACCGGTTTTTTTTGTCAGATAAGCGTGCGGAGATATTTATTTTTATGTTGATATAAAACCGTATTTTATTATAATAAATCAGTGCAATTATTTGAGATTAACTTTATAAGCGTGACTATGTTACTCCAATAACGAAAGGAGTTACGGATGAGCGAAGAAAATACCGATCTTGAATGCAGTAAACCAAAACAAGGTTCCATCGGACAGATTATGCAGGAGCGGGGGGTCTCACGACGTGACTTCCTCAAGTTCTGTTCCGCCGTGACGGCGGCAATGGCGCTGCCGGCGTCTTTTGCCCCCAGGGTTGCCCAGGCTCTGGACGAGGTGAAACGGCCGACCTTGGTCTGGCTGGAGATGCAGAGCTGTACCGGGGACAGCGAGGCGCTGCTCCGTTCCGCCAACCCGACCGTTGCCGAGATCATCCTCGACATCCTTTCCGTTGATTACCATGAAACCATCATGGCCGCCGCCGGCCACCAGGCCGAAGAGGCCCTGGACAAGACCATTGCCGCCTTCAAGGGCAAATATATCTGCGTCATAGAAGGTTCCATCTCCATGAAAGACGGCGGGATCTACGGCAGCACCGGCGGCAAGTCCCATCTTGACCGGGCCCGTCAGGTCTGCGGTGGCGCCCTGGCCACCATCGCGGTCGGCACCTGCGCCTCCTATGGCGGGATCGCCGCGGCCGTCCCCAACCCCACCGGCGCAGTCGGTGTCCGCGAGGCGGTACCGGGGACAACGGTCATCAACCTGCCCGGTTGTCCGGTTAATGCCGACAATCTGACCGCCACCATCGTCCATTATCTGGTATTCGGCAAGATCCCCGCCCTTGACAGCCACGGACGCCCGTTGTTCGCCTACGGCAAGCGTATCCACGACAATTGCGAGCGGCGCCCGCACTTCGACGCCGGCCAGTATGTGGAGCAGTGGGGCGACGACGGTCATCGCAAGGGATTCTGCCTCTACAAGATGGGGTGCAAGGGGCCGGCTACCTTCCACAACTGTCCGACCCAGCGCTACAACGAAAAAACCGGCTGGCCCATCGGCAGCGGTCATCCCTGCGCCGGCTGCTCCGAGCCCAACTTCTGGGATACCATGTCCCCCATGTACAAGCGTCTGCCCCATGTGCCGGGCTTCGGTATCGAGGCAACCGCCGACAAGATCGGCATCGGACTGGTAGCGGGTGCCGGCGCTGCGTTTGCCGTCCATGGCGCGTTGAATGCCCTCAGAAAAGACAAAGAACCCAGCGACGAAAGCAAGGAGGGTTAGGATATGGCCAAGATAGTTGTCGACCCGATTACCAGGATAGAAGGGCATCTGCGCATCGAGGCCGAGGTGAACAACGGTGTGATCACCGACGCCTGGAGCTCCGCCACCATGTTCCGCGGTATCGAGAAGATCCTGCGCGGCCGTGACCCCCGTGATGCCTGGTTCTGGACCCAGCGTTTCTGCGGCGTCTGCACCACCGTTCACTCCATCGCCTCCGTCCGGGCCGTGGAAAACGCCCTCAAGATCAAGATCCCCCCTAACGCCGAATTGATCCGCAACATCATCATCGGCATCCAGAACGTACAGGATCACGTGATCCACTTCTATCACCTCCACGCTCTCGACTGGGTCGATATCACCTCCGGCCTCAAGGCCGACCCGGCCGCTACCTCCAAGCTGGCCGCCTCCCTGTCCGACTGGCCCAACAACTCGGCCACCTATTTCAAGTCGGTCCAGGACAAGGTCAAGGCCTTCGTTGCCTCCGGCAGGCTCGGACCCTTTGCCAACGCCTATTGGGGGCACCCGGCCTACAAGCTCCCCCCCGAGGCCAACCTGATGGCCACTGCCCACTATCTGGAGGCGCTGGAGTGGCAGAAGGATGTCATCAAGATCCACGCCATCCTCGGCAGCAAGAACCCCCATCCCCAAACCTTCCTGGTGGGGGGAATGGCGATCCCCATCGACCCGGATTCACAGAACGCCCTCAACGCCGACAAGCTGATCGAGATCAAGCGGCTGTTGAAGAAGGCCCAGGATTTTGTCGAGAAGGTCTATATCCCCGACCTGCTTGCCGTGGCCTCCTTCTACAAGGATTGGGCCGCTATCGGCGGCGGGGTCGGCAACTACATGAGCTACGGCGAGTTTCCCGATGCCGCCGGCAACCTCTGGTTTCCGGGGGGCGCCATCATGGGCAAGGACCTCTCCAAGGTGATCAAGGTCGATCAGGGCAAGATCGCCGAGTATGTCGACCATTCCTGGTTCGACAACCCGACCGGCAAGGGGCTGCATCCGTACGACGGCGAGACCGAGGTGCGCTATACCGGTCCCAAGGCGCCTTATGAGCATCTCGATACCAACGCCAAGTATTCCTTTGTCAAATCGCCACGCTACGAAGAGCAGGCCATGGAGGTCGGCCCCCTGGCCCGGGTTCTGGTGGCCTACGCCTCGGGGCACAAGGAGACCAAGGCGGTGGTGGACCTGGTCCTCGGCAAGTTGGGGGTCGGTCCGGCAGCCCTCTTCTCTACCCTCGGCCGTACCGCAGCGCGCGGTATAGATTGCCTGCTGGTGGCCCAGCAGACCCCCAAATTCCTGGATGAGCTGATCGGCAATATCTCCAAGGGGGATTACCGCGTCCACGCCGGGGAGAAGTGGGATCCGGCCGAATGGCCGGCAGAGGCCCAGGGATACGGCTGGCATGATGCCCCCCGCGGCGCCCTAGGGCACTGGATCAAGATCAAGGACCAGAAGATTGCCAACTACCAGGCGGTGGTTCCCTCCACCTGGAACGCCTCGCCCCGTGACGCCAAGGGGCAGCGCGGTCCCTATGAGGCCGCCCTGGTGGGTACTCCCATGGCCGATCCCAACAAGCCGCTGGAGATCCTGCGGACGATCCACTCCTTTGACCCCTGCCTTGCCTGTGCGGTACATGTGGTGGATGCGACGGGTAATGAGCTCATCAAGGTTAAGGTATCCTAGAAAGGGGGCCGGCAATGAGTGAATCCTGCAAGTTCAAACGCTATATCTGGGAACTTCCGGTGCGGTGGTGCCACTGGATCAATATGGTCTCCATCGTGACCCTGGCCTTCACCGGATACTTTATCGGCAGCCCCTATTCCTTTGGCCATTCGGCTTCCGACTTTACCATGGGGTGGATCCGCTTTGTCCATTTCACGGCGGCATACCTGTTCACCGTCAGCCTCGCCTCCCGCGTGCTCTGGTCCCTGGTCGGCAATGAGTATGCCGGCTGGCGCGCCTTCTTTCCCTTCTTCACGGCCAAGGGGCGGGAAAAGATGGTCAAGATGCTGCGCTACTACCTGCTGATCGACAAGGAGGTGCCGGAGACCGTCGGACACAATCCCCTGGCCACCACCGCCTACACGGTACTCTTCGTCATCTACATCCTGATGATCCTGACCGGATTCTCCCTCTATGCCCAGCACGCCCCGGCCGGTACCATGCATAAGGCCCTCGGGTTCATGTACGGGATGTTCAGCGACCAGGGGATGCGGCTGGCGCATCATTTCAGCATGTACCTGATTTTCGGGTTCATCGTGAATCACATCTACAGCGCCTGGCTGATGGACATCAAGGAGCACGGCAGCGAGATCTCCAGTATGTTCAGCGGCTACAAGTTCACGGTGCACAAAGAAAAAGAGTGATCATCCGGTGAGATGTGATAATAGGTACGGGGCGCACAACGGCGTGCGCCCTTTTTTTATTCCGGGAGGTATCATGGGAGCGCAGGTTGACAGCGGAGGAAACATTCTGGTGCTCGGCATCGGCAATCTGGTGATGAGCGATGACGGGGCGGGGGTGCGGGTGGCCCAGCGGTTGATGAGCGACTATCGCTTCCCGGATAATGTCGAAGTCATGGATGGCGGCACCCTGGGGCTGGATCTGCTGCCGAAACTGGAGGGGATACAGCGATTGATTGTCATTGATGCGGTTGAGACCGGTGAAACGCCGGGGACCTGTGTCAGGCTGACCGGCGAAGAGCTGCCGATCGCACTGGAAACCAAGATCTCACCTCACCAGATGGGGTTGAAAGACCTGCTCTCCGTGGCCCGCCTGCTGGGGCATTGCCCGGAGGAGATGGTGCTGATCGGCGTTCAGCCGGAAAGTATCGAGATGGAGACGGAGCTTACTCCCGTAGTTGCGGCATCTGTCGAGGTTTTGGTAGCTAATGTGTTGAATGAATTGAGGATGTGGGGAGTTTCCCCTCTGTCGGTCTAGGCCAGCTTCTTTTTCATTTCCAGTACAAATCCGCCGTTGGCCTTACGGTACTCCACCGAATCCATCAACGATCTGATGATATAGATACCGCGCCCTTTCTCCTCGAGCGGGTCGGGACAGCTACTGCCCGAATGCACGTTCAGATCAAACCCCGCCCCTTCGTCGTAGACCCTGATGACCAGTTCCCTGTCGGTGGCATTGATACAGACCCGGATATCCTTGTCCGGGTCCGTGGCATTGGCATGCTTGATGGCATTTACCAACGCCTCGGTCAGGACCACGTTGAGGTGGTGCCCCAGGGTTTCCCGGTCTCCGGTGAAATGGGCCAGTTCGTGGGCCATGTTCTCGCCGATCCTGCCGATCAGGCCCAGGTAACGGGTCTGATTCGGTACCGTCATCTGAATGTCGATTTTGTTTTTCATTACTCCCCCGATCCCAGGGAATCAAGACGTCAGTAACTTTCCAGGGCCTCATCAACGGTCTGGTAAATATCGAAGACCCGGTGGAGCCTGGTCAGTTCGAACATCGATTTTACCTGGGTCTGCAGGGCGCTGAGTTTGAGGGATCCCTGTCGGGTGGAGGCGTTTTTGAAACCGGAGACGAGCACGCCGAGACCGGAACTGTCTATGAAACGGACCTCCTTGAGGTCCACCAGCAGGTCTTTCGTCCCGCTTTCGAACAGGCTGTTCATCTCCAGCTTCAGCTCTTCGGAATTGTGGGCGTCCAGGCGCTCTTCGTGAACGAAGATTACGGTAACATTCCCGTTTTTTTCTGTTTTAATATTCATTGGGTACTCCTTTCAGATCAGAGAATCTTGAGAACGACCAGTGAAATGTCGTCCTGAAGGGTTGTTGAGGCGGTAAAATCCGCAATAGCCGCATAGAATGAGTCGATGATCTCCTGAACCGGCTGTTGGGAGACACTTCTCAAGTGGCTGCATATCCGCTCATTTTCGAACATATCCCCCGCCGGGTTAGTGGCTTCGGTCAACCCGTCTGTATAAAACAATACCACATCTCCCTTCCGCAACTCTATGGATTGCTCTTCGAAGACCACGGAGCGCTTGACCCCCAGAATCAGACCGTCGGCGTCCAGTTCGATGCAGCTTTCCTGCTCTTTGCGGCAGATGATGGGATGGTTGTGCCCCGCATTGGCAAAGGAGAGCCTGCCGGTTCCGGCGTTGTAGCGGGCATAGAACATGGTGATGAACAGTTCTGCCCTCGTGAGGTCATCATACAGCTGGTTATTGAGGCTCTGCAGGACCGAACTTGCGTTGCTGACCGAATTTATCTGGGCCCGCAGCAGGGTGCGAACCTCCGACATGACCAGTGCAGCTCCCACACTGTGACCGGAGACATCGGCAATCAGCAGATCAACGGTCTGTTCGTCGCGGCGGAAGAAGTCGTAGTAATCGCCTCCCACATGGGCGGCTGAGACGCAGCGTCCCCCCATCTCTATCCCGAACAGTTCAGGGGCCGTTTCAGGCAGGAACGAGATCTGGATCTGCTGGGCGATCTCCATGTCCCGCAGGACCCGGGCATTCTTCAGGAGCGCCTGCTCCTTCTGTACCCGTTCATGATCCTTGGCCTCGATTTCCCGAACGATGGTTACCGCCTGTGCGAACTGGCCGGTCAGGCTTGCCAGCAGATTGATGAATTCTTCGGTGAACATGCCGCTGATGGATTTTGAAAATACCGACATAACGCCAAGGGGGGGCTCACCCTCACGGAAGATCGGGATATGGGCAAAGGAGACAATCCCTTCCGACGAGGTCTTCTCTAGCTCATCATGGGATATGAGTGAGATGTCATTGACAAACTGTGTAGAACGGCTGTCCATGGCCCGCTCGCAATACTCCCGGCTTTCGAGGTACCAATGCCGCTCCGTGATCGGTCGCCGGTTACTTCCCTGATAGCTCCGCACCGTGCAGGCTCCCGTTTCATCCCTGAGCTGGATGATGGCGACATCCAGTTTGAACTCTTTCAGCAGCAGCAAGAGCAGATCATCCATGATGATTTGCAGATCAAGGGTGCGGTTGATGATCTCGGACGCCTTCAGGCGTACGAATAGTGATTCGCGGCTCTGGTCGAGTGAGGTCCGGACATTGCTGAAGATGTCATAGACCGACTCCATGCGCGACCCCATGTCCGAAAGAAAACTGTCGACAATGGCCCCGGCGGCGGCGGCACCGACTGATCCGGCAAGGGTTTTTTCGGTAAACCGTTTCAGGTTCGGCAGCTCGAATTCGGAGACGTTGCCGCTGGCATCGACATGCCGTTCGCCGTGATAGCCGCTGATTGCCCGTTGTGCCTCAGATTCGCCGATGAATTTTGCCATCAGAGATTGAAGCTGACCAATGGAGACCGGTTTGGAGAGACGCTTGATCTCTGTCTCATGGAGGTGGCGCCGTTCCAGTTCGTAGGGGATGAAAAATTTTCGTAACTGCTCACGCTCCCTTTCTTCCTGGCGGAGCAGCAGCGAACAGATGATGTAGCCGCTGATGTTGAAGAGCATGCTCCAGAACAGGGAGTGAGACCAGAGGTCCATCCCGGTCAGGCCGAACATGGCGGTCGGTTTCAGGATCTCTATGCCGAAGGGGCCGGATGAGAGCAGTCCGGCAGAGATCCATCCCGATTGACTGAACGACGGCACCAGCAGGGTATAGAACCAGATCAGGAACCCGAGCAGGATTCCGGTTATGGCGCCGGTTTTGTTCCCCCTCCGCCAGTATAATGCCCCCAGCATGGCCGGCAGGAACTGGCATGAAGCGGAAAATGAGATCAACCCCATGTTGACCAGCATGTAGGAGTCGCCGACGACCTGGTAATAGTAATAGCCGAGCAGCACGACCAGCAGGATCCCGAAGCGTTTCAGGTTGATCAGGAGGATCGGGAACCAGGGGCGGGGGGTGAACCGGACAATGACCGGCATGAATATATGGTTCAGCAGCATGGTGGAGATTGCCACCGATTCCACCATGACCATGCCGGCAGCGGCTGAAAGCCCCCCCAGGAATGCCAGCATGGCAATACCGGTATGCCCTGTTTGAAGCGGCAGTCCGATGACAAAAAAGTCGGCGCCGGCGGAACTTCCGGTGGTCAGGATTCCCCCGAGTGCGATGGGGAGCACGAACAGATTGATCAGGAAGAGATAGGCCGGGAACAGCCACATGGCCTTGATGATGTGCCGTTCGTCGGAATTTTCGATGACCATGACATGGAACTGCCGCGGCAGGAGCATAATGGCTGACATGGACATGAAGAGCATGGTGAAGGAGGGGACGTAGCCGGAATCGCTGCTCTCGTTGCTCAGGGTGAAAAGCTTGGCAAACAGCTCGGGGCGGGCGGCGTGAAAGCGGGTGAAGATGTCGCCGAAACCGTCAAACAGCTGATAGGTGACGAAGAGACCAACTGCCAGCAGGCTGACCAGTTTAACCAGCGACTCAAAGGCAACCGCGGCAACAAGCCCTTCGTGCCGTTCCGACGAGACCAGTCGACGGGCGCCGAAGATGATGCCGAAGAGCGACAGGATGAGGGCCAGAACCAGCCCGCTCGGCACGTTCAGGTCCGCGGAGCCGGTGTGGGGGATGGCGATGCTGTTTCCCTTGAGGCCGCTGATCAGATAAAAACTGGTGGAGACCGCCTTTATCTGCAACGCTATGTACGGCATGATCCCGAAGACGGCGATCAGGGTGACCAGGGCACCGAGCCAGACAGATTTGCCGTAACGGAGGCTGATGAAGTCGGCGATGGAGGTGATGTTATTCTCCTTGCTGATCCTGACGATGCGGCGCAGCAGGAAGAACCAGGAAAAAGCGGTGAGTGACGGTCCCAGGTAGATGAGGAGAAAGTCGATGCCGGTCGTTGCCGCCTTTCCGACGCTGCCGTAGAAGGTCCACGAGGTGCAGTAGACAGCAATGGAGAGTGAATAGACATACGGGTTGGCGATGATGCTCCGGCCCGATTCCTTGCGCCAGTGGGCAAACCAGGCAATGCCGAACACGAGGATGGTATAGACCGCGGACATGAGGGCTGCATTGAGGAGGTTTGTCGTCACGGTTTGGTGCTCTCGTTCTTCTTGCCGCCATGTTCGGCAACGGCAAGGGTGAACAGGTAGATGACGCCGATGGAGATTGCCCAGCCCGCTGTCAGATAGAGATACAGCAGCGGATAGCCGAAGATGGTGTCCGGTTTGTTGAAGATGTGCAGAAAGGGGAAGTTCATCATGATGATACCCAGGATGAAGAAGATCACCCACGATTCACGAAGTTGTAACCGGTGCAGGAGACGGGTACGCATTCGTTTCAGCATAACGCGAGCCTCCGGTAGATTTCGGCGGTCATCTCCTCGGGGGGATGGGTACCGTTGAGCGTCAGGAGAATCCCTTCGGTTGAAGCGGGTGGTTCATACCGTGCGCTCTGGTCGGTCAGCAGTTCGGCCCTGCCGTCCGACACCGATGCACCGGCCGTCTCCCTCTGCTGCAGGCGGCGCCTCGTCTCCTGTTCTCCGCAGGTGAGGTTCAGGATGCAGAAGCGCGCCGAATGCCGGCGAGCAAGTTCGATGAACGGCTGGCGCCGGCCCTTGGCGATGAATGCCGCATCGATGATGACGGACTGACCGTTGACCATCTGCCCGTCAGCCCACCGCAGGAGATCAGCATAGGTCTCTTCGGTGGCAGGGGAGGAGTAGAGCCCCTGGCCGAAACCGTCCCGGTTCGGCCGGTCTGTTGGGATGCCGGCGCGCTGCTTCCGGGTTTCGTCGGAACTGCGGACCGGCAGTCCCAGTTCGAAGGCAAGCTGACCCGCCAGGGTGCTTTTACCGCTTCCCATGAGTCCGCAGGTAATGAACAGGGTAAGGGGAAGGGCCCGTCTCTCCAGGTAGCCCCGGGCCAGGCGGAAATACCGGATGGCACGCTGTCGTGCCGCTGACTGATCTTCGGGGGCAATCCCGGGATCGTTCATGCGAAAACTCTCGACCTTTCCCCGTACAAAGGCCCGATATATCCGGTAAAAATCGATCAGGGCGACAGCCTCCCGATCGCTGCTGACGGCAAGGTACTCGTCAAGAGCCGCCTCGGCCAGGTCGTGCTGTCCGTGGTAATCCAGATCCATCAGCAGGAAGGCAATATCGGCTGCAGTATCGCTGCAGCGGAAGCGTTCATTGAATTCTATGCAGTCGAAGATGAAGATCTCACCGCCGTCGACGCAGATGTTCTCCAGATGGATATCACCGTCACATTCCCTGATAAAGCCGTTCTCTACCCGTTTCTGGAACAGGTCGCTGTTTTCAGCGGCGAACCGTTCTATCCATTCCCTGATCGCCATCCGCTCCGGTGCGGGGAGGGTGCTGCTTTCGAAGGGGACGGTCTGCTCGAAATTTTCCTGCCAGTTGAACATGATCCGTTCCAGGCGGCCGTACTCGGAGATGGCGGCTGAGGTGGGGGCATCCCGGTGGAAGCGGGCAATGATCGATGCAACCCGGCGTATAAGTAACGGAGATGCCTGGCCGGTGTCAACCAGCCGGTCGAGCATCCCGTCGGCCGGCAGGCGGCGCATCTTGACGGCATAGTCGATAACCGGGCCGGTACCGTGAAAAGCGGCGCCGGTCGGCGTCTCTCTCAGCTCGACGACCCCTTCATAGACATCTGCGCAGAGGCGCCTGTTGAGGCGGACCTCTTCGTTGCAGTAAAAACGCCGACGATCGATGCTGGAAAAATTGAGGAAACCGAAATCAACCGGTTTCTTGACCTTGTAGGCATGGGTGTCGGTAAGAAAAATATAGGAAACGTGGGTCTGAACCAGTTCCACGCGGGAGACCGGTTCCGGATAGGCATCCGGTTTCATAAGTGATTTGAGTATCGATCTGATCATACATGCGCCCCATTTAATTTTTTAATAATACCATCAAAGTACCTGGTTCGCAAGGAACGGGCGTAATGATAATCGTTTGACGCTGACGCCGTTTTCATGGTAATTTTTTCAATCTTTTCTCAATGATCGAGCCTGCCAATGCCCAAAATCGCTCTGCTCCTGCTTCTTATATCCTTCCTCGCATCCTGTGCCACTGCACCTGTCCCCGCGCCGGGCGATCAAAAGCCTGATGTATCGCTGCACGCCGGCAAATCGCGGGCCATGTACCTCTATTCCCGCGCCCGTCTGGTCGGTCTCGAAGGGGACTATCCCGGTGCGCTGAATATCCTCAGGGACGCCGTCGAGCTTGATCCGCAATCGGCATTTCTGCATACCGCCCTGGCGGAGTACAAGCTCAAGATCGGTCAGGTCTCCGAAGCGCTTGACTTCATCAACAAGGCCATCAAACTCGATCCGGACTACCGCCCCCCCTATGTCATGGCCGGTTCGATCATGTCGGCCTCCGGAAGGGACGCGGAGGCGGCTGACTACCTGCGCAAGGCGGTTCAGCTTGATCCTGCCAAGGATGAGGCCTATCTGCAGCTGGCTGTCACGCTGACACATCTGTACGAGTACGAGGAAGCGGTCAGTACCCTCAAGGCGCTCCTCAAGGCTAAACCGGACTCGATACTCGGCTATTATTATCTCGGCAAGACCTATGGCCAGATGCGGCTTTACAAGGACGCCGTCGGATACTTCGCAAAAACCCTGGAGCTTCGCCCCGATTTCGATCAGGCATCTATTGACATGGCAGCCGCCTACGAGGCGCTCGGCGATTACGGCCAGGCAATCGAAATCTACAAGAAGCTGGTTGCCGATGAAGATTCCAAGGTCACGGTGCTCCAGCGGCTGATACAGCTCCTGATCCAGCAGCGGCGCTACAGCGATGCCCTTGAATATCTCCAGGTTGCGGTTGATGCCGGGTACGGCGGCCTGGAAACCATGCGCAAGATCGGGCTGCTCCATATGGAGCTTGAACAGTTCGACGAAGCCATCGATGTGTTTACCGGTATGCTGGAGAAGGACCCCGCGCTCCATCAGGTGCGTCTCTATCTTGGTATGGCCCTGGAGGAGAGTGGCGATCTCGATGCAGCCGCCGCCGAATTCCAGAAGATCCCCCGGGATTCAAGCTCCTATGTGGATGCCGTTGGACACATCTCCTTTATCCTCAAAGAACAGGGAAAACCGGAACAGGCGGTAGAAACCCTCAGGAAAGCCATCGCGGATAGCCCGGAACAACTTGAATTCTACCTTAATCTGTCATCGCTGTACGAATCACTGCAGAAGGGTGCCGACGCCTTGGCATTGCTGTTCGATGCCGAGAAGAAGTTTACCGCCGAACCGCGCCTTCAGTTCCGGATCGGGGTGCTGTACGATAAGCTCGGCAACCGGCCAGAGTCCATCGAACGGATGAAGCGGGTGATCGAGCTCAACCCTAACGATGCCCAAGCGCTCAATTTTATCGGCTACACCTATGCCGA
This sequence comes from uncultured Geobacter sp., assembly GCA_964609805.1. Lineage (GTDB taxonomy): Bacteria > Desulfobacterota > Desulfuromonadia > Geobacterales > Pseudopelobacteraceae > CAIPTY01. The sequence continues at coordinate 7,996 of CAZSTJ010000012.1, read as the reverse complement.
GATCGGTATCAATCTGGAAGAGGCCCTCGGCTATCTGAAGAAGGCGGTCAGCATCCGTCCCAATGACGGTTTTATCCTGGACAGCCTCGGCTGGGTCTACTACAAGCTGAAGCGGTACGATGATGCAGTCAAGCATCTGGAAGATGCCGCCTCTCTGGTTGATGATGATTCCACCATCGTCGAACACCTCGGAGATGTCTATGCGGCCAGAAAAGAGTTTCGTAAGGCCCTGAAGGCCTACAAAAAGGCGGTTGACCTCGATCCCGAGCGTACGGAGATGGCTGAAAAGTACCGCCGCTTTAAAGGGGAGCATGGCGAGCGATGAGCATCGCAAGGCTGTGCCGGACGGCTGCATTTCTTCTGACTGCCTGCCTGCTGGCGGCCTGCTCTTCCGGGGAGCGTCCCGTTGCCGTCTCAAAATCCACCCAGCCTGCGGCGCCGGCCACCGGCGATGCCATTGTTGAAGGGACCATCGGCGAGGCGTCCACCCTGATCCCGGTCCTGGCCACCGATGCCTCTTCCCACGCCGTTGCCGGGCAGATCTACAACGGCCTGGTCAAATACGACAAGGACCTGAAGATCGTCGGTGATCTGGCCGAGACGTTCGATGTCTCAAAGGATGGCCTGACCATCACCTTCCATCTGCACCGCGGTGTGAAATGGCACGACGGTGCCCCCTTTACCTCCCGCGATGTCCGCTACACCTACCGTGTCATCATCGATCCCAAGACCCCCACCGCCTACGCAGAGGATTTCAAACAGGTCAAGAGCCTGACGACTCCCGACGCCCATACAGTGGTTGTGACCTATGACAAACCGTTCGCCCCGGCCCTGGCATCATGGGGAACGAACATCCTGCCGGCCCATCTGCTGGAGGGGCAGGATATCACCAAGAGCCCCCTGGCCCGCAAGCCGGTCGGCACCGGACCCTATCGCTTCAAGGAGTGGATCGCCGGCCAGAAAATTGTCCTTGAGTACAATCCGGACTATTTCGAGGGGCGCCCTTACATCGACCGCTACATCTACCGCATCATCCCCGACACCTCCACCATGTACATGGAGCTGAAGGCGGGGGCGGTGGACACCATGACCCTTACCCCGGTGCAGTACGCCCGCCAGACGGTCTCGGAGCGTTTCACCTCCAGGTTCAACAAGTACCGCTATCCCTCGTCCGGTTACGTTTATCTGGGGTACAACCTGCGGCACCCCCTCTTCGGTGACAAGCGGATCCGTCAGGCCATCACCGCAGCGGTCAATAAGGATGAACTGATCCACGGTGTCCTCTTCGGCCTGGGGCAGCGGGCCGTCGGTCCCATCGTACCGGGGCGCTGGGCCTACAACCCCGCGGTAAAGGAGATCGGCTACGATCCGAAACATGCCGCCGAACTGCTGGCCCAGGCGGGGTGGAATGCAAAGAATTCCGACGGGATCCTGACCAAGGATGGCAAGCCGTTCCAGTTCACTATCCTGACCAATCAGGGAAACCAGCAGCGTCTGCTGACGGCACAGATCGTCCAGCAACGGCTGAAGCAGATCGGCATCGATGTCAAAATCCGGGTCGTTGAGTGGGCCACCTTCCTGAAGGAATTTGTAGACAAGGGGAACTTCGAGGTGATCCTCCTGGGGTGGAACACCTCCCAGGACCCGGATATGTACGATGTATGGCACTCCAGTAAGACCAATCCGGGGGAGCTCAACTTCATCGGCTACAAGAATCCCGAGGTGGACCGGCTGCTGGTGGAGGGGAGGGGGACCTTCGACCTGGAGAAGCGGAAGCGGGCCTATTTCCGCATCCAGGAGATCCTGGCCGACGAGCTTCCCTACACGTTCCTCTATGTGCCGGATTCACTGCCGACGGTCAGCGCCCGCATCCGCGGCATCCAACCGGCCCCGGCCGGCATCGGCTACAACCAGATCAAATGGTACGTGCCAAAGAACGAGCAGGTGTATTGAAACGGCAAAGGCAAATGCGCCTCTCACAGAGCACACAGAGACACAGAGGAAACCATGGTTGAAAACAGTATCACTGCTGAAATAATAGATAGCAGTGTCAAAATCCACAAAGCTCTTGGTCCTGGTCTGCTTGAATCCGTGTATGAAACAGTGCTTGCACATGAATTGAGATCTAGAGGGTTTCAGGTTGCTCTTCAGGTGGCAATTCCAGTTTGTTACGAAGGTATCACCTTTGATACCGGTTTCCGGTCCGACATGATTGTAAATGATGCCGTTATTGTCGAATTGAAATCTGTTGAGACGGTACTTCCGGTTCATAAAAAACAGCTTCTTACGTATCTGCGTCTTGCTGATAAGCGGGCAGGTCTTTTGCTTAACTTCAATACAGAATTGATGAAAGATGGAATTATTCGAGTTGTTAACTGACGGTATGTTTGCTCTGTGCCTCTGTGAGCTCTGTGAGAGACTGACTTTATGCTTCCTTATCTGACAAAACGCATACTGATGCTGATTCCGCTGATGCTGGGTATTACCCTCATCACCTTCACGGTGGTGCACCTGGCGCCGGGTGAACCGGTGGAGATGCAGATGGCCATGAATCCCAAGGTGGGTAAGGATGCCCGGGAGCGGCTGCGCAAATTCTACGGACTGGATCGACCGCTGCATGTCCAGTACGTGGACTGGGTCGGCAAACTGGTGCGTCTTGACCTGGGACGCTCCTTCTCATCCGACAGCCGTCCGGTCGTTGACAAAATCAAGGAACGGCTGCCGGTGACCCTCTCCCTGAACATCATCGCCCTGATCCTTGAGTTCGGTCTGGCCATCCCCATCGGCATCCTGGCGGCCACCCATCGCGATAGCTGGCTCGACAAGGGGGTGACGGTCTTCGTCTTTGTCGGCTTTGCCGTGCCGACCTTCTGGCTGGCGTTGCTCCTCATGTACCTGTTCGGGGTGAAGCTCAACTGGCTCCCCATCTCCGGACTCCACACCCTGGGGAGTGACGGCTATGGCACGCTCCGTTATCTCTGGGATATGGCCAAACACCTGATCCTGCCGATCTCCGTCGCCTCCTTCGGCAGTCTGGCCGGCATGTCCCGCTACATGCGCACCTCCATGCTCAATGTCATCGGCCAGGATTACATCACCACCGCCCGGGCCAAAGGGCTGTCGGAACGGGTCGTCATCTACAAACACGCCCTGCGCAATGCCCTCATGCCGCTGATCACCCAGGCCGGACTAGCCATCCCGGGCCTCATCGGCGGCAGCGTCATCTTCGAGACCATCTTCGCCCTTCCCGGCATGGGCCAGCTCTTTTACCAGTCGGTCATGTCCCGTGACTATCCGGTGGTCATGGGAATCGTCATCATCGGGGCGCTGCTGACCCTGATCGGCAATCTGGTGGCTGACGTCTGCTATTCCCTGGCCGATCCGCGGATCAGGACCGGCGGGGGGGCGACATGATCGATCGTCACTCCTACATCAGGGCGGTCTTCCTGCCGAGGTTGCAACGGCGCCGTTTTGCCATGGCAGGTGCATTCGTGGTCATAGCCCTGCTCCTGATTGCTGTTTCCGCCCCCCTGATCACACCCTATGGCCCCAATGAGATCAATGCCTGGGATGTGCTGAGTCCCCCTTCATTGAAACACTGGTTCGGTACCGATGAATTGGGGCGCGACGTCCTCACACGTATCATCTACGGCGCCCGCATCTCGCTTCTGGTCGGTTTTGTGGCCGCCGGCATCGCCGTGCTCATCGGTTCTGTGCTGGGGCTCCTTGCCGGCTATTACGGCGGGTGGGTGGACAACCTGCTGATGCGGATCGTGGATATCATGTTCTGCTTCCCGACCTTTTTCCTGATCCTGGCGGTGATCACCTTTCTGCGCCCCTCCATTTGGTACATCATGATCATCATCGGCCTGACCGGCTGGATGGGGGTGGCCCGTCTGGTGCGGGCCGAGACCCTCACCATCCGCGAGATGGACTATATTCTGGCGGCCCGATGCATCGGCTGCTCCGACCGGCGGATCATCTTTCGCCACATCCTCCCCAACGCCGTTTCTCCGGCCCTGGTGGCGGCGACCCTTGGTGTGGCAGGCGCCATCCTGACCGAATCGGCCCTGTCGTTCCTCGGCATCGGTGTGCTGCCCCCGACCCCCAGCTGGGGCAACATCCTTACCTCCGGCAAGGACTATATCGAGTTTGCCTGGTGGTTGTCCCTTTTTCCCGGACTCTCCATCCTGATCACCGTGCTGGCCTACAACCTGCTGGGAGAGGGGATCCGTGACGCCCTCGATCCGCGGGTCAAACGCTGATTATCCGGACTTTCCGCCTTTATCCTGATTCATGAGCCCCGTAGCCTTCATACTGATCGTCGTCTCCGCCTTCATGCACGCCCTCTGGAATCTTTTGGTCAAACGGAGCCGCCACAAGACGGTCTTCATCTGGTGGATGTTCGTGGTCGCCAGCATCCTCTTCTCCCTCACGCTCCCCCTGGTGCCGGTGCCGTTCAGAATGCCGGGGGGACGCACCCTGCTCCTGGCCGGGGTAGGGGCGGTGAGTTTCGTCCTCTATCACCTGTTCAACGGCCGTGCCTATCGGGGGGGCGATCTGTCGGTGGTCTACCCGCTCTGCCAGACCTCCATGGTCTATGTGCCGATCTGGGGGATGATCCTGCTGGGGGAGCGACTTTCGCTCCACGGGGGGGCGGGGATACTACTGGTGGTCCTTGGTACGTATTCGATCCAGCTGCAGCGTCTATCTCTGGCGGATCTGGTCCGGCCTTTCAAGAACCTGCGGAGCCCGTCGGTACGGGACGCCCTGGCAGCCGGTTTCATCTACTCCATCGGCTCCATTGCTGAGAAAAGCGGTGTCGGCACCTATTCGCCGCTCCATTTCACCTATATCCTGGTGCTGGCCATGCTGCTTCTCATGTCGGCCAACGTGCTGCGCCCCCGCTACCGGGAGCAGATCCGGGAGGAACTGCGGGAGAACTGGCGGCTGATCCTCTGGAGCGGCCCGATCATGATGGCGTCGTTCCTCACCTTCCGCTACGGCCTCAACATGTCGCCGGTCAGCTATGCTGTGCCGGTGCGGCAGGTCAGCATCGTCATCGGCGTCCTGATCGGCATCCTCTTCCTGAAGGAATCCTTCGGCCGGATCCGCTTCGTCTCGGCTCTCCTGATCATGGCCGGTGTGGTCCTGATCAGGTTCGGGTAGGGGAAATGGTCAGTTCCCTCCGGAATGGTGTCACATCCTCCCGGTAAAGTACCACCTGACATAGGAACTCCCCGCTGAAAACCAGTAGTTCACCTCTCCCCATGATCTGATGGACGCCAGCTGCGACAGGATGTACCGCGGCCTCAGGTAGAAGGAACGGCTCAGGAGGCGCTGCTGATCGAGCAGTTCCGTTGCCGAAAAGTGTTCCGTTTGCCACTTTGGCGTCTTTCCGAACATGACGAAGTCGTCCCAGCCGGCAACCGGTTCGATGAGGCCTGCTGCCTGCATGCGTTCCCGCAGCGGTGTGCCGGGATAGGGCACAACGACGGCAATGGAGACAAAGGTCCACGGGAGGGTGCGGATCAGTTCCCGGGTCTGTTGCAGGTCGTCGAACGTCTCCGATGGGTCGCAGCCGATGATGAAGTTCCCCTCGATATGCCTGATCCCGGCCTGACGGGCCCAGGTGACCGCGTCGCGCACCTGCCCGACGGTAATCCCCTTCCCCATGAGATCCAGCATACGCTGACTTCCCGATTCCACGCCGAAGGCCACCTTTTCACACCCGCACCGTTTCATGATCTGCAGCAGTTCCCGGGAGACCGTGTTGACCCTGGTATCGCAGTTCCAGGACTCAATTCCGTTATTCACAAGTATTTCGGAGAGAGCGGCGGCACGGTCCGGGATCAGCGTGAAGGTGTCATCGGCGATGACGACATGATTGAACCGTTCTGCCGCCACCATCTGTCGGACCTCTTCTTCGATAAAATCCGTAGCGCGAAAACGGACACTCCGACCGAAGGTGGCCTGAATGGCGCAGAATGAACAGCCGATCGGGCAGCCGCGCGAGGTGTACAGTTCCGTCGAATGGAGCCGGTTTGAGAAGCCGCGGCTGGAGTGGCCCGCCTGTCTCGTGTAGTCGATCAGATCCCGTGCCGGGAACGGCAGCGAGTCCAGATCTTCGACCAGTGGACGGGGAGCGTTAACGGTGACAGAGTCGCCGGTTCGATAGGCGATTCCCGTGATGGCGGCATCACTCCCGCCGTCTCGAAGCCGTATGCAGAGATCAAGCAGGGTGATCTCCCCCTCGCCGTAGACAAGATAATCGAACGGGGCGAATTCCTGCAGGGTCTGCTCGGGGAGGGCGCTGGCATGGGCCCCGCCGATTGCCGTCGCCGTTTCCGGAGAGAACCGCTTGATTGCGTCGGCCAGCCGTGCCGCGGAGGTAATGGTGGGGGTAGTGGCGGTGATACCCGCCACAAGCGGTCGTTTTTCGAGGAGAAGATCGAGGAGGTGACGCTCAGTATATGGTGTGGTCTCATAATCCACGATCCGGACGTCAAATCCCGCCGTGCGGAGCATTGCCGCCAGATACGCCAGGTTCATCGGACGGGTATGGCTCAACAGCGCCGAATCCTGCTGCGGGTCGGGGGGGCGGAACAGTACGACGCTGTTGCGTCCGGGCTCACTGCCGGGGCGGTGTCCGGCATCTGCTGCCGGTGTGGCCGGATTGGTCATATCCCCCCCTTGAGGAGTCTGTTTCTGACGAGAACTGCCTGATCGCCGTCGGTAAAGATCGTTGACCATTCGGGATCGGCAGCGATTGACTGCGTCAACGGATGGGGAGCACCATCGTCGCCAGAAACGGGCAGGACAGCTGTCCGGATGTCATAGGTACTGAAAAGCCCCTTCCAGTACGGCTGCCGGTTACTGGCAACCACCAGGCTGTTGTTGTACTCCCAGGCACGTTGGATGCTCGCGAAGCGGCCGTCAAAGAATACTTTCCGATCCGGTCCTGTCCGCCAGATCATGTACCCGCCCCAGTGCAGGGTCGTAAAGACATTTCCCTCAACCCTGCCTTCGGTCAGGAAGTCGGCAGCAGCCACCGGGAAATAGCGATCAGGCACCCATCCGGTCACCGGTTCCCGATACCTGAGCGGTACCTCGTCAGCGAAGCAGAACAGGACTGTTGCTGCAACCATGCAGGACAGGACGGTCCTGCACCTGATGCCGGATCCGATCGTTTCCACGTACCTGGTGATGAAGAGCAGCGCCGTTGTCAGGAAGAACGGCATGAGGCGCATGTGCATGCACCCCATGAATGCCGTACCGGCAAGGATGCCGATCCAGGTGATATTCTTCCGGCGGGTTGACGTTGCCAGTGCTACTGCGGTTGCCAACAAGGCTGCCGCATAGATGACGGCCGTACTCTGCCGGGTCTCCCGGAAATACTTGATCAGCGACATCTCCTCGAGGACGTTCTGGTTCACGTAGCTGCCGGCGTCGAAGATTTCCGGCAGATACCTGATGGTGTTGACGGCATTGGGATTGATGAATGAGGCGATAAGCGCAGCGAGCGACGAGATGCAGAGGATACCGTATGCCTTTTTTGGTAGAGGGGACAGCCCCCCATGGAAGAATTTTATCCCCTCTGCTACAACGAAAAAGATGAGGACAGCCTGACCGATGATGAAGCCGCCGTGCATGTTTGCCCAGAAGATCATCACCAGCGACAGCGGGATCAGGAGACTCCGGATCGACCGGCCAGCGGGGTTTTCGAGAAAGCGGAACAGCGTCACCAGCAGCAGGCCAAAACAGAGGAATGACATGAATTGGGGACGCTCTATAAAATAATATTCAAGGAGGAGGATGGTTCCGGTAGCGATAACCGTTGCCACCCTGGTGTTGCGTATGTCCGTCCACCGAAGCCACATGAGGAACCAGGCGTTAACGGTCATCAGCCTGAAGAGTACGATCCCCGACAGGCCGAAGAGGGAATAGAGGCCATACATAAATATCTGAATCAGCCAGTACGAGGTCAGGATGAACC
>CAZSTJ010000011.1:24242-27893 GCA_964609805.1 uncultured Geobacter sp. | reverse complement strand
CTTGAGTATTGCAACGTAGGTGGTTTCGTTGCACTCCTTGACCAGTGACTCGAGGACCGGCTTTGACTGGCGCAGCAGCCCCATCTGGCGGATAAAGGTCTGACCGAGCTCAAGGGTTTTCAGTCCCAGCCGGTAGTTTTCCGTTACCTTGTTCTGTTCAATGTATCCGCGGGATTCCAGGGTGGCCAGCAGCCTGAATACGTTATTTTTGTGAAGTTTAAGCCGCTTGCTGAGTTCGGTGACACCCAGTTCGTCGACCTCGCCATGAAACTGTTCTAGAAGGTCGAGGGCATGGGATACTGCCTGGATGAGATACTCTGATTTTTCTTTTTTTGCCATAGTGTCGGTGTCCTGTGATTGGTCGTGCTAAAATATGGTATCGTAACGACCTAAAATAATTGATTAAAATTGGAAGTGGTGGGGAAAAATGCAAATTTAATCAAATTATGTATAAGTCTAGAATAATGTTTTATAATTGTCAAGTGTGAAAAAATGCTTTAAAATTTTAAGAAGTTGCCGATCTTGTCGCGCAAGCGGGTGATGAACGACGAAGGGAAAGGGCGGGAACCATGCTTAATTTGAGGAAAAAGATACTGGTAGCAATAGACGGGTCGCCCCAGTCGGACAAGGCGGCTGAAGAGGCAATCAGGATGGCGGCCGGCAACAGGAGTCAGTTCAAGAGCCGGGTCTATGCCATGCTGGTTCTGCCGAATGCCCCGACCTCAACCTACACCGATTTTGTTCCGACGGCCCCCGTCACCGAGTCGGAACGCTGGGACGACCTGCGGCGACGGATATTTTACGTGGTCGAAAAGAGTTCTCTAGAAAATGAGGTCCCGCTGGAGATGATAGTAGAGTACGGCGAACCGGCGGACAAGCTGATAGAGTTTGCCAAACGTGAACAGATGGACGTTATTGTCATAGGTAGTTCGGGCAAGGGGTTTCTCCAGCGGCGTCTCAAAGGGAGCGTTTCCCATCGGGTAGCCAGTGGTGCCCCCTGTTCGGTGTATATAGTCCGGGGCTGAGTTCGCTGCTTCCCCCATCAATCAATTCATTTGGAAAGGTCTGTCGTAGTGAAACTATCATTATTTCGTGCCGTTAGTACCCTCCTGCTTCTCCTCTGTCTTGCCTCAACCGCCACCGCCGCAGAAGCTTTTCGTGTGCCGATCCTGCTGTATCACCGCTTCGGCCCGACGGTGGCTGATGGGATGACGATCAAGACCTCAGTGTTCGAAACACACATGAAGTATCTTCACGATAATGGCTATACCGTGATTCCGCTCAGGAAACTGGTGGATTATTACCTCGGCAAGGGTCCGGCCCCGAAGCCGAAGTCGGTGGTTATCGTAGAAGACGATGCGCATAAATCGGTTTACAGCGATATGCTGCCGATTGTCCGCAGGTACGGGTACCCCGTGACGATCTTTACCTATCCTTCCGCCATTTCCAATGCCAAGTATGCCATGACCTGGGATCAGCTGCGGGAGTTGAAGAAGACCGGTCTGTTCGATGTCCAGTCTCATACCTACTGGCATCCCAACTTCAAGAAGGAACGCCGAAAATTAAGTGGAGCCGCCCTCGATCAACTGGTCATGTCGCAGCTGCGCAAATCAAAGGCCCGTCTTGAAACGGAGCTGGGCGGCAACGTTGACATGCTTGCGTGGCCCTTCGGCATCTATGATGACTATCTGCTCGGCAAGGCAAAGGAGGCAGGGTATGTCGCGACCTTCACCATCGACCGGCGTCATGCGACGAACACCGATCCCGTCATGAAGCTGCCGCGCTACCTGCTGGTCAATGCGGACAGCGGCAAGGCATTCTCGCAGTTGCTGGAGGGGAATGCCGTCAAGCGTTCCGTCGTGTACTGAATGTCGGATCACGACGCGAAAAAACATCCCTGCCCCGATTGCGCTTTTTGCCAATGGTGTTCCGATGACCGTTGTCGTCTCTGTCTCGGCAATGCGGGCTGTTGCCGCCGCAAAAAGCTTTCTATTGCGGAGCAGATTGCGCTCTATGATTCCTTGAATCCCTCACCGTCGAAACCTGACAACACCTGATCGCTGCAATCCCGGCAAGGTCGTGTATGTGCGCCCTATTTTATCAGGAAACAGGGCTGTTCCGCCAATTAGCGTAATCTAATAGTGTCATTTCGCGGTTTGCTGTGCTTTGTAGGTGAATTCATCGAGCTCAATATATCTTTTTGTTAATGCATGCAACTCTATGTTTGCATGCATTTTTAGTTTGTTACGTGGCTGATGGCGTGCGGCAATACGGCAAAGGAGTAGAGTGGTATCGGTGTTGCATATAAAAAGTCATATAAATTAATAAATGACTACCGAAATTGTAAAATATGCGGGTATACGCATCTATTTTCCGGCATGTTGAAGATAATCGAGGGGGTGAGAGGGGAAAACGGTTAGCGCTGATGGGATGGTTATTCGGCGGACCGGTAAACGTGCCGAACAGAACAGTTGCAACACATACCATTACCTGTGAAGGAGGAAGAGATGAAAAAAACGACAAAACGAATGGTGCTGGCATCGCTCGTCGCAGCCCTGGCGGTCCCGTTGGCTGCCCACGCGGCCGATGAAGATCTTCAGAAGAAGCTCGACCGGTTGACCAAAGAGGTGGCCGATCTGAAAAGCTCGGTAACCAAGAAGGAAGAGAAGTCCCTCGACAAGTGGCTGACCATCGGAGGTTCCTATCAGTTTCGCCTCGATTCCATGCATGGCCAGACCGTTCCTTACAGCAGCGCCATCGGAACGATGATGAATATGGTCAATGGCTTTACGAACGGCACAACCTTTGCGCCTGCGGTTGCCGGGACTCCTGTAGGAGCAAACGCAGTTATCAACAACCCCTCGGCCACTGCCTTCATTATGCAGGGGAAAGCAGGATCTCTCTTTACTCCTGACCAGTTCAACACCATCCTCACCCAGTATATGCCGTCCGCAATGTACAATGCGTTTACCCTTCAGATTATGCCGGCTCTTGGCGGTATGACACCCGCCCAGGTTAACGGCTACCTTCAGGCCAATGCCCTGACCACCCAGCAGTCGGCTGTTCTGCAGACCCTCACCAACAAAGGAATTATGGCCCAGGTAATGAGCATGATGACCCCGGCCAATCAGGTCGCGTTTGCTTCCATGCCCCCGGCCTATCAGCAGGCTGCCATGGTTATGGCCATGCAGGGATTCCTGGGTGACCCGAATACCAATCCGTCCTCTTACCTGAGCAAGGTTCCGGCATATAAACCGAAGAACGAGACCCTCTATACCAACAAGTTCAGCCTCGATGTGGGGGTAAAGGCGTTACAGGATGTGACGGTTTACGCCAAGCTCGACATGTACAAGGCCTTTGGCTCCCAGAGTGATTCAACCACCTCCAATGGATTTTTTGCTGACCGGGTCGGCGTATTCGACGGTACCCTCGGCCATGTACCCTCCAGCAGTCTGCTGAATGTTGACCGGGCATATGCCACCTGGAGCAATATCCTCGACCAGCCGGTATGGTTCTCAGTCGGACGCCGTCCCTCCACCAACGGTGCCCCCAGCAACCTGCGGCTGAACAACGAGCGCCCCGGCAACGGCGGCACCCCGGCGCTGCTGGTTGATTATGCCTTCGACGGCATGACCATCGGCTATGCCCCGG
>CAZSTJ010000011.1:0-24232 GCA_964609805.1 uncultured Geobacter sp. | reverse complement strand
CGGATATCGACTTGCTGCCCGGTGCCTATGCCAAGGTCTGCTACGGCCGCGGTTTCGACAGCGGCATCAAGTCCTCCAGCAACAGCCTCAAAGACACCGACATGCTCGGCATCGCCGTCATCCCGGTCGACACCGATCCGCTGCGGATCTGGCTGCAGTGGAACCGCGGCTTCAACATCTTCGACTTCCCGGCAATGAGCAATACCATGTTCGGCAATACGGCACCGGCGACGAGCCTCGGCAGTATCGACTGGTACGGCCTGGGCGCCATGAGCACCCTCAAGAAGGTCGGGCCGGGCACACTGCAGTTCTTTGCCGATTACGGCATGAGCGTGGCCCATCCGGGTGGCAATGTCTCCAACAACGCCGGGTTCCAGGGGCTGATGAGCGGGGAGTTCTTTGCCCAGGACACCAACCGGGCAGACCGATTCGGCTGGGCGGTCTACGCAGGTCTCCGCTACGACCTGCCGTCCAAGACAAAGATCGGTTTCGAATTTAATCATGGTTCGAAAAACTGGATCACCTTCGCACCGGCTGCCGATGACATGTGGACCAGCAAGGTCGGTACCCGCGGCAACGTATACGAGCCGTACATCATTCAGGAGTTGGACCTGAAACCGATCTCTTCCTATCTGAGCAAAGCATTCTTCAAGATCGGCTATCAGTACTACGAGTTCGAGTACACCGGCAGCAACAACTGGGTCGGCGCTCCCAAGAAAATTGCCGATATCAAATCTACTGACATGATGCTGATGGCTCCCATGAGCAAAGCCCATGATGTGTACGGCACTTTCGAGGTAAAATTCTAAGGTTGATAGGCCCGGATAGGACGGTTTGGATCCGTCCTTCCGGGCTGAATTTTGTGCCGGTGCTTGCAATTTGAACAAATTCTAGTACCTATAAATAGAACGAGGAGTTGCACCATGAAAAAGATAAGCTCACTGGTTGTTATCGCTATTCTGTTGCTGGCTTCACTCTGCTGCTTTGCCCCGAGCGCATCGGCTGAAGAAGTGAAAATAGTCGGCACTGTCCAGAAGATTGAGATGGCAACTGACAACAAGTCCGCGACTGTTGTCCTCAAGGACACGAAGACAGGTGAAGAGATCACAATACTTGTAAATGACGAATTGACCCTCGACAAATTTATGGATAAAAGAATTGTTGAAGGCGCTGAAATTCGATGCAAATTTGAAAAAGTAGACGGCAAGAACACCAGCAAAATGTTCAAGAAAACAGCCGGCTGCTAACAACTACTCCGGAGGGAACTGCATGAAATCAGAAATCCGTTGTTCAACCGTATTGACTGCCGTAGCGAGTGTTGTCCTTGCCGCCGGCGCCGCCTTCGCGGCAGAGCCTGCAGCACCAGCGGCCAAGCCTGTCGTGGCCAAACCGACTATTGCAAAGATCTGCACCAACTGCCACAAGGCCGAGCCCAATGCAGTTCGCGGCTACTTCGATAATGTAGCCTTTAAGGCCAAGACCATTCAGGTGAAAATTGATGATGCAGTCGAATTGCTGAAATTCGACGAGGACGACATCAAGGTTGTTAACGGTGAAGGTAAAACCGGTGATGGCGAACTGATGAAGGATAACAAGATCAAAAAAGGGCATGAAATCAAGGTTGAGTACGAGATCAAGAACGGCATCAAGACCGCAACCAAACTGGTTGCAAAACCGCCGGTCAAGATCCCTGCCGAGATGTTGATGACCACCGCAGATGTAGAAAAACTGGTTGCCATGGGGCCGGAAAAAGGTAAGTACTTCCTGTTCGACTCCCGTCCGCTCCCCCGCTTCCAGGAAGGGTACATCCCTACAGCCGTGAACCTGCCGTTCCCGGCATTTGACAAAATGGCTGAAAAGCTGCTTCCCAAGGACAAGAACGCACTGATTGTTTTCTATTGTGCCGGTCCGGCCTGCAACATGAGTCCCGGTTCCGCCGACAAGGCACGGAAGCTTGGCTACACCAACCTGAAGGTCTACAAGGATGGCATGCCGGCATGGCTGGATAAAAACGCCGGTCTGATTTCTACCCAGTTTCTGAAAGAGGCGTGGGTCGATAAGGATATCCCTGCCGTGCTGCTGGATACTCGTCCCGCCAAGGAGAGTGCCAAGGGCTCCATCAAGGGAGCGGTGGCTTTCCCGGCCAAGCAGTCGGCAAAATTGATCAAAGGTCTCGATATTAAGAAAACAGCCCCGATCATGGTCTATGACCAGAAGGGTGGCAAAGATGCCAACGCCGTTGCCGCTGCTCTGGTGAAGGCCGGCTTCAAAAAGGTGCTGGTCCTGGCCGGCGGTTTCGAAGCCTGGCAGACCGCCAAGTATGACGTGGCAGCAGGGAAGCTGGCCGCCAAGGCCACTTACACCCCCAAGCCCCGTCCGGGCGAAGTCAACCTGGATGAGTTCAAGAAGTATGTTGCTGAATTACCGGCCAACGTCATGATCATCGATGTCCGTAATACCGATGAAGGGAATTCCGGCATGCTCAAGACCGCCAAACTGATCCCTGCTGAAGAGATCAAAGATCGTGCTGCTGAAATCCCGAAAGATAAACTGGTTATTACTCACTGTTCCACCGGGGTGCGTGCTGAAATGGCCTACCACACCCTGAAAGAGATGGGTTATACCAATGTAAAGTTCGTCAACGCCAAGATGGAGTTTGAGAAGAGCGGGGCGTACAAGATTACGAAGGACTAGTAGCAGGCAGTTACCCGGGCAGTGCGTTGTCGCTGCCCGGGTGACTATGTCTAGGTAGCACCTTTTTTTTGTCCACAAATATATCAAAATACATATAATTGGAACTGGTGTTGCATACGCGTCAGATATATCGGAACGCGTTGACACGGGAGGTAGGCGACAAATGAAATTTTCACGCAGAACCTTTCTCAAGGCCAGCGGCGCAGTCACTGCCGGCGCGGCAGCGGCCGTATCCATGCCGAAGCTGGTGCAGTCCTGGGCCGAGGAAGCAGCCCAGAAGGAGATGAAGCAGATACCCACCTTCTGTGAACTCTGTTTCTGGAATTGCGGCTTGGTGGCCAAGGTTGAAAACGGTAAGGTGGTCAAGGTCGACGGCAACCCCTTGAGCCTGCGGGGCAGGGGACGTCTTTGCGGGCGCGGTAATGCTGCTCTGGGTGCTCTGTACGATCCGGATCGGCTGAAATATCCGATGATCAACACCGGCAAGCGGGGTGAACCGGTATGGAAGCGGGTCAGCTGGGATGAAGCCCTCGGGGTAATTGCCGGCAAGATGAAGGGTATCAAGGAGAAATACGGGCCTGAATCCATGGCCCTGATCTATCACGGCACCGGCGCGTCATTCTGGAAACACCTGCTGCACGCCTATGGCAGCACCCTGGCGGCAGCTCCCTCCTTCGCCCAGTGCCGCGGGCCGCGGGATATCGGTTTCGTGCTGACCTTCGGTTCCGATGTAGGATCGCCGGAATACTATGACTTCAGCAAGAGCAAATACGTTGTGCTGCTGGGATCGCATCTCGGCGAAAACGCCCATAACAGTCAGGTACAGGACATCGTCAAGGGGTATACCAATGGTGCCAAATTAACCGTTGTTGACCCCCGTCTCTCCAATATCGCCTCCAAGGCAGACCGCTGGCTCCCCATCCGCCCGGCCACCGATCTGGCGCTGCTGCTTGCCTGGATCAGGATCGTCATTGAAGAGGAACTTTACGATAAGGCCTATGTGGAGAAGTACGCCACCGGTCTTCCCGAGCTGCGTGCAGCGGTGCAGCAGTACACCCCCGCCTGGGCAGAGGCTGAGACCTCCATACCCAGTGATACCATCGTCCAGGTCGCCCGGGAGCTCGGGAAGTATGCCCCGAACGTCTGCATCGGTGCCGGCCGCTATTCCACCTGGTACGGAGATGACACTCAGCGGAGCCGTGCCATTGCCATCCTGAATGCCTTGCTCGGTACCTGGGGGCGCGAAGGGGGGTATTTCTTCCCGACCGGTGCCAAGGTTCCCGAATATCCGGGGTTGCCGGCATATCCGGAGCACGTGGAAGTGGCCAAACTGGATGAGGCATATCCCTTTGCCGCACTGCAGACCACCACGTCCATCAAACAGGCATCCATCACCGGACAGCCGCGTCCGGTCAAGGCCTGGTTCGTCTACGGCTCCAACCTGATGAAGACCATGCCGGACAAACAGGAGACCATCAAGGCGATCCAGAACCTGGATCTGATGGTCACCATCGACACCATGCCAATGGACATCATCAACTATTCCGACGTAGTCCTGCCGGAATGCACCTACATGGAGCGCTACGACAATATCAATGTCGGCAAGTTCAAGGGAGAGGCCGAGATCGCCCTGCGCCAGCCGACGGTGGAGCCGATGTGGGAATCGAAGCCCTCCTGGTGGATCACCAAGGAGCTGGGCAACAAGCTCGGTCTGGCCGAATATTTCCCCTGGAAGGACGGCGAGGAGTATGTGGCTAAGCGGTGCGAGGCGGGCGAACTCGACTACGCCCAGCTGAAGCGGGACGGTGTGATCATCAAAAAAGGGGGCGCCCCGTACATCACCGCCGAGAATCAGCCGGAGTTTGGTACCCCGTCCGGCAAGATAGAGCTCTATTCCAAGCAGCTGGCCGAGAAGGGGTTCGACCCGGTGCCGAAGTACACCAAGCATCCCCAGCCGCCGGCTGGTCACTTCCGGCTGCTGTTCGGCCGGGCGCCGCTGCATACCTTCTCCCGTACCACCAATAATTTCATGCTGACCGACCTGCAGAAAGAGAACTACCTTTGGGTCAACACGAAAAAAGGGAAGGAACTTGGCCTGAAGAACGGTGAATATGTCTCATTGGTCAATCAGGACGGTGTTCAGGCGGCAGGCCGCATCAAGGTCAAACTGACCCAGCGTCTGCGTGACGATGCGGTGTACATGAATCATGGCTTCGGTGTCCACGCCAAGGGGATGAGCCGGGCAAACTCCCAGGGGATCGCCGATGACGACCTGATCAGCAAATATGTCATCGATCCGTTCATGGGGGGGACCGCCATGCGCGGAAATTTCGTCAAGATCGTGAAGGGGGCCTGATATGCAACTGTTCGGAGTTCTCATCCCTGAAAAAAACAATCTCATTGAGATGGCTTCCTCCATTGTCAAAGGCAAGGCCGGCATGTCGATGTACGCATCGCTGGCAGGTCTTGCGGTAGGGTTCTATGCCATTGCCGCCATCTTTATCCTGGGGCACGGCCATACCATCAACACCTCCAACCTGGTGCCGTGGGGCCTGCAGATATCAACGTACATCTACTTCGCACTGCTCAGCACCGGCTGTACCTTCGTCAATTTCTTCGGCCACATGTTCTTCAAGGAACAGTACAAGCCGTTCGCGTCGCGGATCATCTTTGTGGGCATCATTACCGCAATCGCGGCGTTCTTCTCCCTGGCCACAGAGATGGGGCGCATCGACCGGATGTACAATTTCTTTCTCTCTCCCAATCCAAAATCACCCATGTTCTGGATGGGGGTCTGGTATACCTGCTACCTGATCGCCATCACCTGGGAATACATCAACATCCAGATCGACAGACATTCCAACAAGGTCATGTGGGGCGCCTTCTTCACCGCTATCATCACCCACAGCACCCTGGGGAGTCTGTTGGGCTCGGTCAGTTCCCGGGTCTACTACTACAGCGCGCTCATGCCGATCTACTTCCTCTTTATTGCCTTCCTGACCGGCTGCTCACTGACAATGATCATTGCCGGGCTGACGGTGAAACAACAGAAGCTGGATGAGGTGTACCACATGGAGCCGTTTGTGAAATTGATCAGAGTCGGCCTGGGGCTTGCTCTTCTGATCAGCTTCTGGCGGACCATGATCGGACTTTCCGGCCATGTGGAAGGATCGGAGGTGTTTTCACTGACCCTGATCAACAGCCTGCTGTTCGGGATTGTGGTGGTAATCGTCATTCCCTTCATCCTGCTCAGGCTTGGCAAGAGCGCCAATTGGCTGATCTTTGTCGGTATCTTTATCATGGGCACCCAGTTGAAGGCCCGTAACGATCTGGTGGTGGGGGCATTCAAGATCCCGGTCTTCCGGGTGTACGACATGCCCGAGGTGGTGCATTACACCCCTTCCATCTATGAAAATCTGGTCGTCGTAGCATCTGCATCGCTGGTGAGCCTGCTGTACATCATCTTCAGCAGGTCAGGTGTTCTCGATCTGCAAAACAGCAAGGAGGTCCGGTAATCCATGGAACAGTTCGAAGAAAAAGACATTCTGGAAATAATGCAGGACGACCTGCTGCGCGCCCTGAAAAAACCGCGCAAGGACCGGCGCTGGGCCATGGCCATCGATACGAAGAAATGTATCGGCTGTCATGCCTGCACCACCGGCTGCATGTCGGAGAATCTGACCCCTCCCGAGATCCACTACCGTCCGGTCAAGGAAGAGGAGATCGGTGAGTATCCCAACACCGGTGTCAGGTTCCTGCCGCGTCCCTGCATGCAGTGTGATGCACCCACCTGTACACCGGTCTGTCCGGTGACGGCTACCTACAAGCGGGATGATGGTCTGGTGGTGATCGATTACAATAAGTGCATCGGCTGCCGTTACTGCATCGTTGCCTGCCCCTATGGGGCCCGTTCGGCCGACGTGGGGCATTACTTTACGGGCGACATGCATGACAAGACCTACGAGGTGGAGAACTCGGGAGAATATGGCAAAACCTTCAAGCGTAAAAGCCACTGGCATTCACCGGTCGGTAACGCCCGCAAGTGCCACTTCTGCATCCATCGGGTCGAGAAAGGGGAGTTGACCCGCTGCACCACCACCTGCCTGGGGCACGCCACCTATTTCGGCGATGTCAACGATCCCCAGGCGCTGATCACCCAGCTTATTTCGAAGCCGAACGTGATCAAGTACAAGGAAGAACTGGGAACCAAACCGATGGTCTACTATATTATATGAAAAAACATATAAACCTGTTGGCGTTGCGTGAGAATTGTGCTAATAGAGGTAAAAATCACCGGCTTGCCGGAATATCACACCTATAAAGGAGAGTGTCACATGAAGAAAGTTCTGACCCTGCTGATTGCCGCCCTGACCGCTGTTTCCTTCGCTTCCGTAGCCTTGGCTGACCACCACATGAAGAAGGAAGAGGCCAAGCCGGCTGAGGCCGCCGCTCCGGCTGCCGAGAAGAAGGAAGCCAAGAAAGAAGTGAAGAAGGAAAAGAAAGAGAAGAAGGCCGAGAAGAAAGCTGAGAAGAAGGAAGAAGCAAAGCCGGCCAAGAAGGGCAAGAAGGAAGTTTCCGGCTGCTAATCATGCCGTTCGTTTCAGATGCAATAAAGAGGGCCTGCCGATTGGCGGCCCTCTTTTTCGTTCTGTTTGGCTGCGTTGCGTGCGGTCAGAGTCGTGATGCGTCGTCGTGCGTCGTTTGTCACCAGGGTATTGAGCATGCCTCACCTTCCCACGGCGGCTGTGTTGACTGCCATGGGGGCAATCCACAGGCAGCTGACAAAGTGGCCGCCCATGCCGGCATGCTCGGCGGGGGAAATCCCTCCACTCCCGAAGTCTGGGACGATACGTGCGGTCGTTGCCACCGCTACCAGGTGGAACGGGTGAAATCCACCATCATGACCACCAATGCGGGCATGATCCGTAACATCCAGCTGACCTGGGAGGGGGAGGATGGCCGCGCCTATACCGTGGCCGGCGGGAAAGGATTCGACGCCGATGGCCGGCCGGTGGAACACGCCCCCGTTGCGGAACTTGATAACCTGTCCGGCGAACTGTACCGCAAATTCTGCTCACGCTGCCATGTCAGCACCAGCAACGACGATTCCTTCGGTGCCGTCCACGGCGCCGGTTGTGCCGCCTGCCACTTCCCGCGCAATGATGAGGGGAGTTACGCCGGCAGTGACCGCACGGTGAGGGGCAAGGGGGGACATTCGGCGACCCATGCCATGACGCCGCTGCCCGATACCCGCGTCTGCGAACGCTGTCACAACCGGAGCGGCAGAATTGCCCTGTCGTACCAGGGGCTCTATGACGGTAACAACGGGCTGGTGCCGACAACCAAGGGAGAGCCGGGGCCGGTCATGACCAGCGGTGCCCGCAATCTGACCCGCATTGCCCCGGACGTGCACCATGCCGCCGGCATGGAATGTATCGACTGTCACACCTCGCGGGATGTCATGGGAGATGGTTACCGCTATCGCAATATGTACAACCAGACCGAGATCGCCTGCGAGGATTGCCACGGCAGCGGCACCCGGGTTCCCCGCTACCGGGAGATCACCCGCGAAAACGACGAGGCGCTACGGGAGTCGCGCAATTACCGGACCCCGCTCCGTTCCGGCATGCGGGTGGTCCAGACCTCCAAGGGGCGTAGCTACTCCAATGTATATTACGAGAACGGGACAGTCTGGCTCCAGGGAAAGCGGAGCGGGAAACTGCATCGCAGCAAGGTTATTACCGGTACCCCGGAACACACGGTCGCCGGCCACGGCAGGCTGGAGTGCTATGCCTGCCACTCCCGCACCTCGGTGCAGTGTTACGGCTGTCACACCCGCTACGACAAAGGAAAAGCAGGAAAAGATTTCGTGAAAGATGAAGAGACGCCGGGGGCCTTCAGCGAGACTGAGGATTACCGCATGCTCTACCCCTTCCCCCTGGCCCTCAATCAGCGGGGACACATCTCACCGGTTACCCCGGGTTGCCAGACATTTGTGACGGTTGCAGAGGCGGACGGTTCGCAATCAAAGACGGAATACGTCGCAAATTTCAAGGGGAAACAACAGCTCCGTTTTGCCCCTTTTTATTCACACAACACGGGCAAGGCTGCAGTCGGCTGCGCCGAATGTCATGGTAATCCCCGCTTTCTCGGTTTCGGCCAGAATGTCGTTGAAGGGAACAGTATCAAAGGCACCCTGATCTGCGAACGGTCCGACAGCAAGCCGCTGGACGGCTTCATCACCATGGAGAGCGGGCGGGTGAAGGCCTATTCAGCGGTGGTCAGGGAGAACTCACGACCGCTGAACGGTGCCGAAGTGAAGCGGGCGCTGGCGGTGAACCTCTGCCTCCCCTGTCATGGCACTGCCCGCGACCCCATCTACCGGAAAGGACTGAACCAACATGCGCTTGATGATGCTCTTCATCGTCGCCTGCTGTCTGCTCCATAGCGGTAGGGTACAGGCCGGTCATGGCGGACTCTTCTGCGGCAGTTGCCACCGTCCCGAACCGGTCAGGGGAACTACTGCCGTTCCCGCGTTCTCGGAGCGTGCGGAGGGGTGCGATGTCTGTCACCGCGGACATGGCAGGATCTTCGGTCACGCCATGGGGCAGCGGAGCGGTGAGCGGCAGTTCGTTCAGCGGAGTTACGGCCGGGTCGATTCGGGATTCTGGGAGAAGAACTGCGACTCCTGTCACCTGAAGAGCTGCCGGGACTGCCACGAGGGGGGAGAACCAAAGAAACCGACCGTGGCGGTCTGCCAGACATGCCACAAGGGATACTACACCGGCTGGGACTACTCGGGGCGGGCGCCGCGAGAGGATAACATGCGCTATCAGCGCGGCATCGCCGTTAACGGTGAGACCTTCCTTAAGATGCTGCCTGACGTGCACTATACCAAGGGGATGACCTGCGGGGACTGTCACTCCATGGCCAGCCTGGCTGCCGGCAGGAAATCCTCCAAGGGGTGCCGCGACTGCCACAAGCCGAGTATGAAGCCGGTGGAACATCGCATCGCCGCCCACATGGAGAAACTGGAGTGCTATGCCTGCCACTCGGCCTGGGGGGCCCAGGAGTACGGCACCTTCTTCCTTCGCTTCCGGGACCGGGGCGTCAAAGAGGAATTTGATCTCAAGCCGGGAGAGAGCGGGGAATACCTCCGCAGCGCCTACCTGAAACGGCAGGATGCACCGCCGCTGGGGCTCAATAGTCGGGGGTTGGTTAGCCCTGTCAGGCCGATGTTTCTGGCCTATTATACCGATGTCATGATCGCCCGTAACGGCGGCCCGGAAAACATCCTGTTGGCACCCGAATGGCGGGCCTGGTTTCCCCATACGGTTCAGCGCGGCAGCGTGACCTGTGAAGGGTGTCATGACGATCCGGCCCGCTTTCTACTGGAACCGGAATCCCGCAAGGTATATTATCCGGCCCGTGACGGGATGGGGCTTGAATCGTTCTGGCTCCAGGGGCGGCAACGGATGGCCAACGGCAGTTTCCTGCCGGCGGACCGCTATCAGAAGATGAGCAGCAAGAGCCCGGCCTATACAAAGGCGTATATCGAAAAATGGAAAACGTTCCTCAATCGCGTCGAACCTTCATCACGACCCTAGCCCTGTTGCTGGCTGGCGGCGCCCTGCTGCGGCGTTACCTGACCCCGGTGCTGCCGCCACGGAGACAGGCCCTGGCCCGGGTGCCGGTTGGCGACGTGCCGGCCGACGGGGCGCTGGTCCTGGCCGCGGAACGGATTGCGCTGCTGCGGGAGGGAGAGCAGATCTACGCACTGAACCTGGTCTGCACCCATCTTGGCTGTACGGTGACGGTCAGCGGCAGTGGGCTCTCCTGTCCCTGCCATGGCAGCCGGTTCGACCGGCAGGGACGGGTGCTGAAGGGGCCGGCTGACCGGCCCTTGGGACGTTTTAAGGTGGAGGAACGGGAGGGGATGGTGGAGGTACTGGGGTAGGTACCGGCGCTGTCGGTGGTGGTCAGGTGGGGTCGGCCAGTGCCGCTCGGAGGTATTCGCTGGTTGGACGGGCGCTCATGAGTTCGAAACCACTTTGTGCGAGCTCTCCCCGTTCAGTCGGGTTGGCAACCAGTTCGCAGGCCCGGGCTACCAGGCAGTCATAATCGGCGAATGCCACTCCGCCCTGGAGGGTGTCGTCCTCGCCCCGATCGGCACCCCGTTCGGAAAGCACCGCACAGCGGTTGGCCAGCAGATACGAGATCCTGACGATCTCCAGCACCTTGGCCTCGTAGAAATGCACGTTGAGCAGAAGTTTGGCCCTGCTGATGAGGGCATCGCGCTCCGCGCCGTAGACCCCGACGGCAGCATGCACCTGCAGACCGGCATCGCTGATCCGTTCCAGGATCTCCTGCCGCCGCGGGTTCAGAGAGCCGATGAAGAGACAGTCGATATCCTGCTGCGCCGCGGGCCGGATCCGTGTCAACTGCTCCACGTACCCTACCGGAACAATTCGGGAGACCCGGATGCCCTGCTCCGCCAGGGCGGCGGCATTGAGCGGGCTGTAGTCCCAGAGCCGATAACGTCGGTAGAGGTCGAGCAGCTCCGGCCGGAACCAGCTGGAACCGACCTGCACCTGCTCCAGGTTGTAGAGGATAGCGTCGTCGGTAATCGGGAGCGGGTAGTGGGGCAGCAGGTTGGCCCCGAGGATGATGTGCTGCCGCCCCGGCAGGCTGCCGCTGGTCGTCAGCAATGAATCGTGGTCAAGGGCCAACAGTCCGTAGTGGAGCGATTCGGCGATTTCGGTGAAGGCGGCCGAGTGGAGGTATCCCGGCGGAGACACCACGGTAACCGCAAATTTTTGTACTGAGGACTGGTTGTGGGTTGCGGGGGTGTCGTACATGGCTGTTCCTTAACAGGTCGCAGGTGCCGGTAGTGTATCCTTCAACGTTCAAAAGGTAAAGCGGTTGAGCTGACAACAAATAAAAGGGAGGGCATGGGACGGTTCTCCCATTCCCTCCCTTTCTGCGTGGTGGAGGTCTGGCCGGCCGGCGGGCCGGTTTACTCAGTAGCCGTATTCATAGGTCGTGCGGGCCGTTACCAGGCCGGTCTCATCGTAGACGGAGATCATGGTCTGTTTTCCGTCGCTGTTATAGCTGATAGTGCTGTAGCCGGTCAGATTGGAGGCAAAGTCATACATGTTCGTTTTGCAGAGTTTTCCGGCCTGGTTGTACTCGTATGTCGTGCAGCCGGTCATCAGGCCGGTGAACCCGTTGTAGACGGTTTTTTTCGTCCTTTTTTTGGCCGTATTGTATTCTGATACCGCATATTCTGTCAGATTGCCGTCCAGATCATATTTCGATTCCTTGATTATCTTGCGGTCGTCATTATATTCCGTTGTCGTATAGCCGCTCATGCCTCCCGGGGTGTAACTGGTCTGCTTGGTAACGTCGCCGTTACTGTTGTACTCGTATCTGGTCTGGCCAAGCGTGAGATGAGATATCCCGTTATAGGTGGTGCTTACAAGGAGAAGTTTGCCTGTGGCCAGATCGTAGTCGTTCACGGTATACTCGGCCGGGATGAATACGGAGCCGTAGCCGGAATAGGTGGTGATCAACTGGGGGTTGCCGGCTGCGTTGTAGCCGGTAGTCGTGTAGCCGAACAGATCCCCGTTGATGTTGTAATTCGACCTTTTGACCACCCGTCTCTCACCGTCGTATTCATAGATGAGTGAACCGGTAAATATCGAGGTTCCGATACCGGTGTCGGCATAATTGCTCTCCTTGTGCACCAGTCCCGATGCCTCGTCATATTCATACAGCGTATAGGACTGTGATGTTTTTCCTTTCTTGACGGCATATACCGCCATCTTCAGCAGTCGTGAGTTGACGGCAGCCGCCGCCGGCCTGGCTGACGCCTCCATTGATGCAGCGCTCTCCACCGGACCGATGTTTGCTGTGACGATATAATAATAGGTTGTACCATTGGTAAGACTACTGTGCTGATAAGGTGAAGCTGCAACCGGAGAAATTTTCGTGCCGGTTGTCGTCGTGACCCCCGGCGAGGTAGACCAGTAGACGCTGTAGTATCCGGCACCGGCAACATCACTCCAGTTTACTTCAGTCGTGCCGTTGCCGGCAGATGCAGACACGACATCGGGAGGCGAAGGCGCCGTGGCATTGAACGGCGTTATAATGACCTGTGATGATTCCACACTCTCGCCGTTGGCATCGACTGCAGTTACCACAACATAGTACGTCGCGCCGTTGGTCAGACCGGTGATAGCATTCCCTTTGACCGCTCCCGTAATTTTTGTACCGCTTGCTCTGGATACTCCCGGAGATAGGCTGAAATAGACATTGTACGAGGTGGCTCCTGTCACGTCATTCCAGTTGATGACCGCCGATGTATCACCGGCCACGGCGGTTACGCCGTCGGGAGCAGCGGGCGGTGTACCGACTGCGGCCGCAGACAGCAAGATGCGCTTGATGGCCAGGCTTCCTTCCCTGATGAATACCGTGCCCTGAATCTTCGTGAAATTATCGGCGTTAGAGGTGAATGCATCGTCAAATCCGCCTTCAAGAGTAACGTCAATTGCCTTGTCAAGGTTCAGGTCCCCCGGCTGATTGCGAGCGACCACGATTATTCTGCCGCCTGATGCGACATTGTTGTACGCCTCCTGGATCGCGCCGTAGTTAGAACCGCTGACCCCCAACTGGTTCGATTTCAGTTCAAAGAATGCGGTAACCTGCAGGTCTCCGGCCAGTGCCAGGGAGCAGTTTTCCATACCGGCGCAGGCACTGCCCCAGCCGCTGAAGTATGAGTCAATGGCCGGATTGGAATAGAGGGCAATTGACGTGAATGTGCCGTTGCAGATTCCCGGACACGCGATCCCAGGCGGTGAACTGTTGACGGATCCCTGCCCCGTACCGGCCATGGTAACGGACAGAGTTGCTCCGCAGGCAGGAATGGGGCAGAACGTAAGATACATCAGCAATGGCAGGAGAAGAACAGCGGTACGGCAGACGGACCGCAGCGGCAGGCTTGCGGTGTGACACAGGGCCCTGAAGCCATCGGAAGACAACATGAGGCGCCTTCCCAAGTATATTCCCATAGTGCACCCCCTTGTTCAGAGGAATGAAACTCTGCGGGAACCGGCAACCAGCCGCAGAGGTTACATCTACTGAAAGTCTCTGTATAAGTATGTTTTAACAATACTGCGGAAAAATATAATTTCAAGCACGCTAACCACCGATTTTACAAAGCGTTACATCTATAAAAGTCAGCTGGATTTATGAAGCCAAAACGTATATAGGTATTGATATATTTATCGGTGTAACTCAGTCAGGTTGACCATGATCCTGGATTTTCTCAGACATCTCTTTCCCCGCGTGGTGCTGGAGCGGAACCTGCGGCTCAGCTACACCTTCTGTCTGGGGGGGCTGGCCTTCAGTGCCTTCCTGGTCATGCTGGCCAGCGGCATGCTGCTGCTGGTCTACTACCAGCCGACACCGGAGCGGGCCTACAATTCGATCCTCTTCCTGGAGTCGGCCGTCTGGGGAGGGAAATACCTGCGGAGCCTGCACCGGATGGCCTCCCATGCCCTGCTGATCCTGCTGGTACTGCACACCCTGCGGGTGGTGCTGACCGGCGCCTACCAGCGGCCGCGCCAGCTCAACTGGGTGGTCGGCATGCTGCTGCTTCTCCTCTGTGTCTTCGAGGCCTACACCGGCTACCTGCTCCCCATGGATCAGCTGGCCTACTGGGCCACCCAGACCGGCATGGAACTCCTCCTGACCGCCCCCTTCGGTGCAGCGGTCCGGGGGCTGCTGGTGCCGGACGGCGTCGGCCAGCCGCTCTCCCTGCTCCGCTTTTATGCCCTGCATATCGTGGCAGTGCCGCTGTCGGTCCTGCTGCTGTCGTTCCTGCATTTTTACCGGGTGAGGAAAAACAAGGGGGTGCTCCCCTACCTATGAAAAACGGATTCGTCAAAAGCTCGCCGCGCTTCTTTACCCTGATCGGCCGTTCCTTCTGGCTGCTGGTGGTCGCATTGCTGGCGCTTGCAGCCCTGGTGCCGGCGCCGCTGCAGACCGCCGCCGATCCCGCCGTCACCCCCAACCCGGTCAAGTCGGCCTGGTTCCTGCTCTGGATCCAGGAGCTGGTCAGTTGGTCCCGCTTCATGATCTGGCCGGTGCTGCTGTTCTGCATCCTGGCCTTCCTCCTCCCCTGGCTGCCGGGGCAGGTCCGGCAGCACCACGCCCGCTGGTTCCCGCCGGGAAACCGGATGATCTCCGCTGCCGTCCTGCTGGTCAGCAGCGCCCTCCTGCTGCTGACCGTACTCGCCTTTTTTTTCCGGGGGACAAACTGGTCGCTCACCTTCTGATATCGCTGGTCCTGGTGCTGGTGGCTGCTGCCGTCTCCTGTGGTGCGGACCGGCCCCTCTGCCTCGCCTGCCACCCGCCGCACTACACCGAACGAGGCGACTGCACGGTCTGCCATCGCGGCAACCCCGCCTCGGACCGGAAGAACATCGCCCACCAGAACCTGATCGGGAAACGCCATGCCGGCTATGCATTTGCCGATTCAGAACAGGTGCGGAGCGGGGAGCGGCTGCTGAATCGGTACACCTGTCGCCGCTGCCACGTGGTCGGTGGGAAGGGGAACCGGCTTTCGGTTAACCTGGACCGCTCAATCAGCACCAAGACCCCCGTTGTGATCGCAGATGCCATCCTGCACCCGGCCGGGGGTATGCCGGACTTTCGCATGGAGGCTCGGCAGGTGGACAACGTGATCACTGCCCTGCTGGCTGCTGCGGCCACTACGCCCAGGAGTGGTGGCGAACAGCGGCAGGTTGTCCATTTCAACCGGGAGGGGAAAGACGGGAAGGATATCTTCAGCGTCAAATGTGGGGGATGCCATCGTGCCCTGACGCAGCGGCACGGGGCACTTGGTGCGGGTGACGCCGGCCCCAACCTGTCGGGGCTGCTATCGCCGTTCTATCCCGCAACGTTTCGGGAGCGGGAACCGTGGACAGAGGAACGGTTGCGGGAATGGCTCAGGAATCCCCGCAGCGTACGCCCGACAGCCCTGATGCAGCCGGTACCGCTGTCGGAGCGCGAGTTCAGGGAGTTGACGGGGATACTGCGGGTGGAATAAATAAAGGGCGACCGGCCGGTCGCCCTTTATGTTGCTCTGAAATGCAGTGGTGCGGGCCCCGTATAATCAGGCCCGGGATGATTGATTGAACCGGGTGCCACACCGCATCACCGTTGTCGTGCAATGTTAGCCAAACAGCTGCAACTCACGGGCAATGACGATGAACAGGATCAGATTCAGCACCAGTGACAGTGCGTTGACCTTGTTGATACGGTGCACGTACATGCAGATGGCCGCCGCAATCACACTCAACGCCGCCCCGAAGCAGGTCAGCAGGCTCACCAGTCCCCACGTATAGCTGAGCTGGAAGATGGCGCCGCAGGCAAGCCCGATCAATGCAAATACAATAGTTGCATACTTCAATGTCATATAGACGCTTCTCATGCCCAACCTCCTCGCTGCTGCTTGTTCATTATAGAGAAAATATGGCGGAGTTACAAACAGGAGGTAACGATCTCCCCTCGGGATGGAGGAGGATGGTGAATGGGGGAGAGCTGCCCGTCCGTGTTGAGCGCCATGACATGTGACGTTTCTTCATTTGAGAAGATTGGATAACCTGAATTTAACCATCTCAATGACAAGCTCCTTGGGGATTGGTTTGTTTAAGGGAAATTGAATTGACCCCTTGGCGAATTTGTACTCTGCAAGTCGATCAGCGAACGCCTCAATGACGGCCGGAGAAGGATAGAAGCCGACGTGTTTTGAAAAACCGGCAATCATGATTTGTTGATCGCGTTTCCCACCCTTTACCAAGGCGAAAGCCGGAATCTTGTAATTCATCAGTTCTGAAACTTGTGGCGCTGCATGCCAAATACAGAGCCGCAACTCTTCAAGCGCCCGCCGGGTTTCAGGTGGAAAATTAGAGATGTAATCATCTACGTCCTTTGACTTTATTCCTTGCTCACTCATCAAAACCTCCAGATGTGCGTTTCAAGTCACATAACGGGGCTGAGGCTGACCTGCCCTCGGCGGGGCTTGCCAATGGTTGGAGCTTGATTGTTTGCACGAGGATAGAATTGGATTGACCTGTTGAGGTTCTTGTTGTACCGTTTGTCTGTACATGTCAAGGAGGTATTACTATCATGTTGCAAACGACCTATACCAATGCCAGAGCAAATTTTGCCGGACTTTGTGACGAAGTCACGGAAAACAGGGAGATCGTCGTTATTCGTCGCCGCAATGGAAACAATGTAGCGATGATCGCTGCTGACGAATTGCAAAGCCTTGTGGAAAGTGCACACCTTATGCGTTCTCCCAAAAATGCTGAAAGGCTGCTTTCTGCGTTAGAACGCGCTCTAAAAGGTGGTGAGAAAGCATCATCACTGAAGTCGCTCCGCTCCGAGGTCGGTCTTGAAGAGTAAACTTCGGGATTCTGTTTTTCAACCAGAATTCCGTGAAGATTTGCGCTATTGGGTGGAGACTGACCGAAAGATTGCGTTGCGTGCCCTGGATCTGGTCGGAGCAATCATGCGCGACCCTTTCAGTGGCATTGGCAAGCCGGAACCCCTCAAGTATTTAGCAAGTGGCACATGGTCGAGGCGTCTCACTCAGGAACATCGTATCGTCTATCTTGTTCGTGACGACCGCATCGATTTTCTCCAAGCTCGATACCATTATTGACCCTTCCTTTTTTATCTCTTGGCGACCAACGTAGTGGAAGAACACCGGCGGTTTTTGGCCGCTGCTTCTTCCTGGTTGAATGTGTTTTCGTTACTTCCGCTCTTTTAGGCCTGTCGTCGAGATGAACTTTTGGTCTTTTCCGTTTACTTTGACTGTAAATGATTTCTCGTCGATGGGTTTTATCTCAGAGATACAGAACCTATCGAAACAGGTGCTTCCGTTTACGACTCCACTTTTAGCAACGTCAAAGAACACCAAGCCATCCCTGAAATTTCCGCCTTTAAGTCCTGTTCCGGAGCTACCATTTTCAATCTCAAACTCACCGTAAATCGGTGTCTCGTCGAAACCTTTTGTCGTCGAGTATGTCTTTTTCTTCAGGTTCACATATTTTTCTAAGACGTAGTAACCACTGGCAAGCTTTCCCAATTTATTGATGTCCGTAATTTTGACAGATGGCTGTTTAACTTTGGTATCTGCCGCGAACCCGAGAACTGGAGCTAATACGATTACTGCAACTATCAGCCATTTATTCATTTCTTGATTCTCCTTTTCGTTTCTTGTCATTCAACTCGTTATTGACCAGTTAGAGTCTGTTCCTCATATAGGCCACCGGTATCCTGTATGGGGAATTTATTACCTATACAAGACATCGATCAAATGCCTTATATAGGCCATTTTCGGCCCTTTTTTTACTTATCCACATATTTCTCATACAGGTAACTTGTGGCCTGTATGAGGAACAACCTCTGCGGGTGTTATGTAGCTCTATCTGCCAGAATCCGTTCTTCCAACTCCGTTCCCCGGACCGCGCCATACCGAATCAGCCAGAGCTTCTCCTGCGGGTCCCACCGACCACCAGCCGCCTTCAGTCGGTCACGCAGGCCTTTCTCGGTATAGGCCACGATCAGTTTGACCGGATCGTCATCCCGATAGCGAACCGCACGGTCGACAACCTTTTCTTCCACAATGATCTCGGCTGTCTTCAACTGGATGCCGCGCTTTTCGTCATAGCGATAACGCACACAGAGCAGTGAGTCCCCGTACTGTTCTACCAGGCGCTTGGTCCCGTTCTGGCCCGGTTTCAGATGCTTGTGTGATTTCATATCCTTCAGCATGACACCACCCCGCACAGGTTGAATGTGCCTTACTTAAACCCATAAATGCACACTTATCAAGCGTAAAATCAAATAGTTAGCGGTGTAATGTTGTGTACAGTTTCTGGACGAACGGCACGATTTTACCGTGATAACAGCATGTTATAAAAACGTCCAGAAACTGGACGTTTTGTGCAACTGACTGTAATTGTTAGTGATGTGTTGTGATGCCGGAGATGAAAAAAATGAGGAGGATGAAAAAAAGCAGACCTGATGGCCGGCTTTGGTGGCGATTGAAGGTGATGTTTATTTTCCCGCCAGCTCCTGGGAGCGCTTGGTGGCGGCTTCGACGGCATCCATGATCGTGCCGCGGAAGCGGCCGTTTCCAGGGCGTGGAGGCCGGCGATGGTGGTGCCGCCGGGTGAGGTCACCTGCTCCCGCAGCTTGGCGGGGTGCTCGCCGGTCTCGGCCAGCATGCGGGCCGAACCGAGGACCGTCTGCAGGGCCAGCTTGGTGGCAACATCCCGCGGCAGGCCGGTTTTGACCCCGGCGTCGGAGAGCGCCTCGATGAAGGTGAAGACGTAGGCCGGGCCGGAGCCGGAAAGGCCGGTGACCGCGTCCATCTGCTTCTCATCCACCCGGACGACCAGCCCGGTGCGGGCAAAGATCGACTCTACCAGGTCCAGGTCCTTCGAGCCGGCGTTCTTGCCGGCACAGATGGCGGTGGCGCCTTCGCCCACCAGGGCCGGCGTGTTGGGCATGACCCGGACGACATGGGTCTTGCTGGCGACGGCGTCTTCGATGGTGGCGGTGCGGACCCCGGCCATGATGGAGACGATCAGCTTGTCGGAGCCGAGGGCCTGCTCCAGGGTGGTGAGGACACTGGTGGCCTGCTGTGGCTTCACTGATAGAATGACGATCTCTCCCCAGGCGGCCGCCTCGGCGCTGTTTTCCACGACGCGGAGCCCCGGGTAGTTCGAGGAGAGGTGGGCCCGGCGTTCCGCCGAGATGTCGGCTGCCATCAGTTGTGCGTTCGGCTCTTCACGCAGCAAGCCCTTGATGATTGCCTCGGCCATGTTGCCGCCGCCTAGGAAGGCGATTCGTTTGGCATCACTCATGGTTTGTTCCCCCTGTTCTTAATTCACACTGCTTCTGGTGATCAGCATTACCCCGGCGCAGACCAGGCCAATCCCTGCCCAACGCATGCCGCTGACCTGTTCCCCCAGGAACCACTGGGCCAGGAATGCTACGACGATGTAGCTGAGTGCCTGCATGGGGAGCGCCACGGAAAGGTCTTCCCACGACAGCACCGCCAGCCAGAGTCCGAAGTAGACCGCCTGCATGGCGGTGCCCAGGATCAGACGCCAGTTGGTGAGAGCCTTCAGGACGGTCTCGAATATCTGCTTCAGTCCCATGGCAGAGATGTCGCCGAAGCTTTTCATCCCCTGGGTCAGAAAGATGTCGCCGATGGCGCCGGAGGTAATTGCCAGCAGCATGACGATCAGTGTCTTCAGCATTTTACGTCTCCACGGTAGTTTTGTACGACGATGCCCAGCGATGTAAGTTTCCGCCGCAGGGCAGGGCTGAGGATGGCGGCCAGCTCGTCCGCGTGGCGGTAGTCCGGCATGCGCCGGGTTATCTCGGCGTCCGGCATGACCCCGGGGTGGAAGTAGATCTCGGTCGGCCCGTCGTACAGGCCGTCAACAATGTCCAACAGGTATTTCTCAGTCATGCGACCGGAGTTGAGCACCCCTTTGACCTCGCCGGCGTATCTGATGCCGAGCCGGTCCAGTTCGGGCCGGGCGTGGCGGGCGAGTGAGCCGAAAATGATCCGTTCGACGGCCTTGCCCAGCTTTCGTTCCGAGTCGAAACGGAGGTTGTGCCCCAGGCGTTCCCGGGAGAGACGGAAGCTGGTGATGCCGTACTGCGGCATGAGCTCGGTCAGGAAGCCGAAGACCGTCGGGTGCAGGTGGATGTTGAGGTGTCCGTCAAGGTGCGTCACGGGGATGCCGGCGTCGTGAACCGCCCGGATCTGGGCCTCGATCTCATTGCGCAGCTGCTTGTAAATCCCCTTGTCGAAGAAGTAGCGCATGCCGGCCTTGACCGGATCGTTATCGAAACAGCCGTCACCTCCCACCAACCCGGGAATCTGCTCAGGGGGAAGAACAGCCCGTCCCTGTACCAGGGTCAGGTGCAGGCTGACCTGCAGCCCGGGGTTCCTCCGGGCGATGGCGACCGCCTCCGCAAAGGCGTCGCCACCCGGCATGATGGAGGCGCAGGTCAGGAGACCTTCCTGCCACCCCTTTTCCACGGCGGCGTTGACCCCGGGGGAGAGGCCGAAATCGTCGGATGTGATGATGAGCTGTTTCATGGATGGCAACCGTGTCAAGAACAGCTAAGATAAATTTACAGGGATGGACAGGATGAACAGGATAACATTAACGTCATAACCTGGTTTAAGATTCTGAGACTATAATCCCGTGTATCCCGTTCATCCCTGCGAAATCAGACTTTACTTGCAGTCGGAGCAGGATTCCTTCCGCTTCCTCATGTAATCCAGGTACTGGCGCCCTTCCTTCAGCAGCTTGCGCCGTTCGTCGCCGTCCACGATCATCCGGCCGATGCTGCGCAGGATGTACTTGGGGCGGAAGTAGAACTTGTTGTAGAACTCCTCCACCGAGTTGAAGATCTCGGCATTGGTGAGGTTCGGGTAGTTGATGACGCACTTCTGGTGGCCGGTCTCGTCGATGAAGTCGTCGGAGGCGATCCAGCCCTGTTCCTTGGCGAGGGTGTAGAATTCGGTGCCGGGGTAGGGGGAGGCGAGGGAGGCCTGGATGGAGTTCAGATCCAGCATCTTGGCGTATTCGATGGTCTCGCGGATGGTCTCACGGGTTTCGCCGGGGAGACCCATGATGAAGGCACCGTGGATGGAGAGCCCCAGTTTCTTGCAGTCCTTGCAGAACTGGATGGCCTGTTCCTTGGTGACACCCTTCTTGATGTTTTTGAGGATCTGGGCATTGCCGCTTTCAAAACCGACGACCACGTGACGCAATCCGGCTTCGCGCATGATCCTGAGGGTCTCGAAGTCGCAATTGGCGCGGGCATTGATGGTCCAGGAGATCCCCAGCGGCTTGATCAGGCGTGCGATCTCCCGGGCATGCTCGCGGTTGGCGGTGAAGGTGTCGTCGTCAAAGGAGAGTTCCTTCATTTCGGGGATGTTCTCCACGATCCACTTGATCTCTTCATAGACGTTTCGGGGCGAACGGGTACGCATGCGCTGGCCGGAGAAGGTCTGGGGCCAGAGGCAGTAGATGCACTTAGACGGACAGCCGCGGCTGGAGTAGATGGAGACATACGGGTTCTTGAAGTGCGGGATGACGTATTCGCTGATCGGCAGGTCGCGCTTGTAGACCGGGGCCACAAAGGGGAGGGCGTCCAGGTCTTCGATCATGGGGCGGTCAGGAGTGCTGACGAGCTGACCGTCGCGCAGGAAGCTGATGCCGTCCACCTTGTCCCATTCGCGCCCTTCGCAGAGCTCTTTGGTGGTATAGTCGAACTCGCCGCGGCAGACGATGTCGATAACACCCTTGCCGGCGCGAAGGGACTCCTCCGGCAGGATGGAGACATGGGGGCCGGTCAGTACCGTGACAATGGCCGGCTTGACCTCTTTGATGCGACGGGCGGTCTCGATGTCGATCATCAGGGTGGGGGTCGAGGTGTACATGACCACCATATCAAAATCCTTGGCAATATTCAGGCAGTCTTCAAGGGTGAACTTCTGTACCGGTGCATCGACAACACGGCTCCCCTCGATCATGGCGGCGGGGAAACAGAGCCAGGTAGGATACCAGAATGAGGTAACTTCACGGGAAGCCTGGTAGCGGGCACCGGCGCCGCCGTCAAAATCCTCGAAGGTTGGTGGGTTCAGAAAAAGCGGTTTCATTACGACTCCTTGTCTGCGGTAAAAATACTTAAAACTATAGAAATTTCCCTGTAAAGTCAAGGCAATTCAGGTTGGTGCCCACAAACGAAAAGGGGCCTCCGCACCGCGGAAGCCCCTCGACAGCCTGATATGAACCTGGCTTATTTCTTCTTGGTGTCCGCCGGTTTCACGGCATCCTTGGCGGCCGGTTTTGCCTCCTTGGGGGGCTGCTTGGCGATGATCTGGTCCTTGACCTTCTCGTACACGACGGCCGGGAGAATATTGCGGGACTTCAGCTGGTCCTTCTTGGCATAGGGCCGGCCGGCGATGATCTTGGCGGCGTAGGCGTCGCCGATACCGGCGATACCCTTCAGGTCGGCCTCGGCCGCGGTGTTGATGTCGACCGGCTCCTTCTTGGCGGCCTTGGCATC
Organism: uncultured Geobacter sp.; assembly: GCA_964609805.1. GTDB lineage: Bacteria > Desulfobacterota > Desulfuromonadia > Geobacterales > Pseudopelobacteraceae > CAIPTY01. The sequence goes on along the minus strand of CAZSTJ010000011.1, from coordinate 1,360 downwards.
GGCGGCCGGTTTGGCTTCCTTGGCCGGTGCAGCGGCCTTGGTTTCAGCGGCCGGTTTGGCCGGAGCCTTGGCATCGGCAGCCAGGGCGACACCGGCGGAAATGGTCAGCGAGAGCAGGCAGAGTACGATCTTGACGAGGTGTTTCATGTGACCCTCCTTTGGGAAAATGTGGGCAAGATGTACCAGCAGCTTCACTGGTTGTCAATACGGCAGCTTGAAGGTTTTTGTTTTCAGGCCGGTCCCTTCTGTGGTAGTTAGGTGGATATTAATTTTCAATGTGAGGAGAATCGGCATGAGTCAGCGGAAACCCGAGATTAAATTCAAGTACGTTTTCAACTACGGATACAACCCGACCTACGTCAATGGTGCCCAGGGCGGTTTCTCGCCCCGCGGTGAGCTGGTGGTCAATTTCTACCTGGAGCGTCAGCCGCTCCCCGAGTCCATCTGCCACGAGATCACCCCCGAAGGGGCCATCGGCCGCGAGTCGGCCGTGGAGCCGAAGGATCTGAACCAGAGCATGGTCCGTTACATCGACACCGGCGTGGTGATGAGCTACGAAAACGCCAAGGTGTTCCACGCCTGGATGGGTGACAAGTTGCGCGAGATCGAGGAAATGAGCAAGGCCCGCAGCGAATTCGAAGCCGCCCAACCGGTTGGCGAGGCCTAATAGCGTGCACCGAAAGAGGAGTTCAGCCGCACCGGCAGGGGAATGACCCTCCATGGCGCCTGAACTCCTCTTTCTTCTGCTATTCTGTGCCGCCTTTGTCGCCGGCCTGATCGATTCCATAGCCGGTGGCGGCGGCCTCATCACTGTTCCGGTCCTGCTCGGGATCGGTATCCCTCCCCAGATTGCCCTTGGTACCAACAAACTGCAGGGGAGTTTCGGCTCCGGCAGTGCCATGCTCCATTTCCTCCGTGCCGGCACGGTCAGCCTGAAGGAATGCCGGAGCGGCATCATCTGGACGACCATCGGGGCTGCCCTCGGGGTCGGGGCGGTACAGCTCCTGGATGCAACCCTGCTGAAACAGCTGATCCCTTGGCTTCTTGCCGCCATCGCACTCTACACCCTTCTTACCCCCCGCCTCGGCGCGGAGGATTCCCACTCCCGGATGAAACCGGGACCCTTCTATCTTCTCTTCGGAACAGCAATCGGTTTTTATGACGGTTTCTTTGGGCCGGGCACCGGCTCCTTCTGGACCATGGCGCTCATGATGCTCCTGGGGTGTTCCATGGTGCGGGCCACCGCCACCACCAAGGTCATGAACTTCACCAGCAATTTCGTGGCGCTGGTCTTCTTCATCTCACTGGGGCAGGTCCGGTTTGCGGAAGGGCTGGTCATGGGGGCGGGGCAGTTTCTGGG
>CAZSTJ010000010.1:0-28138 GCA_964609805.1 uncultured Geobacter sp. | reverse complement strand
GGATATTGATGACCGCCGGTTTGCTGCAGAAACGTTCCGGCGATGCCTCTGCCTTTGGCGCGGGAGGAGCAACAACCGTGACACCAGCTGCGCTGCCGGCCGAACCGCCAGAACCGGTACAGGAGATGGAGTAGGTCGTACTGTTGTCCGGGGTAATCATGCGGGAACCGGAGGCCGGGACCTTGCCAATGCCCGGTTGGATCGCGCAGTCGGTGGCATTCTGCGATTTCCATTTCAATGTAGCGGATTCACCTTTCGTGATCTTCTCAGGGGTGACCGATAAAGCAGCCGTCGGAGCAACTTTAGGAGCGGGTGTCGGGGCCGGCGGCGGTTCTGCTGCCTTGGGAGCCGGAGCGGGAGGAGGCTCAACCGGTTTGGGAGCGGGTGCAGGTGCGGCGACAGGTGCCGGTGCCGGGGGTGGTTCTACCGGTTTGACAGCCGGTTTGACCCCGCCGAAGGGGATATAGGCGCCCAGGGTGTATTCTATGTTGTTCATGGTCTTCGAACTATAGGTGGAAAGGATATGTCGCACGTCGCCACGTAGGGCAAAATTCTCGGTTGCAAAGAGCTTCGCACCCAGACCGTAGTCAAACGCCACATGCGCTTTACGGTCCGGTCCCCCTTTGGTAAAGTTCATTCCCGAGAGTCCGACGGCAAGATAGGGTACAAAGGTGTTTTCCGGCATAAAGTGATACAGCAGCTCACCGCCATAGCGAAACATGTCTACCTTGTTCTTTGCCTTAGTAGGCTCCGTGTTGACGTAATCCAACAGGGCTTCAATGCCGAAATTATCCGTTACGTTGTAGCCGACTCGGCCACCGTAAATCAGGTTGGTATCAAGGTGTTGCTTGCCGTCAAACGTGTAGCCGCCGATTACGGGGGAAACGGAAAACTGCCCTTCCCTGTTGGCCCCGAAAGCGGCCGTGGCACTGATCACCACACAGACAGCCAGTATAGTACTGATACGATTTTTCATGAATTGTCCCCTTGTCGCTGATGTCATGATCTCCTTACAGAACTGAATATATACAATATCAAACCGACCTGCGCAACAGAATGAATTAAAATATGTAAAAGGAATGTGGCCAGACAGAGATCAGCGGCCCGTTGTTCCGGGCGGTGAACATGTGCTTTGGGGTAGCGTTGAACGGGGTAATCTGCTAAAAATCAGACCCTTGACAAAGAATATCTGGTTGTGCACCACAGGAGAAGCAACGATGAATGCAACCGTGAAACATGAGTCCGCACTGCCGAACAGAGCGGGAGAAGATGACTCTCAACATACGGGAGCCGGCTGGTGGATAGCCACGGGGGCGTTTACGCTGACGTTGATGGTTCTCCTTTCCCCGCTCCTGCGGCATGTTGTTGACCCTATATGGGATGCCTACGATTTCTTTTTCCCCGCATTCGGTTACCTGTCGGACTCGATTCGGGAAGGGAGATGGCCGCTGTGGGACCCGTTTACCAATTGCGGTTATCCCTATCACGCCGACCCGTCCAATTTCACCCTGAATCCTCTGGCCATGCTCATCGGCCTGCTGATAGACAGCCCATCGTATGGCCTGATCCTGTTCTGGTTCTGCAACTGGTGGTGGGGCGGGATCGGCATGCTCAGGTTGGCTCGGTATTTCGGGGCTGAACCGGCAGGCGGGTTTGCCGCTGCCATTACGTATGCCTTGTCCGGTTTCTTTCTGGCCCACTCGGAGCACATCTCATTTATCCTCGTTGCGGCGTGGCTTCCCTGGGTCATTACCTATGCAGATCAGGCGGTACAGCGGCCAAGCATTGCCCATGCCCTTCTTGCCGGCGTCTGCCTGGGTATCTGTACCTACGGCGGCTATCCAGGTTTGATCCTGTTTGCCTGCTTAGCCCTGGCAATCTGGCTTATGCTCCGCTACCTCCCCGCGGCCGAAACGGTTGTCCCCCCTACCCCCTTGTCCCGAAGAATCCTCTGGATTGCAACAACCCTCGGGATCGTCGCGGTCATCTTTTCCGTTGCGTGGTCTCCGGTACTCAATGCCTTTATCATAGAGGGAAGGGGCTACACCGAGCGGGTCAACCAGCTCGGGGTCGATCGTGCCACCATGACGTTTCCCTTCACCTTCACGGCGGCCTTCTCACTGTTCTTTCCCTATGCCACCTTCGTCGGCCGTTCGTGGATGGATACGGATATCTCCATGTCCAACGGCTACATGGGGATTCTGGCCCTGCCGCTGGCATTCCACTGGGTACGGGGGAACGGGATTCGCCGCACCTGGTGGCTTGTAGCCTTCGTTCTGTTCATGTTCGTGGTGTCTCTTGGTGGAAAATACGGCCTGCGCACCCTATTGTACTATGTCTATCCACCGACCAGATTCATGCAGTACAACGCACCGTTCAGGCTGTTCTGGATCCTGCCGCTCTGCCTGGCGGCCGGACTGGGACTCTCCCGGCTGGTGCGTCACCCCGGGGAACAAAGAGAATTCTTAAAAACGTTGTTGTTCTGGGGTGGAGTTACGATCTGTGCCGCAGGGGCCTTTACTGCACGTGCCGCCGTTTTCAATACCTCACTGGCACATGACGGTTTCAGGCTGTTTGCCCCGGCCGCAATCATACTGGTGTCGGGCGTGGTCCTGCTCTGGGTCGTCACCACACGGGCCGTGCCGTCACGTTTCGCTGTCTGGGGACTTGCTCTCATCCTGCTGGTCGATATGGCGCTCCATCTGATCTCGAATTCCGGAACGGTCTGGGATACCGGCGGCCGGACAAAATATGTTGAGAGTTTTCAGCAGAGATCAACCGCCACAACCGGTGATCCCGTCCCCCGGATACCAGGCCGGCCGTACGGTTATCTCAATGCGCAGCAGATTCTTAAAAAGCCGCTTGTGCAGGGGTATCTGACCATGCTTTCGGAGGATTTTGACAAGACCCTCTGTGAAAGCAGGTTCGCCGAGATCATGAGTGCACCCTATCGTTTCTGGCTGACACCGGGGGGGGAATCCGCCCCGTCACGTGAGTATGCGTTGCAGACCCTTGCCGCCACCGGCAATGACAGTCCGGTCCCGGTTTTTGTCGACGAACAGACTCTTCCTCTCTCGCCTGCAAGGTCGTTTCCCGGCACCTTCGGTGCCGTCCATGTAGACCGGTATGCACCGGAGCGGATCGATATGAACGTATCCGTTCCGACTTCGAGCGGGGCTGTTCTCGCCAGCACCGAGCGGTACACACCGGGATGGAAAGCGTACGTCGACGGGGTCCCGCAACCGGTCCGCAAGATCAATCTGTTTTTCAGGGGAATCTTTGTGCCGCCGGGACAACATACGATTGTCTGGCGCTATGAACCGGAACGGTGGAACCTTCTGATTATGGCGAGTTATTTGACGATAGTGTCTGCGATCATTGCTGCAATCGTTTTACTCCGGAGAAAATAAAGAACTGGGAGGTGGCTGCTGTAAACATGGGCCAACACATGTTTATCAGTAACTACTAGAGTATTCAAAACAAGAGAGGTTAGGCAAAAGCGCCTAACCTCTTGTTATTAATGGAGCGGGAAACGGGATTCGAACCCGCGACCTTCAGCTTGGGAAGCTGACATTTTGTTGTTTCAGCGTCTTTCAAAAAGCTTCTGCCTTTATCACAATTCAACTCTATGCTATTGACATATTTCATGTTTTACCCTATCTTCTATTTCCAGATGTTTCAGTCTGCCTCCCCGCTTGCCAACCATAAAACGGATGCAAAACGGATGCAAAGGGGTCAAGCGACACTCAAAACGGATGCAAAACGGATGCAAAGAAAATGGGGAAAACGATGAAACAATTTACCGACCGTTACCTCACCTCTCTCAAACCTCAAGATAAAAAATATGTCGTAAGAGAGGGCCGAGGATTCGCGATTCAGGTGCTGCCTTCAGGAACAAAGACATTTATGTATATCTTTGAACTGAATAAGCAGAAGGGGTACCTACTGCTCGGCAATTATCCCGCCATGTCCTTGGGTGATGCCCGGATAGCTTACAACGACGCATATAAACTCGTCAAGAATGGCATTGATCCACGCGAAGAAAAAAGAACAGCTATCGAGGAACAATCTCGATTGGCAAATGAGGCTAAACTTCAAGCTGAAGCTGCTGCCCTTGCTGCAGAAAAATTAGAAAAAGATTCATTCGACTCGCTCATCGCGGATGAAATCCCCGAAGGCTACACTCCGATAACCGTCGAACAGCTTGCCGCGGTATGGTATGTCAAATACTCAAAGGAGAACCATTCTGACAGATGGCGTGAAACGATTTTCAGCGCTATCAAAACTCACATCATTCCCGGCATTGGCAAAATGGAAATTTCCTCCGTCAGACACAAGCACGCTGTTTCACTCATCGAGCAAATTGCATCCAAGGTGCCAGGATCGGCTCGAAACGTTATGAAATTCGGCAGGCAGATGTACAAATATGCCTGCCGACAGGAATGGGCAGAAATTCAGCCTTTCCAGGAGATCACAGCATCCGTCCCAAAGGTAGCCCCCAAAACTGATGACCGGCATCTTGACGACGACGAGATCGTGAAGGCGTGGGAGGAAATCAGCAAAGGACCAAGCTCTTCCGAGGTCAAGCGTGCGCTTAAATTGATTCTGGTAACTGCTCAGCGCCCTGGAGAGGTTGCTCAAATACACCGTGATCAGATCAAGGACAGATGGTGGACTATTCCGGCAGAGGTAGCCGGTAAAAATGAGCGTGAGCACCGTGTTTATCTGACTGACACTGCGATGAAGCTTATTGGAGACGGGAAAGGATTTATCTTCCCTTCCGAAAGAGGAAAACGTGGCCACATCTCTGAGAATGCGCTATCGCAGGCGATAAATCGGGGCTATCTGGACGATAATGTCGTGAAAGTTGTCGGGAACAGAAAAATCAAGGCGCGCAAGGAACCATATTTTGGGATGAAGCCATGGTCTCCTCATGACCTCCGCCGTACTGCTCGAACCAATATGGCGCGAGTCGGTGTATCAGACGAAGTTGGTGAAGAGGTCATTAATCACATCAAGCCGGGCATAGTAGGTGTCTACAATAAATATCGCTATGACAATGAGAAAAAGGACGCCCTTTTGAAGTGGGAATCCTTGTTACTGGACATACTGTCACCCAAATCGCAGGACAGTAAGACTGATGGAAAATAGCTCCATTATTGCATTTGCTTGATCATTCGAAGCAGACCTGAATATTTCACCTTGAGAATCTCTACCAACATAGAGTAACTTTGTCCCCTCTCCCCTCCCCCGAACCGGGGGAGGGGTTTTCAATCATTTCCTGGCAAATGGAGCAATAATGACTAAGGCAGATATTGTTGAAAGAGTTTCCGAACGGTGTGGAATTTCGAAGAAAGATTCCATTGAAATGGTCGAGTCAGTATTCAACATCCTGAAAGATACCCTTGAAAATGGCGAGCAAATAAAAATCTCCGGATTCGGGAAGTTTGAAGTAAAAAGTAAGCATGCACGCAAAGGAAGAAATCCCCAAACAGGTGATGCCATTACCATCGAAGCCAGAAGGATACTGACGTTCAAGCCGAGCACCATTCTGAAATACAACATAAACTCAAAATAGCACCCCTCCGCGCCTCTCAAGCCTTCCAAAGCTTACAACTGACACTCACACCTGCCCCCCCTATAGATTATAGTCGTAGGGGGATTCATGCACTTCACTACTCTTGTATTCCTGCTTTGCATATCAATCGGTTCGACAAATCTGGCTGCTGCCTTCTGTTTTGAAGAAGCTGGCAACCGTTACGGCATCTCGCCCCAACTCCTCTACGCAATCTCCAAGGGGGAAAGCAGCTTCAATCCCCTGGCAATCAACCGCAACACAAACGGCACGTACGATTACGGCCTCATGCAGATCAACTCAGCATGGGAGCCGGCGCTGCGTAAGCTCGGTATTCCGTGGAACAGCCTTGCCGATCCATGCACCAATGTCATGGTCGGCGCCTGGGTTCTTTCCCAATGCATTCAGGACTACGGATACACCTGGCCAGCAGTCGGCTGTTACAACTCCCGCACACCGTCCAAACGTGATCAATATGCCGCCAAAGTAGCCCGAATCATCAAACATGAACAATCACGACCGCAATCAGTTCATGTAGCGTCAGCAATCAAGGTTACAACGCCGTGGGAAGAGGCATTTGGCCATGAACACCGCTGAAATCCTGTCTGAATGCAGCTTGACCAAGGATGAAGCTCTGGATGCAATAGAATCCGTAGTTGCCAGAGTGCTGACCCACGCCCTCCATGCCAACGTCATTGTCAGGATCGAGGATCAGTTACAAATTTTCCTCCCAGTGGCGGAGCCCCGGCAGTTCTTCCTTTTGACGCCATTGACCGAAAGCTGCGGCGGCATGTACAGCACCAGGTTGATCTGGAATTGCAACTGCGGAAAACCCTGAATGAGGCGAGACATCTGAAGGAGCTGAGAGGCTATACGGCCCCGGGCGAGATTACACGCATTGGCGACGATGGCTCACTGATCGTCAATCTGGAAATTGCAGATCACTATCGGCGGCTGATCCTTTCCGGAATCTGCCCGAATCGCTTTCAGGCCAGTCACGAGCGTGAACATTATCGTCCGGGAACCGTGAAGGAGTTTCATATCACCAGTGTTGTTCCGGTCATGGTCAACCATAGGTCTACCAGGGTTCGCGTGCAACTGAGCCGTATTTCGAGGGAACTGCCCCGGCTGCTCTTGCAGGAACACAGCCGCATTGCCGGGATTAGGTGCCTGAAACGTATTCCCGGCGCCTTCAGCTCAATAGTGACACCGACAAGAATACCAAAGCACATCATCAACTCCGTCGGAAAGGAACTGAAGGAGCACCTGCATGTCTCTGTTCAAGAAGCGCATCATTAATTCGTCCGATGACATGACTGACATCGGCAACGGCGTGAACTTGGATCGCCGCACAAAGATCGTTCCCATCGCTATCCCCGATGCCGACAGGAAGCGACATACTTTTGTCTTCGGCACCACCGGAGTCGGCAAAACCCGTTTGTGTGAAAACCTGATCGAACAGGACATCCGCAAGGGGTATTCGGTGGTCTATTTCGATCCCAAAGGTGACCAGCAGATCTTCACCAAGATTTATGAAGTGGCCAGAGATTGTGATCGCCTTGAAGAATTGATGCTCGTCACCCCAATTTTCCCGGAATATTCAGCTGTGGTTGATCCCATGGCATTCTATTTCATGCCGGATGAACTGGTCGGACATATTGTTTCAGGCATCATGGGCGGCCGCGAACCATTTTACCGGAACATCGCCAAGGAGATCACCACTGCCGTAATTTCCGCATACATCATCCAGTCCAAACAACACGGCAACCTGCCAATCCTGAATATCGATGAAATCCGGAAGCGCATTCGCAGGGAGTCACTCGATTCAACCATGAAATCGCTCCGCAGTATCGGTAACGCTGAAGCTGACCTGACTGCTGGCATGATCGAGGACATCCTGAAATCACCTATGGAATATTACGCCAAGGTGTCGTCGACGTTGCGCACCGCCTTGATGGAACTCTCTTCGGGCAATATCGGCAAGATCATCGGCCAGGCCGACTCCAACCGTTTCATAAAGAATCTTGAGTCAGGTAAACCGGTCATTCTGGTGGTCCATACCGGCGCCATGATCACCCGAGAAGCTTCAGCGACACTCGGCAAAGTCCTTCTCTCCATGATTCAATCCTTTGTGGGACGCGTGTACCTCTCCAACCGCCAGAAGGTCAATCCTCCGCTCTCCATCTTCATCGATGAGGCGCAGAGCCTGCTTTACCAGGGCGTGGAGGAGCTGTTCGCCAAAGCAGGGTCCGCCGATGTCATGGTGACCGCTTTCGCTCAATCGGTGAACCAGGTCTATGCGGTCATCGGGGAAGAGTTCGGCAAGAGCATCCTCGACAATACCAACACAAAGATTTTCATGCGCTGCTCCGATGCCGAGACCAGCGATTACGTGGTCAAGCATTTCGGCGTACAGAATGTGCTGACAGGAATCTTTGGCTCGAATCAGGTTACGACCCGCGAGGTCGAGCAGGACATTCTGCGGGTTCAGGATGTCTTGAGCCTGAAGCCGCGGGAATTCTACATGATGACCTACTCGGGACGCTTCAAGGGGACCACTAAAGACGCCCATGAACCCAAGATGAAAATCATCTTTCCGGAAGCTCCGGCGGTTATCACCTCAAAGCTGTCACAATCTAAGCCTGCAGCACCGCCCTCGCCATGAATACGACGCTGTTAGGAATATCGGCAACTGTAGGAATCGGCTTTGCCATGTATGGGACGAGGAAATGGCAGCCAAAGGAAATTCCGGCGCCACAAGAGGAGAAACAGTTTGAGGTGGCCAAGCTGGCCGAGTTGAGCCACCTCTGGAAAGACCGTGAGGTACAAATCAAAGATGCGGCAAATCTCTGGCGGGAACAGTCCCAGGAGAACAACTCTCCTACGCCTCGCCCATCATTTACCCATTCGGAAATCGAGCGGTTTTTCAGCGAAATGATCGAACACCGCTCATCGATCAATGGAGTCCGCAGAGACCTGATAATCTGGCTGCTCAACCTGCTCGACAAGGAGGGTGACTGCCCATCCGTTGTCAGGAAACACAAAGACGAGGCGGAGCGGATCTATTCGGAGGATTCGTACGCCATGCTTGAGGCAGTTCCGCTCTATCGCCATACGCTGACAGTAGCCCGCAACTTCATCGCCAAAGCTGACCAGGAGGCGTTGCTGGCGGATATTATCCTCATTGCCCTGGCCCATGACATCGGCAAGATCCCTTCGTATCACGACGGCATGTACAGTAGCGGCGATCATCCGATCATCGCCGGGCTCATCCTGAATGGAATTCCGGAATTCGTTTCCCTCCCCAACAAGGAGGATATTCTTCGTGCCGTGACCGGCCACCATCTTATGAAGAGCGACAACATCCTGACTGACGGCCTCAAGCAGAGCGATCATGAAGCTCGCCAGTCCGAACTTTCAGCACTTTATTTGAAGATGCGGGAGCAAAAGAACAATCGCACTGAAAGCGGCGTTGACTCCCACTTCGCCACAGAAGAAATAGAACCCACGTCAGCCAGACCAGTAACAACAGAACTACCATCGGCAGAACGGGCAGACCCGCTCGGATTTGCTCCCGCCAAGGAGAAGTACACACCACAACTGATAAATATACCGGAATGCATTGATCCGGATGCAGTAATTGAGTCGCTGAAAAGCAGGATCAATCTGGTTGAGTCCACCCCGAAAGGTGATCAGTGGTCTGTGGTTTCCATGCCCAACGGAGTGATCTATGTCAACCCCGACGCGCTCTGGGAAGCCATCAAGGAAGTCAGCAACTATGATCCCTTGGTTTATGCCTCGGAAGGCTTTGAGGGAGAGAAACGGAATCTGATGCACTCCGTTGTCACGGAGTTGGCCAGGACCAGGCACGCTTTGGCAACCGAATACGTGGCGGACGGGTACTACACATCGAAGGTTTCCATCATCACCGGAGGGGGCAAGCGGCTATCCCATCTACTGATTCCCTTCACTGCTCAGTCGTTTGGCGTCACAGCGTCGGCACTTGAAGAGCATAAAACCGCGCAACTGAAGCGAATGGTCAAAGAGATCAAACATAAGAACAAGGAGGTGGAACAATGCGTTGGCCGTTGATGGCTGCGGCAATGCTCTCGCTGTCCGTATCCGCCTCTGCAAGCTACTACACCGATTCGGCTACCGGCTGGTGGTGGTACCAGAAGGAACCGGAGAAGCAAGCCGAGAAACCGGTCAGAAAGAAAAAACCGGCCAAGCCTGCTCCATCTCTCAAGGACTACTCCTATGAGCAGATCTGGGAGATGCATCCGGATCAGTTTCAGGAATTCGCTGAGGCGTTAAAGAAGAAAGCGGTCCAGAAACCGAGCGAAGAGAATGTGAAGGAGTATTTCGAGGTCCAGGAGATCGCACGCAAGAAGGCGCTCGCCTTTTCCAACGTAGCCCAGTTTGTCTGGCAGAAATATCCGGAGCTGACCACGAAGAAGGACTACCCGATCACCACCCCCGGCAACCTGGCTAGGATCGCCCAGATCAACGAAGAACGGCAGCGTGTGCTGCGGGACAACCGGGACGACTTCGCCCTGATTTACTTCCAGCGACCCGACTGCAGCTACTGCGACGAACAGTCCCGCATTCTCGACTGGTTCACCAACGAAACCGGCTGGACCGTGAAGAAGGTCAACATCAATGAGAACCCGGGACTTACCGCCAAATTCAGCGTAGAGATCACCCCAACCCTGATCCTGATCCAGAAAGGGAACCAGGATTACCTGCCGGTTTCGGCCGGAGTCATCTCAGCCGACGAGATCGAGGACAAGGCGTACCGGGCCGTGCGTCTCCTGAAGGGGGACCTCTCCCCCGAAGAGTATTCGCTCTACGAATTCCAGAAGGGAGGCGGTTTTGACGTCAAAAAGCGCCGCCTTCAGGAGCAGCCATGAGATCACGGTCGGTCAGCGACAGAGAAGAGGTGTCCGTATGAGACGAACCGTATATACCAGAACCACAGCCGCTTGCCTGGCGGCAGCGATAGCCCTGAACCCTGTCCTGTCATGGTCCGGCTGGGTCGATGACTGGGTGCAGCAGAAGAGTTCCACCTCGCCCAGCTACTACGAAGGATCGAAGCGTGGCTACTACACCGGTGGGAGCTTTTCGGCCAGGTGGGCAAACACCGATGACCATCTGTTCACCGCCTCGCTCCCGAAACTGAAGTCCGGTTGCGGGGGTATCGATATGTTCCTTGGCGGCTTCTCGTTCCTGAACGTGGATTACCTGGTGCAGAAGCTTCAGAACATCCTGTCGGCGGCTCCGGCGGCGGCCTTCGATATCGCCCTGAAGACCCTCGCTCCCCAGGTGGCTGACACCATCAAAACCCTCGAAGCGATCACCGACCGCCTGAACTCTCTGCAGCTGAACGACTGCAAGGCGGCCAAGGCGCTGGTGGCGACCGCTGCCAGTCCGTTTTCGTCGGTGATGTCGGACAGCCTGAAGGCGGAGATGAAGACGGCCCAGACCGACTTCATGGTGTCGAGCGGCGCTAAGGATCTCTACCAGGATGTCAGCAAGCTGTTCGAGAGTGAGCAGAAGGCTAACGCCGGTAACAAGCCGGGGGTTCCGGGCACCACTCAGACCTCGGCCACCAGTGCCACCGCCGGTTGCCCGACCGAAGTCCTGCAAGTATTCGGGGATGGATCTGTTCTGGAGAACCTGGCCGGCAAGAAAGGGATGAGTAGTGAGTATGTCAAGCTGGTGCGCGGCTTCATCGGCGATGTGATCATCCAGAGCCCGGCGACGACCGGTACGACCTACCAGGCCCAATATATTCCTCCGTGCGACAAGAACAACAGCTTCGACTCCTTCATCAGCGGTTCCGCGCAAGGACGGGATATCGCCGGAGCTTGTGCCGATATCACCGACGCCAACAAGAACCTGATGGTCTACGTGGCCGGCAAGATGCAGTCCATCGCCACCAAGATCAAATCAAAGACAGCACTTACCGCCGACGAGGAGGCGTTCCTCAAGAGCACTCCGTTGTCTGTTGGCCTGATTCTCAAGAATGCCACGGCCACAAACACCGAGGGTGAGGTCATCGGCAAGTTGGCTGAATTGACCGCCCGGGCCTACGGCTACTACATGCTGCTTGATCTGTTCGGGCGGGCGGTGCAGCTCCAGGAAATGGCCCGGAACATCATGTCCACCCAGAAGGGGAACAAGGCCGGGGCATCACCGGAGACCTGCCAATTGGCGCTCCTCGGCGAAGGGATGCAGCACATCCAGACCCTGGAGGAGAAAACGCTGCAACTGCTCACCGTCGCTCAGCAGAGCTATGCCAATGCGGCATCGGAGATCAATGCGGTGGAGATGATCGTCCAGAACATGAAGAAGTTTGACGATACTGTGTTTTCGGAATTATCGGACCGTTTTGGCAAGGGGATCGCCCTGCGGGCGACCGGCAGAATCTAATATCCACATCACAAGGGAGGAACCAATGACTGAAAGCAAACAGGAGGCAGCAGGCAAGAAACCATCGGGTAAACAGTCCTGGCAGGACAGAAAGCTGAAAAAGGTAGTCCGGGATGATATCGATGTCATTTCCCGGAAGACTCTGGACCAGAGCGACTTCATCACCATGCTCAACACCCATGACAACGTACTTCACCGGCTACGCATGACCATGGGACGCAACAAGAACATTACATTTGAAAAGGCGCAGGAATTTATTGAACGGAGTCAGCAGATTCGAGAGGAAATCAACCTGCTGAATGCCGAAATGTGCGCACTGATGGAGTGGGACTACACGCCACCACGCGGGTTCAGTAATCCGCTTGCGAAAAGCACCGATGAGATTGCAAAAGGCACCAAAAAGAAGCTGGAAGAGACCAGTAGGTAAAAACCATTTGAGATATCGTGCAGAAATAAATGAGGGGTAGTGGCAATTCACTACCCCGTGTACCCCAGAAGAACCGCTCAAAATAACTTATGTTCAAACGACAGATAGAGTAGTCCGCCATATTCTCCCTCCGATGGGCCAATTCCGATAGGGACTGAGAATCCGGGGACTATCTGGAGGCCTGACTCGCAGTTGATAGCGAACCGCATCCCTGGATTAATGAAAAAGGTTGATTCAGTGCTTTTCAGGCCGTTGAGTGGCGATGTTTCGGTAGTGGTGCCGGCAGCCTCCAACATCAGGTTGAAGTTTTCATTCACAAGATAGATCAAGCTGGCTCCATAGTTGAATCCACGAACATTTGCTTTGTCCCCGGCATTATCCTTTGCCCGGGGAGTGTACGTAGCGCCCATGTTCCAGTGGGTCACGAGCTTGTCGGAAAGCTCGACACTCAGCGGTATATTGACCTGGTAGCCAACAGTGTCTGTGCCAAGTCCCTTTTTGTAATCGCCGGTGGGCAATATGAGTGAAAAACGCGGGGCAAGGGCAATCCTATCCTGCATGATTGCCTGGTAACGATAATTCAGCAGAATGTCGCCCACTCCGGTAGAATCGTTGTCATGCAGGTGGCTGATCGGTATTGAGTACGAGAACTGATGCGTCTGTTTCGGAACAGGCCATTCCTGGGTAAAGGTATATTGCCAGTCCTTTGACTTTTTCAGGTACTGAAACATCTGGATGTGCTGTACAACACCGTCTTCCTGATTGTACGCCTCTTCCAGCAGAAATGAGTTATCCTGAATCTTTTTAACTTCCTCGGTGAATCCAGGCTTACCTGAGAAGACCAAACCAGCAAGTACTAAATAGGGTAGAACTCTTACAAACATGTATCCCTCCATTGTTTTGATTGCTCGGATAACGAGCATTGTTGGACACGATAATGAATCGGCATAGTTTTGAGCTGACTGAAATAAATCTTACTCAAACTTACATATGACATCCTGAATGGTTGTGCATATGCCCCGTCTTCCAGTCATCGGTTATTTACCATTGCATCATCTCAATCAGATTAAACGTCATTATCCACCAAGCATGAAGTTGCTCAAATTCATACAGCAACTCCTATCACGCTAATGCTTCTGGCGATTTTCAAATCGATGGCGATACGAGCTTCATCAACCATAAGGAGTAGCAACTTGCCATCATTTTTCAAAACCTCCACCATTTTACCCACACGCAACCCCATCTCCTCTGCCCGAGTGCTGGTCTTATGAGTGTGGTGTCCTTGATCGCTGTTATGATGTTCGTGACGGTGACAACCGCCACCACAGCCGCCGCAATGTCTGACTTCAATTATTTCGCCTCGTTCACCAGGGGTAAGCAATTCCAGTGACATTATTTTTTCTCCTCCTTGTACTGATTTCTGGAATTTTCAAGTTGCTAGTTCAATACTTGGCCATAACACCGCTTAATTCATCCTTGGAAATATCGACCCAACGTTTCAGATTCCAGCTTCCTGTCCACTCCTTAAACAGCGCCAGATTGGCCTGTCGCTCCGGTTCCTCAGATCCAAGGTGTTGATACATGTTGCCTGGTTTTCCGTCCTTTGAGTTTTTGCCGTCATCAAGCCTTCTCATCAATGCACCAGTGTTGGGCCAACCGACAAAAGAAACCAGGTGGCTGTAAGTTTCCATCCTCATACCAATACCCTTCTTGAGCCAAGCATCCTTATCCTTCTTGAAAGCTGCATATTCCGGTGCACTACTGCCATGACAGGCTATGCAATGTTTTTCAAAAACACTCTTGATGGTGCCGCTCCAGGTAATTTCATCTGCATGTACTGATGTTGTTGCCAATACGGTGAGTGTTGCTGCTGCAAGAAGATTTTTCATGATCTAAGTTCCTTTTTGATGATATCTACGGATTTCACTTGGCTGGCCTACTGCCTGAATCAAGTCATTGATCACGGCTTAATCAAGACGCCCATTGGTCACTGCACCAGATAATGATTATCGTTTTCAACTACATGACAAAAAAAAGGATGATTTGAATTATCCAGTTCGAGTAACTTACGATTGCCTTTCGCCAATATGTCACCCATTCTCTGACGACAGCAACGGTATTGGTCCGCCAGTGCAAGACTCTGTAACGGGTTGCCATAGATTTTCCAGGGGCCCTGACAGGCAAACGGAAGTTTGACCAGTCCCATGAATGCGGCGACATCTTTGGCAGGATATCCGATAAATAGACCAATTTCATGGGGAAAGGAGTCACATTTATTAATGCGACGGCACAATTCTCCGACCAGGTCTTCGCATGAAGCACCAGCATCATAACCGGACTTGTGCAACAAAGTGCGGATACCCGCATGGGCAAGATTGCGATCAAGTTCTTCACGGTTGTAGCATAACAGCAATAGCGCCTGCGGCCTGGTCTGCAACTCAATAAAGGCAAGATTGGCAAATTTGCTTGAAAGTTCCTCATGGTGAGACTGCCAGAGTTGGTAGAGGTTTCTACCGCAAGGGCGAGTGCGATTAACAATGGATATGAGATTAGCCGGCTTGACTCCTGCCAACACCTCGGAGCATTCCAGCATCAAATGCGCAGTCAGGCAGTCAAATGGGTCAACAAAGCGCTTAAGAATTTGTTGCGAAGAAAGTTCTACAGATGGTTTGCGATTGGGGAACAACTGATTTTTGTAAAGCATGGTCACCCGAATTTTGAAAGCGATTTGTTATCGATGCGATAAATCATTAAAGAGCCGAGTTTTTTGCAGACACACAATTGATATTGATAATAGTTTTCATTTACATATTTGTCAAGGGCTCTTTTCTGGAATTCAGGACGAACCAAAACCTACCTTTTTTCAAATAAAAATGGGGGCTTATCCGCCCCCACTCGAAACTTGGATCGCCTATGGCACAATTATTTTGTGTTCATTTCACCACCACATCCAAAGTTTTAACTCCGGCGGTAAAGTGTTCTCCCTTGTACGGTCGGAGATTCCTCCTGGTATAGACGGGTACCAAGGAAATGGAGTTTAGTCCGGAATGCAGTTCCACCTCCTTCTCCACAATCACGTCATCTATCGGAAGTGCGATTGTCAACATGTGCTTACCCGGCGCAAGAGCAATCCGCTTGCTGAACTGGTACTTCCAGCCAATGCCGCTTTCGGGCACATTTGAATCAACCGGCGATTTATCCTCTAGGATCGGTTCAGCCTCAAGCACCGTTGCCTGTCCGTCGATATTGAGGTGAATGCGGTATGGAGGAGCGGTATGCTTGCCGTACGTGCCCATGAGATAGTAGGAGTTGCTCTTTACCGAAAATGCGAAGTCGGCGATTGCCTTCACTGCTTGAATATCTAAACTTTGGACTTCGGTAAATACATCACTTCTGGTTGCAATTGAAGCCTTGGCAATGAGGTCACGATTATTTGCACATCCGCTCGCAACAACACAGAGCATTAAAGCTGCTCCAGCCATACACACATTCATTTTCATTGTCATTTACCCGCCTTTTAAATGTTTTTAACTTCATTAAGTTCACAAGTTGCCCCAATATAATGTTGTGAATGCCACAGATGCACATCCAGAATATTCAATGTCAGTAAAGAATGGGTGAGAGGAAACCAAAGTTCCCTCTCACCGGTTTACCTATGGCTACAGACAGTTACATGGCTCAAGATTCATACTCGCGGCAACGGACCTTATCTTCGCTTTGATTTCTTTCATATCTCCTTCAAGTTCATCGACTCGTCGCATGTCAATACCATCATAAGCATAGAGTCCACGCAGCTCCAGATCCTTGGCCTTAAGCTGTTCCCTTAAATCAACCGTCTGCTGTCTGAATTTATTCAACGTATCGGCACTGATCGCTTTCACGCTTATCTGACCGGTTTCGGCAAATGCCACACTACCAAAAGCCAAAACTGCTGCAACAAGTACCAATGCCATTACCTTGTTCTTCATCGTATATTCTCCTTGAAATATAGTGGTATATCGAATTCGTTGAGTTAGACAGCCTGTCTAACGAACGTCAAAAATCCACTTTCTGGTCTCGGAGGATGAAAAATCTCGCTCACATATGGAGCTGGAATCGACTGCGCAACATCCGGAAATTCAAATTCAACTATCTGGAAGGTAGTCTGTATTTCCAGCGGGTGAACTGTGTCGGCAATAGTGCACACACATAACGGGCAGACAGGTGTGGAGCAAGGGAGCGGACAGCTCTGCGCCCCGTCGGGGTTGCAATGATTATTAACTGCGCCAATTGCTGCCGGAGACGCGACGGTTGTAATGAGAGCAACTCCCGAGAACATCATCCCGAAGGATAACAGCAACAGTACACAGATTGTCCGAAAGGCATGACACCGCATTATAAAGCCGCAAGATCGGCGGAGTCGCACAACTCAACCGCAAGTGGCGCGAACCCAACAACGATATGAATGTCAAATTTCACATAACACATTTCTTATTGCCTCCAACATCGCACCAGGGTTAACAGGCTTGACCAGAATCCTGGTTATCCCTGCCTTCTGTGCCAAGCCGGTCAGTTCCGGCGATATGCTTCCGGAATATAAAATAATCGGCAAACGAGGCATTATTGCCGATGCTTTCGTGGCCAATTCTATTCCATCCATGTTCGGCATATTCAGATCGGTGATCATCAGATGAATAGTTGAATCCTGCAGTATCGAAAGCGCTTTCTCCCCGCTGGCCGCATATTTGATCGAAAAGCCTTCGTGCAGGAGAAAATCCCCGAATAGTTGCAAACAATCTCTGTCATCATCTACGAGCAGGATACATTTCATTACAGCCCCCCATCTGTGTTTTTCTCTTCGACATCCTTCCGTTGCAACACAAAGCTGTCGCGAAATGAATGCTCATTTCCGCAGCAAACGCAGGCCATTCCCCACGACGAGGAGGCTTGCCCCCATGTCGGCAAATACCGCCATCCACATGGTGGCATGCCCCATGATGGTGAGTCCGAGAAAAACCGCCTTGATCGCCAATGCCAGGGTTATGTTCTGTCTGAGAATGGCCGAGGTAGTACGGGAGAGTCGTATGAAATGTGCCACTTTGCGCAGGTCGTCATCCATCAGTGCCACATCCGCCGTCTCGATGGCGGTATCCGTACCGGCAGCACCCATGGCAAAACCCACATCGGCGCGCGCCAGTGCCGGGGCGTCATTGATGCCGTCGCCAACCATGCCAACGGTACCGCCGTTGCCCTGGAACGATTCAATGACGCTCAGTTTGTCTTCCGGCAGCAGTCCGGCCCTGACCTCGTCAATGCCGACAGAGCGGGCGATTGCTTCGGCAGTATGCTGGTTGTCGCCAGTGAGCATCATTGTGCGCACGCCAAGACGGTGCAGATCGGCGATGGCCTCGCGACTTGATTCCTTGATCGTGTCGGCAACGCCGAACAACGCGAGCGGCCGGGTATCATCCGTCAACAGGACAACACTCTTCCCTTGGCGTTCAAGGGTCATAATCCGGGAGGAAATATTTGGCTCAGCAAAGCCGTTTTCTGCAATGAGCCGGGAGTTTCCAAGGTAATATATGCGGTCTCCGATACGACCTGTGACGCCACGGCCAGCCAGAGCGACAAAGTCCGCAACTTCTCGCGGCATAATACCGTCTGATTCGGCAGACACAGCAATGGCGTGTGAAACCGGATGATCGGAGCGGCTGGCCAGGCTTGCGGCAAGACAACGTACTTCTTGTGGGTCAATTCCGTCCAATGGCTCGAAGTCAGTCTGCGCCGGTTTACCGTGGGTGATGGTGCCAGTCTTGTCCAACGCCAGCCAGGCAAGCTTGCGCCCTTCCTCCAGATAGACACCTCCCTTGACCAGGATGCCACGTCGTGCGGCGGCGGCAAGGCCGCTGACAATGGTGACTGGAGTTGAAATAACAAGCGCGCAGGGACAGGCGATGACCAGCAACACCAGTGATTTATATACCCACTCAAACCACACACCGCCGAAAGCCAGTGGTGGAATGACCGCCACGGCCAACGCCACGGCAAAGACCGCCGGGGTATAGACGCGGGCAAACTGGTCGACAAAGCGCTGGGTCGGTGCGCGGCTCCCCTGGGCCGCCTCGACGGCATGAATGATCCGGCTGAGCGTCGAATCGGTGGCGCGAGCTGTGACGCGGAATTGAAACGAGCCGGCCTGGTTAATGGTGCCGGCAAAGACCGCATCTCCCGGCCCTTTGTCAACCGGCAGGCTCTCGCCGGTAATCGGAGCCTGATCGACTGTCGAGTTACCTTCCATCACCACTCCATCCAGCGCAATCCGCTCACCCGGTCTGACACGCACGATGCTGTTCAAGGCAACATCCCCGGCATGAAGCTCGCTCCATGTGCCATCGGCAGACTGTACCGTAGCGGTCTCCGGGGCCATCGCCATCAACCCCCGGATAGCATTACGGGCGCGGTCGAGCGACTTGACCTCGATCAGTTCAGCCAGGGCAAAGAGAAAGATGACCATGGCCGCTTCCGGCCATTGGCCGATGCCCAGAGCACCGGTCACGGCAATGGTCATGAGGGCGTTCATGTTCAGATTGCGGTTGCGTAGTGCAATCCAGCCCTTCTTGTAGGTTTCCAGCCCGCCGGTCAGAATGGCGACGAGCGCCAGGAGCAGCGTCAACCAGTGGTGCCCCGCACTCAGCATCTCGATGATCTCAGCACCGAGAGCGGCGATCCCCGAAACGATCAGCGGCCACCAATTGGTTTTTTCAGTTTCGGGTAACTCGTCCCGCGTTGCCACGCCAACCTGCATGCCGATGGCCTTGAGAGCAGCCGACACTGAATCCAGCGACGGGAGCGTGTGGGAAATGATGAGGTTTCTCTGCAAGAGATTGAATTCGAGTCCGGTCACCCCGGGGAACCCCTTCAATTTACTGCGGATAAGCGCCTCTTCGGTCGGACAGTCCATATTTTCAATATGCAGAATGTCCTGACGCCCCGTCGTCATTGCGGCCCCAAGCGGTGGCGTGACGCTTGCCGCCGCAACAACAGATTCTTCATCGTCACCGGATACAACGGCATATCCGGAGTCTTCTATTTTTTCGCGAATCTCATCCGGCGTTGTCTTGAACGGATCGTAAAGAATAACCGCCTGCTGTTCAACGAGCATCATGGTCACCTTGGTAACGCCGCCAATCCCTTTGATTGCGGTCTCCAGATGCCCGGCACAGGTAGGGCAATCCAGCCCGGCGATATTCAGTTCAAGGGTTGCGTGTTGCGGGGTCATCTGCACTCCTTTTTGTTAGGCGAAATCTGCATGAGCCTTTTTTCGTCATGCTCAGGACTGTCGATACCGAAACGTTTGTTACCCGCCGTAACTGTGCAGCCCGGAAAGAAGCAGGTTCACCCCGAGATAACAGAAGATGGTGGCGGCAAAACCGATGATGGATAGCCATGCAGCTCGTTTTCCGGCCCAGCCGCGGGTGATCCGGGCATGGAGAAAGGCCGCATAGACGAACCAGACGATCAGCGACCAGGTCTCCTTCGGGTCCCAGCTCCAGTAGGTGCCCCAGGCGTAGTTGGCCCAGGCGGCGCCGGTAACGATACCGAGGGTCAACAGGGGAAAGCCGATCATGATCGACTTGTAGTTCAGGTCGTCAAGTATTCTACTCCCCGGAAACGTGGCGACAATGCTCTGCTCGTTGTCAGGCGTTGATTTTTCATGTTTTTCACGGATCAGGTACATGATGGAGATGCCGCAGGCAACGGCAAAGGCCGCATACCCGAGGAAGCAGGTGATGACGTGATAGGTGAGCCAGTTGCTTTGCAAGGCCGGGACAAGGGGTTGAATGCCGCTGTCAAGGCTGAGCTGTCCCCAGGCCATACCCAAAAGGGCAAAAGGCATGACGAAAGCGCCGATAACCCGATAACGGTACTTGAGGTCGAGCAGGCCATAGATAAGAACAATCGTCCAGGAGAAGAATACGACCGACTCATAGAGATTCGACAACGGCGCATGGCCGACCCCGAGATCATACGATTCTTTCCAGCGAAGGCCGATGGCAACTGTTTGCGCAAGCAGACCGCCATAGGCCAGGGCGCTGGCTGCCGTGCCAAGGGCCTTGCTCCGGCTGACGGCAAAGGCAAAAAAGCCGAGCATTGAAAGAAGATAGGCAAAGGTGGTTATGTTAAACAACGATGAACTGGTCATTGGTTATCCTCCAGCGGGAGCTGCTTCTTGAGCTTTGTTACCAACTGGTCCATGAAAAGCTGGAACCCGCCATGATTCTTGCTGGCATTTCCACCGATGGTTACGTTGCCATCAGTGATGCGTACCCAGATCCGCCGATGTGCCATGAAGAAGGCGACGTAGATTCCCACCACCATCAGGATACAGCCGATCCAGACCACCCAGACACCAGGGTCCTTGGCCACCTGCAGGCCGGTGTACATGAACTCCTCGCCCCCCCGGTACTGCAGTAGTTTGCCGCCGGTGTAAGGGAAATTCATCCGGTTCATGGCCGGATTGTTGGCATAAACGATGAACGTTTTGTTCCCTCCGTTTGCCAGATGCACCTCCACCTGAGCCGCCGGACCGGCAAGACCTGCCTGGAACTTGGAGATATCGGGGGTCGTTTCCTGGAGACAGATACCGCTGCCGTCTGGCAGTTTCGCCGATCCGTTGCTTTGCATCCGCAGAGACTGCGGATTGCTGCCATCCGGATCACTGATGATGAATTCATGCTCGCCAATCTTCCCGTAACTGGACTGGTAGAAGGTTATCCCCTTGTACTGAAGCGGATCGTTGACAATGATCGGTACCCGGTTGTACCCCGGCACCGGCTGGCCATTTTCCAGCACGGTCAGGATGCTCTTGAATTCCTTGGGGGCACCGTTGGGATAATGGGCAACGCTGAACTTCTCGCAGCGCACCGCAAAACCAAGGTCGATTTCCTTTTCGGAGCGGGACATGACTTTGCCGACACTGTCCCCCTCGGGGATATTTACGAATCCCTTGTAACCGAACAGCGAGCCAACAATTGCCCCGATAAAAATGACGAGCACGCTCAGATGTACAACGTACACCGCCAACCGGGACCAGGGTGCTTTCTGGGCGAAAAGATGGCAAGCCCCCTCTTTTTCGGTAATCACCGGCTCGGCAAATTCGGTCTTCAGAACAGCGGCAACCCGATTCCTGAGCGTGACAGTATCCCCCGCTGTCGCTATTGAAGTGAGGTTTGACAGTGTTTTTTCCAATCCATCGTCCATAACCGTTGCCGGGCGGGTTATGGTTTTCCAGATTCCCGGAAGCCGCTTGATGGAGCAGGCGAGCAGATTCAGGGAGAGTAACGAGAGCAGGAGGATAAACCACCACGAGTGGTACATGTCGAAGAAGCCGAGGCTTTTATAGAGCGTCAGCTTGTTCTGGCTGATGGTCTGCAGATACTCGGGTGGCGGCGTACCTTGTGGAATGACCGTTCCGATGATTGAGAGCACCGCCAGAGAGATGAGGGTGAACATGGTCAGTTTGAGAGAGCAGAAAAAATCCCAGACTGATCGGGATATTGTTTTATCACTTGATGTCACGAGAATGCTCCTTGGCTATAAGGTTGCTGCAGGCGATCTGCACACATAGAGGCTTGCACCCCGACACGCAATCGAAGAAATTTTCCGTTAATGATGGTTCTCTTCGGCATGGCGTCGGATCTTACGACCAAGAGGCGGTTTTGAGGAGGGACATAGATGGGTAGACAGACTTGTGGCAATAACAACGGTGACTCAACAGGAAAGAAAACCTCCGTACTGAATGGCGTGTGAAATGTTACCCGGCCCGGCAAAGCCGCAAACGCGGCACAGCATGTACAGGAAACATCACATTGCCCGCTTTCGTGGTCATCCGTGCAAGGGCAGCCACTACTTGAATTTTGTACCGTATCGCATGCCGCTTCCTGAATGGCGGGAGCAGCGTTATGCGGCAATGCCTGCGCCAATGACTGTACCACAATCAAAAGACAGAAAATTGTTATTGACAGACACCTCATGTATTTCATTCCAGCTGATTCAATCATAGTACGTTTATGCTCTTATTTTCGGTATACCTGAGCCGGATTCTTTCTGAAATTAATATCGGCCGGTTTTCTTATAATCGACTTCGCCACCAACTGAGTTTCACCTCCGCCTCTTTTCCAGATAGCTGTCCATAAATCGGCTGTTGTCATAACGAGTTCAGGATACAGAGATGTTTTCTTGTATTTTGCATATCCATATAGAGTGGAGAGAATCGCATCCAAAGTCTGATCTTTGTAGCCTGTGTAATTGATTAAATGTTTTCCGTTCTTCCAGCCGGTTAGCGCCTCTTTCAAATTCTTTTTCAGTCCATCACCCATCACATCGCTGCCGTTCGGGCGCAGAGCGATTTCAAGGATTGGTCTCACATTTTCGCCCAGTTGACCAGCAAGCACAGCACCATCCTTAATAGTGATTGATTCGAGGCGTATCTTGAAGTCATCCTGGGAAATGACCTTACGGCGCCAATAATCATCCCTGACAACGAAATTCGCTTCTTTGGCCAAGATGTCAAGATAGGGGTCAAGGGTTTTGACCATTTCCGGCGGGAGAAGCGACACAACATCCTCGACAAAATTATTGACAAGCTTCTGATTCGAAGAATCGTGAATAATCACGCCAGATTCTTTCTTGTCCTCAAAGGCAAAGGAGACGTTTGCCAATGCAACGAGGCACAGCATGACCAGTACAACATATGAGCAATGACGCTTCATGTGAACCTCCTCAAGATTAATGCCAGTTATCTCCCGAGATCATGTACTTCACCACTGCCCTCAAGAGATTTGTCGAGTGAAATGATGCGGCCTTCCGGAGTTACGACATTGGCATCAATCATTTTCCCCGCATGTACTCGAACGTTGAATGAAGAGTTTTCCCTGCCATTCCAGTGATATTTATCGCCGGGTATTTTGAGGGAATCGCTACCGACTTTCGCTCCCTGGACGCCTACTATTTTGACAACCTGCTCATACGACATCACATCCTTGATTGACTGCAAAAATGCCCGGTCAAAAATCTTGTCTGCCCGACCTGATGCGGCATTACCAATTGCCGGGAAAACCGTGACATTAAACACGAGGAGACACAAAATGACCGCCATAAGAGACCTGCATCTTCTTGCTATCAAAGCCAGCAGTTTTCCATTCATGTCCTCAATCTCCATAATGCCCCCTGATGCGAAGAGCCTTTTTCAGTCATGCTCAGGACTTAAAACCGCAAATGTCATCGTGCGGCTATCTACCTGGCTTCTGCAATACCCTCATCGTCTCGTTGTCATCTTTCAACTTACGTTTGAGCTTGTTCAACTCTTCGGCCGAGTAGACCTTCTCACCTTTTGCTATTTCATTTTTCAACTTGATTATCCGCTCCGGCAGGCTATCAAGGGCGTTCGGGCAGTTCTTGCCATACAGGAGGCAATCGTCTTTGCCATCTGGTGGGACGACAGAAGCAAAAGCAGGAACAGCAAGCAGTGCGACAGCAACAGCACAAATTGATATGGTGATTTTTTTCATGGATTCGTCTCCTTTTGTGCAGCCTGCCACGCTTTCCGCATGCCAGGCAGATTGAGATTGTGTTTACGCAAAATTTTGTAAATCGACTGACGGCTCAAGGATATTCCTTGATCTGCGAGGGCATTCGCGAGCTTTTTGGTCCCCCATCCCGGATCTGACGCCACCAGCGCCAATATTTTTTCCGGGGTCCCCAGTGCTGCTGCTTTAGAAAAGTACTTCTTGGGCTTTGCCTGGTAAATCTCTTCTGTTGCACTCTGTTCAGTAAATGGATCAAGGGGGAGTACTGTTTTGCTTTTCAGCTTCTCAGCGACACCGTCAAGGATCTCTGCAAACTCTTCCATGGTAAGCCGTCTACGCTTTACAACAGTTCCTGGAGCCTTTGAAGAATCCATTCAGGTCCTCCCAATGTTCTAAATTTCCTTGCCATTCAGCATTATTCTCAGTGATCTGATACCTTCGGTAAAACTGGTAGTGCTATACATTCCCGTACGCCTCTTACCCGGCTTAGTGCTGTATACTGGTTCCACCACCAGGCTGTTGCGCTCTCCCGCATTCAGGGTAAATTCCCTAGCAACGGCAATTTCGTCATCTGGAAGGGCAACGACCACCTTGTGGAGACCGGCCTTAAGACGGAGATTCTTACTGAAACGGTACCTAATACCGTCACCTGCTTCCGGGTCCAGCAGTTTCATCGGCTCACTGTTTTCCTTCTGCAAACTCCCTTGTAACAGCACAGCCTGACCGTCAATATTCAACAGCAACTTGTAATCTGGCGTTCCGTGAATATCCTTTGCGGAAAATATGCCTGGTCTGTGTGTCTTGAGATTGGCTGATATGCGCAAATCAACATACCCTTGTGGCGCAGTCGCCCCATTAGTCAATTCCTCATAAACATCGGTGCGTAAACTGGCGCTGTTTGCCTTGATCAAGGCGGAACTTTCAGCGCAACCGCTCAATAACGATATCGCAATTATCAAAAGACATAGCTTCCTCATAATGCACCTCCTTTCTTAGGTCTGGACGTCGTCAAATTGCGTCCTTGCCACGTTCATTTGTCCTGATTTTCACTATGTCATCAACCGTAGAAACGAAAATCTTCCCATCGCCGGTATTACCGGTATGAGCGTACTTCTGGATAACATTGACAACTTCATCGACCATTGCGTCATCCACCACGACCTCCAATTTAATACGTGGGATGAATTCCACCATTTCATAGAGAATCTTGTCCGCTGCATTCCTTGCCTTGCCTTTGCCAAAGCCTCTTATTTCAGAAACTGTCACACCTGGAAGGCCATCAATCGCGTGCAGCTCTTCGGTGACTTCCAGCAGTTTTGCCGGCCGAATAATCGCTTTAATCTCTTTCATTGAATTCTCCTTTCTTGATTGATTAAGAAGCTACATTTCCTCTTCAACTTTTCGCTTCTCAAACCAGCTGTACACCGATGGAATAATCAACAGCGTCAACAGGGTTGATGTCACCAGTCCCCCCACGACGACCGTCGCCAACGGTTTCTGGATTTCGGAACCGGCCCCGCCGGCAATCAGCATCGGGATCAGGCTGAAAATGGCGATGGATGCGGTCATCATTACCGGTCGCAAGCGGTCAAGGGTTCCTTTTCTGATTGCCTCCTGCAGTTCAAGCCCTTCATCACGCAATTGCGAGATGCGCGATACCAATACCAAGCCATTCAGCACCGCCACACCAAACAGGACAACAAACCCCACCGACGCCGGCACTGACAGATACTGCCCGGAAATGAAGAGCGCAAATACCCCGCCGATCAAGGCAAATGGCAGGTTGGAAATGACCAGCAGTGCCAATCGGATCGACCGGAAGGTGACGTACAGGAGAAGAAGGATCAAGCCGATAGCAACCGGTCCGATGATCATCAGCTTTTTCATGGCCCGCTGCTGGTTCTCGAACTGCCCGCCCCAGGTGAGGTAATAGCCCGGCGGCAGCTTGACCTGCTCCTTGATCTTCTGTTTCGCCTCGGCGACAAAACCGCCGATATCCCGGCCGGTGATATTCATCTCGATGCCGATTCTTCTGTTTCCGTCCTGGCGGCTGATCTGGGCCGGGCCTTCGATCATCTTGACCTCCGCCAGCTGTTCCAGCGGCACATTGATCCCGGTTTTGGTAGTGATCATCAGATTTTTGATGGCTTCCAGGGAATTCCGTTTTTCTTCCGGCAGGCGCACCGTAATGTCAAAACTGCGGTTCTCCTCATAAAACTTGGAAGCCGATTTTCCAGCGACGGCGATTTCAATGACTTTCTGTACATCACTGATATTCAGGCCATAGCGGGCAATCTTCGAGCGGTCAATATTGACGGTCAGGTACGGCTGGCCTGAAACCTTTTCCGCAGCCAGATCGGTTCCCCCGCGGACGGTAGAGAGAACTCTTGCAATTTCAGCCGATTTTTCTCTGAGAATGTCGATATCTTCACCAAACAGCTTGAGAATCAGCTGTGCCCGGGTCCCAGCGACCAGTTCATCGATACGGCATTGAATCGGCTGGCTGAAGCCGACTTGAATTCCCGCAACTGACTCCAGAGATTTACGCATCTCATTGGTGACTTCTTCCTTGGATATATCCCGCTTCCATTCGCTCTTCGGTTTGAATATCCCCACATAACCGGTTTTATCCGTGCCCCTGGTATCCATGGCGACGCCGGTCTGCCCGGTCCGGCCCACAATAGTATCCAATTCTTGAAACTGCTTCAGTTTTGCCGCAGCCAGCTGGTTTACTTCCATCGCCTTGGCCAGGGAAACACCGGGGAGCAGGGAAACGTCCATATCAAACGACCCTTCATCCATGACCGGGATAAACTCCGTCCCCAACCGGGTTACCAGGAAGAGTGAAGCAACCAGGAGAATTGCGGCAACGCTTAACACCACGCGCTTCGTGTTCATGGCGTAATTGAGCAGCGGCAGATAAAACCTGGTTGCGTGCTTCATGATGAAGCTCTCTTTTTCCGGGTGCGGTTTAAGGAACATGATGCAGAGCACCGGAATTACAAACACGGAGAGAAACAGCGACGACAGAAGCGCAATGGCTACCGTAATGGCCAGTGGACCGAACATTTTCCCCTCGATCCCTTCCAGGGAGAGGATCGGGATAAAGGTCAGGGCAATGATCAGCTCGCCAAAGATGCTCGGTTTTCTGACCTCCATAACTGCTTTCAGCACGGTCAGTAATTTAGGATGCTTTCCCCCCTCTTCACTCAGGTGGCGCTGGACGTTCTCCACCTGGATAATGGTGGTGTCGATAATCATCCCGATGGAAATCGCCAAGCCGCCGAGCGACATCAGGTTGGCAGTGATCCCGGCCAGCTTCATCACAATGAACGTGGCCAGGAGCGACAACGGCAGCGCGATGAGCACAACGATACTGCCCCGGATGCTGTTCAAGAGCAGGTACAGCACGATCAGGACGAGGATAGATCCCTCGATCAGCGCCTTGTTGACCGTGCCCACACTCGCCTTGACAATGTCGCTGCGATCATAATAGGGAACGAGCTTGATCCCTTCAGGGAGCACATTGTTTTCGTTCATTTCCTTGACTTTGGCAGCAACTCTTCGAACAACATCACGGCTGTTTTCACCACGCAGCATCATGACGATGCCGCCGACAGCCTCATCCTTGCCGTCCTTCATGGCCGCGCCCATGCGAACGGCCTCACCGACCTTCACCTGAGCCACGTCCCGAATATATGTCGGCGTGCCGCCCTGAGATTTCAGGACGATATTTTCAATGTCGCTGACATCCTTGATCAGGCCAACCCCGCGAACAATGTATTGATCGGTACCCCGTTCGAGGAGGTTGCCGCCGACGTTTTCATTGTTGCTGCCGATGGCGGTGTAGACGTCATCTACGGTGATGGCGTATTTCACCAGCTTCTCCGGCGAGACAAGCACCTGGTACTGCTTGAAATAGCCGCCGAAGGAGTTGATCTCGTTGACGCCGGCGACACTCTTCAACTGAGGCGTGATAATCCACTCCTGAATGGTGCGAAGATTGGTCAGGTAGGCAATCTTCCCCTGCGGGTCGTCCGGCATCTTACCTTCCAGGGTATACTGGTAGATTTCCCCCATGGCCGTGCCAATCGGCCCCATGGCAACTTCGACCCCCTTGGGGACTTTCTCCCGGGC
>CAZSTJ010000009.1:0-28924 GCA_964609805.1 uncultured Geobacter sp. | reverse complement strand
CGCTACCTTGACACGGTAGAGGTCGGCGGTTCGAGACCGCCCGCGCCTACCATTAACAGCTGAAGTTCAGGGGCATCGAGAGTTCGATGCCTTTTCTGTTTCACCAACCAGGGGAATTAATCATGGCCGACATACAGGTAACACTTCCTGACGGTTCCGCCAGGACCCTCACTGCAGGGGCAACGATCGCCGATCTTGCCGCATCTATCGGTGCCGGGCTTGCCAAGGCTGCCTTGGCCGGCAAGATTGACGGCGAACTGGTGGACGTTACCGCGCCGCTGCACGACGGCGCCCGGGTCGAGATCGTTACTGAAAAGAGCCCGGAGGCGCTGGAGATTATCCGCCACTCCGCTTCACACCTGATGGCCCAGGCGGTCAAGGAGCTGTTCCCGGCAGCCAAGGTCACCATCGGCCCCGCCATCGAGAATGGTTTCTACTACGACTTCGACATGGACCAACCGTTCACTCCGGAAGACCTGGAGCGGATCGAGGCCAAAATGGCCGATCTTGCCAAGGCTGATATCAAGATAACCCGCTCGGTACTCCCCAGTGCAGAGGCCATCACGCAGTTCGACGCCATGGGGGAACCCTACAAGCGGGAACTCATCGAGGGGATCGGCGCCGAGACGGTTTCGCTCTATACCCAGGGGGGCTTCGCCGACCTCTGTCGTGGCCCGCACGTGCCCTCCACCTCCCGTATCAAGGCCTTCAAGCTGCTCTCCATCGCCGGGGCCTACTGGCGCGGTGACGAGAAAAACCGGATGCTGCAGCGTATCTACGGCACCGCCTTTACCGACAAGAAAGAACTGGAAGCCTATCTGAACCGGTTGGAAGAGGCCAAACGTCGCGACCACCGCAAGCTGGGGCGCGAACTGGACCTGTTCTCCTTCTCCGATGAGGTGGGGGCAGGCTTTGCTATCTGGCATCCCAAGGGTGCCATGCTCCGGACGATTCTGGAAGATTTCGAGCGGCGTGAGCATCTGAAGCGCGGCTACGACATCGTCGTCGGCCCGCAGATCCTCAAGACCGATCTGTGGCAGCGTTCCGGTCACTACGAGAACTACCGTGAGAACATGTATTTCACCGAGGTGGATGAACAGAGTTTCGGCGTCAAGCCGATGAACTGCCTCGCCCATATGATGATCTACAAGTCCCAGCTGCGCAGTTACCGCGACCTGCCGCTCCGCTTCTTCGAGTTGGGGACGGTCCATCGTCACGAGCGTGCCGGTGTTCTCCACGGGCTGATGCGGGTCCGCTGCTTTACCCAGGACGATGCCCATATCCTCTGTACGCCGGACCAGCTGGATGCCGAGATCAAGAATGTCCTCTCCTTCGTCAGCGACGTCATGGGGATCTTCGGTTTTGAGTACGAGATGGAGCTCTCCACCCGTCCTGAAAAGTCCATCGGTGACGATGCGGCCTGGGAACTGGCCACGAACGCTCTGGAGTCGGCACTCAAGGATACCGGTCGCCCTTACGAGATCAACGAAGGTGACGGTGCCTTCTACGGGCCGAAAATCGATATAAAACTGCGTGATTGTCTTGACAGGCGGTGGCAGTGTGCTACTATCCAGTGCGATTTTACCCTGCCGGAGCGTTTTGATCTGCATTACGTGGCCTCCGACGGGGAAAAGAAGCGTCCGGTTATGGTACACCGGGTCATACTCGGTTCGATCGAACGCTTCATCGGTGTGCTGATCGAACATTTCGCCGGGAATTTCCCCCTCTGGCTCTCACCGGTTCAGGCAATTGTCCTCACGGTTACCGATAGTCAGATCCCCTATGGCCAGGATGTCCTTGCCCGCTTGCGTGGGGCAGGAGTCAGGGTTCAGGGGGATTTCCGCAATGAAAAGCTGAGCTTCAAGATACGCGAAGCCCAACTGCAGAAAATTCCCTACATGCTGGTCATCGGCGACAAGGAAGTTGAGCAGGGGCTGGTAACGCCGCGCTACCGCGACGGTAAAAACCTCGAGCCGTTGTCGGCAGAGGCTTTTGCCACGTTTGTTGAATCGGAATCGAAACAGTTTAAATAATGATTTGTCATGACAGGGGTGTCCTTACGGGGCGTCCCAACCAGGAGGTGCAGCCATAGCAAAGCCGACCGTGAACATCAACAACGCCATCCGTGCTACGGAGATCCGGGTAATCGGAGCCGAAGGAGAAGCTCTCGGTATCATCCCGACCTCCCAGGCCCTTGCGCTTGCCGAACAGCAGCAGCTTGACCTGGTCGAGGTATCTCCAACCGCGGTGCCGCCGGTCTGCAGGATTATGGACTACGGCAAGTTCAAGTACCAGCAGAGCAAGAAGCTCCAGGAAGCCCGCAAAAAGCAGGTCCATGTCGAGGTAAAGGAGATCAAGCTCCGACCCAAGACCGATGATCACGACCTGGAGTTCAAGGTAAAGCATGTCCGCCGCTTCCTGGAAGAGGGAAACAAGGCTAAGGTCACCCTGGTGTTCCGCGGCCGTGAGATCACCCACATGGAGTTGGGGCGGGCGGTCATCGAGAAGTTTGCAGCCCAGATCGCCGACATCGCCGTGATCGAGTCCCACCCCCGGGTGGACGGGCGCCAGATGTTCATGATTGTGGCCCCCAAAGTTAAAAAATAGTTGTTTTAAAATAAGATACATTCACACAGCTCAAGAAGGAGAAGAAGAGATGCCGAAAATCAAGACCAATCGTGGCGCTGCCAAGCGCTTCAAGAAATCCGCCTCGGGTCGCATCAAGCGCGGCGGCGCATTCACCAGCCACATCCTGACCCCCAAGACCCGCAAGCGCAAGCGTAACCTGCGTCAGGGCGGGATGGTCGCAGCCGTTGACCAGAAGAACATTGCCAAACTCATCCCGTACATGTAAGGAGCGGTTCTGCCGCAGGGGTGAAAAATTGCTACGAATTGACGGCGGAACCTTTCGGTAACGTCGTCACCAATGCCAAGAACCGTGAGGAAACTGTCTCCCCTTACGGATCGGGCGATATTACAACACGAAGGAGTAGAACATGCCACGCGTTAAAAGAGGTTTTAAAGCGAGACGCAGACGTAACAAGGTATTGAAACTTGCCAAAGGTTACCGCGGCGCACGGAGCAAGCTGTTCCGCAGTGCGACCGAAGCGGTTGACCGGGCGCTCAATTATGCCTTCCGTGACCGTCGCGTCAAGAAGCGGGATTTCCGCAGTCTCTGGATCACCCGTATCAATGCGGCTTCACGCCTGAACGGTCTGTCGTACAGCAAATTCATCTTCGGTCTTAAAAAGGCCAACATCGAGATCGACCGCAAGGTTCTGGCCGATATCGCTGTCTCCGATCCGAAAGGTTTCGCCGAGATCGCCGGTATGGCAAAAGCCGGAATCTGACAGCAGACGCTGTATTTCACACATGAGGGAATGGGAGATTACACTCCCATTCCTTTTTTTGTAAAGGCAGGTATTATGCGGGAACAATTGCAACGTTTAAGAGACGAGGCCGTGGCGTGTATCGCGCAGGCCGAGGGCGAGGCTGCGCTGCAGGAAATCAGGGTCCGCTTCCTGGGACGCAAGGGGGAGCTGACCGGTCTGATGAAGGGGCTGGGCGCCCTTTCCGCCGAGGAGCGCCCCCAGGTGGGCCAACTGGTCAACACGGTCAAGGATGAGATCGAGGCCACCCTCGAGCATGCCCTGGCCGCGGCCCGTGATGCTGAGATCAGCCGCAGGCTGCAGACCGAACGGATCGACATCACCCTGCCGGGACGCCGTCAGCCGGCTGGCACGCGTCATCCGATCACCCTGGTTATCGAAGAGGTCTGCGACATCTTTGCCGGTCTCGGCTTTTCCGTGGCGGAAGGGCCCGAGATCGAGCACGACTGGTACAACTTCGAGGCGCTCAACTTTCCCCCCGAACACCCGGCCCGTGACATGCAGGACACCTTCTTCGTGGAGAACAACCTGCTGCTCCGCACCCACACTTCGCCGGTCCAGATCCGCACCATGCTCAAGCAGAAGCCGCCGGTGCGCATCATTGCCCCCGGCACGGTCTATCGCTGCGACTCCGATGCCACCCACTCCCCCATGTTTCACCAGATAGAGGGGTTGATGGTGGACAAGGGGGTCACCTTTGCCGATCTGAAAGGGATGCTGACGATCTTTACCAACCAGCTCTTCGGCCAGAAGACCGGTGTCCGTCTGCGCCCCAGTTTCTTCCCCTTCACCGAGCCGTCGGCCGAGGTGGACATCGCCTGCGTTATCTGCGGCGGCAAGGGATGCAGGGTCTGTAAACAGAGCGGTTGGCTGGAAATCCTGGGGGCCGGCATGGTAGACCCCGAGGTATACCGGCACGTCAATTATGACGCCGAGGAGATCTCCGGGTTTGCCTTCGGCATGGGGATCGAACGGATCGCGATGTTAAAGTACGGCATTAGCGATATGAGGCTACTCTTCGAGAATGATGTAAGATTTTTGCGTCAGTTTTAACGGCGAATTGTATTTCTCACAGAGGCACAGAGGACACAGAGTAATCCCAAATAAGTAATATTTCTTTGGGGTAATAAACCTCACGTCCTTCTCTTTTGATTTTGATCTTCTCCGTGGCTCTGTGAGCTCTGTGAGAATCGATTTTGAATTTATCCGGACAAATGGTGCGTTGATATGAAAGTTACCTACAACTGGCTCAAGGAATTCGTTGATTTCGACCTTACCCCCGAACAGCTGGGCGACATGCTCACCATGCTCGGCCTGGAACTGGAAGGGATGGAAAAACTGGGGGAGGGGATGGACGACGTGGTGGTCGCCCGGGTGGAGGAGAAACGCCAGCACCCCAACGCCGACAAGCTCTCCCTCTG
Organism: uncultured Geobacter sp.; assembly: GCA_964609805.1. Lineage (GTDB taxonomy): Bacteria > Desulfobacterota > Desulfuromonadia > Geobacterales > Pseudopelobacteraceae > CAIPTY01. The sequence goes on along the minus strand of CAZSTJ010000009.1, from coordinate 24,114 downwards.
CCGGGTGAACAACGGCACCGAGACCCTGGATGTGGTCTGCGGCGCCCAGAACTTCCAGCAGGGTGATACCGTCGCCCTGGCTCAGATCGGCGCGACCCTCCCGGGCGACTTCAAGATCAAGCGCTCCAAGATCCGTGGCGAGGAATCGTGCGGCATGCTCTGTTCCGAGAAGGAGCTGGGACTTGCCGACGAGAGCGCCGGCATCATGGTGCTGCCCGGCGATATGACGCTGGGGACCCCTGTCTTTGCCGCCCTGGGCATGAAGGACACCCTCCTGGAAATCGGACTGACTCCGAATCGTGCCGACTGCCTGAGTGTCGCCGGCATCGCCCGTGAGATCGCCGCCAAGCTGGGGAAGACTATCCGCTACCCGGAGGCCGCCATCGACGAAGGGGCCGAGCCGGCCACCGCCACCATCGGCGTCACCATCGAGGATGCCGAGCTCTGCCCCCGTTACGCCGCCCGCTACATAACCGGCTGCACGATTGCCCCGTCCCCCGAGTGGCTGGTGAGTCGTCTCAATGCCGTCGGCATGCGTTCCATCAACAACGTGGTGGACGTCACCAACCTCGTGATGATGGAGCTGGGGCATCCGCTCCATGCTTTCGACTGCGATCGCCTGGCCGGAAAGCGGATCGTTGTCCGCCGTGCCGGTGAGGGGGAGCTCTTCACCACCCTGGACGATCAGCAGCGGACCCTCACCGCCGATGATCTGGTGATCTGTGATGCCGACCGTCCGGTGGCCCTGGCCGGGGTCATGGGGGGACAGAACTCCGAGATCGCCGACACCACCGCCAACATCCTGCTGGAGAGTGCCTGGTTCCGCCCGGCGGCCATCCGCCGCACCGCCAAGCGCCTCGGACTCCATACCGAGTCGTCCCATCGCTTCGAGCGCGGCGCAGATATCGGCATGGTGATCCGCGCCCTTGATCGGGCCGCATCCCTTATTGCTCAGCTGGCCGGGGGTAAGGTGGCTTCCGGCGTCGTCGATGCGTACCCGGGTAAAAGTGAGCAGCCGACCATCACCCTCCGGCCGGAACGGGTCGGCGCCCTCCTGGGGATCGACGTCCCCCGCGCCGAGACGGTGGATATCCTGACCCGCCTGGAGTGTGCCGTCAGCGACAATGCGGCCGGCAGCCTGGACGTGGTGCCGCCGACGTACCGAATCGACATCGAGCGGGAGATTGACCTGGTGGAGGAGGTCGCCCGCATGAAAGGGTTCGACGCCATCCCTGCTTCCATGCCGATTGCCCGGGTCGATTCAGACCTCCCCACGCTCCCCCAGCGTCTGGTACGGGCCGTGCGCACTATCCTGGTGGCCAACGGCATGAACGAGATCATCAATTTCAGCTTCACCTCCCCCGACGCCGCCGACAAGCTGCTGCTGGCGGATGACGACCCCCGCCGCACCGCCATCAAGCTGGCCAATCCGCTGGTGGCCGAGCAATCGGTCATGCGGACGACCCTGCTGCCGGGGGTGCTGGAGGTGGTGGCCCGCAACACCAGCTTCCGCACCATGGACCTCAAGCTGTTCGAGATCCGTCGCCGTTACCTCCCCACCGGAGAAGAGATGCCCCATGAGCCGCTCTGCATCGCCGGTGCGCTGACCGGCCTGCGCGCAGGCAGCGGCTGGAGTGTCTCCCGTGACGCCGTGGACTTCTATGACGTCAAAGGGGTTATCGAGAACCTGCTTGAGGAGCTCCATATCGGCGGGGTCAGCTGGAACGCCGACGCACCGGAGACCTACTACCACCCGGGCAAGTCCTGCAGCGTCATGGTCGGTAACAAACGGCTCGGTACCTTCGGAGAGGTCCATCCGGTCGTGCAGGCCAATTTCGAGATCGAGAAGCCGGTCTATGCCTTCGAGCTGGACTTCGACATGCTGGTGAAACTGGCGGGCCGGAAGCGGACCATCACCGCTCCCTCGCGCTTCCCGGACAGCACCCGCGATATCGCCCTGCTGGTGCCGGAGGAGATTTCTGCCGAGCAGATCCTGGCCTGTATTGCCGGCGTCAAGGCCAAGGAGATAGAGCAGACGGAGATCTTTGACCTCTACACGGGGCAGGGGATCCAGGAAGGGTTCAAGAGTATCGCCATCCGCATCCGCTACCGTTCCTATGAGCGTACCCTTACCGATGAGGAGATTGGTGCTCTCCACACCAAGGTCACTGCCGCTTTAATGAATAAACTAAATGTATCAATAAGATAAAAAGCGGTTGCGAAATGGAATTTGCTGTGCTATAAAAATTTCCCTTTTGAAATTATAAGTAAATCGTAGAGATAGAGGTTGTTATGACCAAGGCTGACATCGTTGAAAGAATCCACCAGAAGATCGGTTTTTCCAAAAAAGAATCGTCCGAAATGGTCGAGTCGGTATTTAGCATCTTGAAGAACACGCTCGAATCGGGTGAAAAAATCAAGATTGCCGGATTCGGCAACTTTGTCGTCAAGCAGAAGGCCGACCGCAGGGGGCGTAATCCCCAGACCGGCGATACCATCACCATCGCTGCTCGCCGCATTCTTACCTTCAAGCCGAGCCAGGTCCTCAAGAACGCCATCAATACTCCCGTAAAAGAGGGAAAATAACCGCACTGGGCCATGGGCACACTATTTCCCGACAAACTGTATTACAAGATCGGCGAAGTAGCCCAGATGGCAGGTGTCAAGACCTCTGTGCTCCGTTTCTGGGAATCGGAATTCATTTTCCTGAAGCCGGAAAAAAGCACCACGGGTCAGCGGCTCTACTCGCGCAGCGAGGTAGAGCTGATCATGCAGGTCCGGCGGCTTCTCTACGATGAAAAGTTCACCATAGAAGGGGTCAAGAAGCGCATCTCCCCCAAGGGCAAGTTGATTAATACCGATGATCTTCTCCCGGTTGTCGAACCGACGGTGGATCATGCAGGGTTGCTTAAAGAGGTAAAGTCCGCATTACAGGCATTGCGGATGGAGTTGTAACAAGGGTTTCGGTGCGTAGCGCAGCCTGGTAGCGCACTAGACTGGGGGTCTAGTGGTCGCTGGTTCGAATCCAGTCGCACCGACCAAATAAAAACAGCCACTTACGGAGATCGTAGGTGGCTGTTTTTGCGTCCTGGATGTAAATTGGATGTAAATCAGATGTAAAATTGTATTCAAATTTTTAGCCCACTAATCCCGGGGTCTAGTGGTCTAGATATTTCAGCCTAATAATTTAAAGTTATGAATATATAGATTTGAAAATATATATTAAATTGAATGTTTAGTTCAACTTTGGTGAATATATCTCGAAAGTTGATTGTTGTCTGACATCTTAGATTACAATTGAAATTGGAGCGATGACATCTCAGATGTAAATCAGATGTAAAACCCTAATTGACTTTAGTAAAAGAAGAAAATGAAAGCTCGTAACATGCTGAAATCACGATGTTCACTCCCTTGAGAGATTTACGCACAGCTTGACTTTATCAACTAAGATGAGTTATTCTTTAATATAACATATCGAAAATATTGAGCTTAGGCTCTTCTGATACCCCAAAAACCAGCAAATCACGATAGGCTGGGGGTCTAGTGGTCGCTGGTTCGAATCCAGTCGCACCGACCATTAAAAAAGGGACTCAGCCAACTTGGCTGAGTCCCTTTTTGCATTTTTTAGCGCTACAGTCTGTGCTGCAACGGATTATGAATTAGCCCGCCGGTCTTTGCCCGACCTGCGTTCCGGTCCGGTGTAGCCGAGGGAGGAGACCCTCCGGTCCGGTGTCCGGCGCCGTTCTTCCTGTTTGGGGGACAGCTCGTCCATCGCTTCCAGGCGCGATTTCAGCCAGGTCACCAGTCTCTGCAGTATGCCCATATGCCGTTCCTCTCCCGTAGCTGACAATCACCGACAGCGCCATTGTAGCGAAAATCGCCGGTCATTAAAACAGTAAATACGGGTTCGGTGGTGCACGCAATCAGGAGGATGATGCGGGAGAACGGGGCAGGGGGCGGTGGTAACAGCAACAGCCACTTAAAGTGCTTCGCCAGAGGCTGTCATGCCGTGGCAACGGCTCTCCGGGTGGGAGCCGTCACCGTATCAGAGGGACGTCCGGGCCGCACCCAGCGGCAGCCGTTTCCCGTACACCGGCGGCCGGACCGGCTGCGCCGTCAGCGCGGCATAGAGTCTGCTGCGGCGGATTGCCGTGACCATGCGCATGATCGCCGGTTCAAACTCCACCCACAATCCGAACAAAACTATTATCAATCCACACAGGGTAATCGGTTCCATAAGCAATCTCCTGATTCTTGATTTGTGTTTCGGGTTGCCGGCCGGCAGCTACATCTGCCGGTAAATGCCGATGACCCGGCCGATGATCTCCACCTCGCCGTCCTCGGGGTAGACGAGGATCGGTGCCATGCTCTCGTTGGCCGGCTGGAGGCGGATATGGTCCTGTTCCTTGTGGAACCACTTCACCGTTGCCTCGCCGTCCACCATGGCCACGACGATGTCTTTATTGTTGGCGCTCTTCTGTGGCCGGATCAGGGCCAGATCGCCATCCAGGATACCGGCGTTGATCATGGATTCGCCGCTGATCCGGAGGAAGAAGCAGTCTGCCCCCTTGACCGCCATCTGGTCGATGGCGAAGTATCCCTGGATATCCTCGATGGCGGTGGAGAGCTGGCCGGCCTTGACGGTGCCGACGATCGGCAGGGAGGCCTGATGGCTCCGGGGGGCAGACAGGGAGATGCCGCGGTTCACGTGGTCCCGCTTGAGGTATCCCTTGCGCTCCAGCGCATCCAGGTGCTTCATGACCGGCAGGGTTCCGGACACCTTCAGGTGCCGGGCGATCTCCCGCTGACTGGGGGGATAGCCGTTGCTGTCCGCGTAGGAGGTGATGAAATCCAGCACCTCCTGCTGGCGCGCGGTCAGTTCGTTTGGGCTTTTGGGATAATAGGTAGTCATGTGACTACCTATAGAGTATTTCGGGTGGGGCTGTCAATGGAAAAAAATGTGGGGGTAAAGATTCTGGCTGGAGCGATCTCTGCCGTGGTGCCGGTGAGCGGTGTTACCAGATGTAGTCCTTGGCGATCTCCCGCTTGTCCTTGCCGGCCAGGATGTGCAGGATCCGCAGCTTCTTGAGCTTGTGGGGAGAGAGGCTGTTCAGGGGGATATAGACGATCTTCCGGTCGCGCCGGGCCGCCAGCTGCTTGAAGATGCTCCGCGGCGGCCGGGGGGCCACGTAAACGATATGCTTCTCCAGAGAATAATCGAGAGCAGCCATCAGCAGCACCTCCCCTTTGCTCTGGGCCTGGCGGTAGTCCGGATCGGTCCAGACATCCATCATCCGCCGGGGAGGGTAGGAGAGCATGAAACCGCCGTACTCGCTGCGGCAGATGCCGGGGCCGGCGATGTTCTCCGCCGGGTCCGTGGCATAGAAGGCCATGTCCGACTCCTGGTCATGCTCCCCCAGCCAGGTCATCAGGTAGCGGTAACGATCCTCCCGCCGGTCCTCGTCGAACACCACCACCATGCAGCCGACACCCCCCTTGGCCCGCTGCTGCTCCCGGACATAGATCGACCCCTCGTGGATGTTGCGCATGGTCTCCCGCAAGTCGATGCCGTCCAGCAGCGAGGTGGTGAACTTCTCGCTCCGGGTCAACTCCTCTGACAACTGCATGCTCCCCTTGCGCTTGAGGAAACGGCCGTACTCCTCGATGGCGATATCCTCAGGGGGATAGGAGCAGACCGCCGGATCGTCGAACCCCTCCAGCCACTCTCCCGGCCGCTTCTCCCGCTTCCGTTTGAGAAGCCCCAGAGCCGAGAGCCCCTTGGTCCGCTTCTGCCGGGGGCGGAAGCGGATGCTCCGGCTGCCGCCCCACATCTCCTCAGGGGAGATGCTGATGGTGGGGAGGTCGCTCTCGACCGTCTGCCACGGGTAGCAGGTAGCCAGGCGGCAGAAGGCGTAGGCGAAATTATCATCGATACAGCCCCGGGCCGCCGCCAGCAGCTGGTAGATGTCGGGGAGCAGCATCCCCCCGAGCAGGGCGTAATTGCGGGCGAACTTGAAGAACGCCCGCTTCTGCCAGATATGGACCGTCTCACCGGTCTCCTGGCGGTAATGGCGGGCCGCCTCCGTAAACAGCCGGTAGATCATGCGCTGCCGGTCGGGAAACGTTCCTTCTGGGCCGATCCGGCGGGCAGCGCGGCGGATGGCGTTGTCGAGCATCTGCTCCTCGGCGATCTCCTGCCTGCCGCCGTTGATCAGCTCCAGGGCATGGAACCGTTTCCGCAGGCCGGCGCCGTTCTCCGGCGGCTCATCGGGGAGCGCCCGACGGCGGTACTCGTACACCGCGGAGAGGAAGGGGAACTCGGCCAGGATCTCCCGGCAGGAATCGGGGTGGAGATTGAATACCGTCACCCCGTCGCGGCGCAGCCGCTCCAGCGGTGCCGCCTGGGGCCGGTCGAATGCACCCTTCACCCGCTCCAGGTGGGACATGCCGCAGACGTAGAGGATGCGCCTGTGTTCCCGGGCCAGCTGCTGCAGCCGGTAGGTCATCCCCTGTTCCCGGCGCAGGTCTTCCCGGCACGGTTTCTGCCCGGCGGCGGTCTGCAGGTATTCCCGGTAGTAGGCTGCCAGCCCGATCCGGCAGATGCTGTAGGAGTCGGGGAGGCGTTCGGCATGGCGGGGGTAGTCATCGGTATCGACGTCAATGAGGTGCAGCGGGATGTCCAGCTCCAGCGCCTGCCGGGCGGCCTCCACCAGCGGGTCGGCAGGTTCCACCAGCAGGTAGACCGCCTCCGCCCCATCCTTGCCGGTCCCGTAACTGATGACCGAAACCTGGGGGAGGCGGCGGACGGCGCGCAGGAACGGCGCCTCCAGCGTGGCGGGGAGCTCAATCGCGATAGCGTCCGGTTTGACCTTCTGCACGGCCTGGCTCACCAGATGGGCAAATTCCATCCGGTAATGCAGCACCGGCATGGCGTGAACCGGGCCGAACTGTTCCAGGTACAGTCGCTGCGGCATGTCAGTCCAGGTAGGGGAGGGCTTCGCTGCCGAGGATCCGCTCCACCGAGACGGCGATCAGCTCCCGTGGCGATGTCCCCCCGGCGGCGGCCATCTTCAGGGCATAGCGGGTGATATTGATGCCGTCCCGCACGGAGTAGAGTTCGTCCGCTTCGTGGGCCCGCTGGAGGAAGCCGACGACATACGTAAGGATCCCGTCATCGGCGAAGGGGAGGTTCTCCTTGAGGATGGTCAGCTCCTCGTCAGCCTCCGGGAAGTCGATGTAGATCTGCGGCTGCAGGCGGGAGTGGATGTATTCCGGGATCTCGAAGGTGGAGGAGTCCTCGTTCATGGTAACCACGATGCGGAAATCCGGTTTGGCCGGGATGCGCAGGCCGGTGACCACAGATTCCACGTAGCGGCGGTCATCCAGCAGCGGGGCCAGGGAGGCCCAGGCCTTCTCGCTCATGCGGTTTCCCTCGTCCAGGATCAGCACCCCGCCGGTCACCATGGCCGAGACCAGCGACGAAGCGGCATACTGGATCTTCCCGTCGGGGCCGATGACCGGCGTCACGATCAGGTCTTCCGGGCGGGTGTCCATGGTGGCCTGGAACAGGTAGACTGGCCGACCCAGGCGTTGGGCGGCAGCATAGGCCAGGGTGGTCTTGCCCACGCCCGGCTTGCCGATCAGCCGGGGATTGAAGGGGATGTCACGCTCGTCGATCACCAGCCAGGCGGCCAGCAGCTGCTGCAGCAGCTCATCCTGGCCGACCCAGCGGAGGTTGAGTTCCACCGGTCCGGCCAGGGAGAGGGTGATACCGTTAATGGTTGTCTGGTTCATGGGTGCTCCGATGGATCATGGATTCCGGGATGCTATGGATGTGTCAGATTAGATTTGAAACGGGGAAATTGCTAGATATTCTTTTGGGCAGGTCAGGTCTTCGGCTCGGTCCGGGTGATGCGGGTGTTAAGATTCAGGCCGAGCAGGTTCCGCGCCGCCACCATCGCCGTGGTATAGCCATCCTTGACAGCGTCATGGATCGCGTTGGGTTCCCCTTCCTCGTCCCAGGGCCAGCCGGTCCGGACGATGGTGATCAGCAGCAGCTCCAGCTCATCGGCCTTGTGCCCCAACTCGGTATAGTCGGTCTCCAGTTCTGTCAGTATCGATATGTCAATCCCGTGTTCCTGCAGGGCTGTTTTTACTTTGGCCAGCGGCGTAGGCATAGTGATCTCCGGTTACGTTATCCTAAGTTTTTACGATTACCCTGAAAGAAACAATTCCCTTAATTCACTCTACGATTCAACAAGTCCAGCACCGCCAAAGGGGAGGAGCGACTTGTGTGTGGCCTTGCGATTGGTGGTCTCAGCCAAATATGCTGCGGGAGCTCCTAATCGGCCACTGCGCCAGCCGGCAGCGGCTGCAGACAGTCCGGGGCATCGTGGGCGGGGCTGTTGACGACGGTGGCGACCTTGACGGCGGTCATCAGATCGGCGGGGTAGGGGCGGTACAGCTCCTCCAGCTGCCGGGGATCGTGCTGGTTGTGGTTCAACCAGCGGGGATACTCCTCCGGCGGCAGGATGACCGGCATCCGGTCGTGGATCGGGCGCATCAGCTCGTTGGCGGCGGCGGTGAGGATGCAGAAGCTCTCCAACGGGGTGCCGTCCGGCTGCCGCCAGCTCTCCCACAGTCCGGCCAGGCCGAAGGGGGCGCCATCCCGGGCCCGCAGGTACCAGGGCTGTTTGCGCCCGCCGGTGTCCTGCCATTCGTAGAAGCCGGAGGCGGGGACGATGCAGCGGCGGAAGCGGGCGGCGTGGTGGAAGGCCGGTTTTTCGTGGACCGTCTCGCAGCGGGCGTTGATCAGGTGGCTGCCGATGGAGATTTCCTTGGCCCAGGAGGGGACCAGCCCCCAGCGCAGCAGGTCGAGCCGGTTGTGACCCTCATCACCGCTGCGGACCACGGCGGCCGGCTGCGTCGGCGCGATGTTGTAGCGCGGCGGCAGGGAAGGGGGCGACAGGATGTCGTAGATGGCTGCCAAGAGCTCGGGTGTCAGGAGTGAGGTGAATCTGCCGCACATGGTCGTTCGTCTGCCCCCTTTCTGTTGTCTGACCGGTTACGTCCCTATACCTGCCACGATCCGTGACAAAAAGGCAATAGGTTGTGTATCAGGGATCACTCCACGCACCCTGGCCGCAGCCAGCCGGCCACATCCTCCACCATCAGCGGCGGGGGGACGATGTGGTTCGGCAGCCGCAGGAGCGTGGTCCCCTCGGGTGGACGTAATTCGCTATACAGGTCCACCGTCCGGTAGAGGTAGCTCTTGGATAGGTGCATGGGGAGGATGAAACGGGGAGCCAGTTTCCCCGTCAGTTCGTTCAGGTCGTCGCTGCAGAGGTGGTATGAGGCGCGGGCCTTCTCCACCTCTCCCCGCAGGAAGGTGCATTCGGCGCAGAGGAGGGTGAGCCCCCCCAGGAACCGCTCCATGGTTGCCCGGTTCTCCGGGGTCCACCCCACGTCACTCAGATACCCGAGGGAGGCGCAGGCAGTTTCCCCCCGGATCGCCTCGTAGAGCGCCGCCGGGTCGGCCACTGGCTCCACGCCGTCCCCCGCGACCACGGTCCGTTCCTCGATCCCCTTCCAGACCCGGCTCTTCAGATCACGGATCCAATCCCCCGGCAGCAGTCCCCGTTCCGCCAGCCGGACCGGATCGACGTTGAAGGGGGGGCGCTCGGTGACCCGGAAGCAGAGGGTCGTCAGCTTGTGGTCCAGCTGCTCCGCCGCCACGGTGACGTAGCCACAGGACCAGATCTCCCGGCTGGTGCGAGGTTCGTCACCGTCGTGGTGGTGGGCGAAGGCCTCGGGGCCGGCGAAGCGGTGATGACTCACGTGTTCCGGCCAGACCTCATGGACATGGAGGGTGAACCAATAGGGCTCACAGAGATTCCAGTCGTACCCTCGGATCTGATGGCCGATCCGCTCGGCGATGCCGGGGGGGCCGTAGAGGTGGAGCGGTGTGGGGGAGGCGTGGTGGTGGCGGATCAGGGTGGGGACCCCCATGATATGATCCATGTGGGCGTGGCTGATGAAGACTGTGTCGATGTGCTTGACGACCCGCTTGGCCAGGTGGGCGATCTGACCGCAGTCGAAGAGGAGCGCCCGTCGCAGGGGGCGGATCCGGAGGAAGAGGATCGGGTCGTCCAGCAGGCCGCCGAAGAAGGCCGGTTCCAGGTAGCGGAAGGGGAGGCGCTGTTTGTGGTGGCTCATGTCGGTCACCGCCGCGAATGGTTGATGATTCAACTATATCAGAAGAGCCACGGAGTGAGCGCGGAATTCATCTTGAAGAAAAATGAACCTGCGAAATTGACGTGTATCGCTGGCCGCCGGCCGCTGTTTCTGAGGGGAGGGCATCACCAATGATTGTCCCTCCCGGGCGAATTGAACTGTTGCGCCGGACGGCCGGAAAATGCTACATAGAAAAGCTCATACAGTCGCCCGCGTACCGTATCGGCCCCGCGGCCCTATCACACTAGCGAGGTTTCAGCACATGACAATGACACACTTCGGACCGACTAAACTTGATGCAGCGCTGATCCCGGAGATCGCCCGCCGCTGGGGGACACCGGTCTATCTGCATGACCAGCAGTTCATCGAAAACAGCTGCCAGCAGTTGCTGGATATGCCCAACCCCTGCGGCCTCCACGTCCGCTACGCCATGAAGGCCAACTCGGACCGCACCGTCCTGCGGATCGTCACCGGCAAGGGGCTTGACCTGGACTGCTCCTCGGTCAACGAGGCCGCCCGTGCCCATGCCGCCGGCATCCCCTATGCGCGCATGATGCTGACCACCCAGGAAGTGCCCCTGGGAGAAGACCGGGCCGAGTTGGAGGAGATGATCCTCGGCGGCCTGAAATACAACGTCTGCTCCCTGACCCAGTTCCGCCTGATCGCCGATTTCGCGGCCAAGCACAAGATCGACCTCTCCATCAGGGTCCATCCCGGTGCAGCCGGCGGCGGCGAGAGCCAGACCCGCGATACCGGCAGCGAATATTCCTGCTTCGGCGTCCACCTGAACGACGTCCCGACCGTGAAGGCCCTGGCCGACCAGCAGGGGCTCCGTTTCACCCAGGTGCATGTGCATATCGGTTCCGGCGGCGATCCCGAGAAATGGCGCGAGAACATCGACCGCGAGCTCGGCTTCGTGCGGGATTACTTCCCGGATGCCGTGCGGGTCAGCTTCGGCGGCGGCCTCAAGGTGGCCCGCATGCCGGGCGAGAAGCAGGCCGACATCAACGCCCTGGGTGTCTACGCCGCTCAGCGGGTCGAGGCATTCAAGGAGGCCACCGGTCGTGAACTGATTATGGAGATTGAGCCGGGCACCTTTGTGGTGGCCAATTCCGGCCACATCATCACCCGCATCATCGACAAAAAGCTGACCAAGGAGATGAACTTCCTGATCGTCGACGGCGGCATGGAACTGCTTTCCCGTCCTCTGCTCTACGGCTCCGAGCACCCGATCGCCGTGGTGAAGCAGGACGGTACCCTGCTCTCCAGCGAATACGACCTCGTTCCGGTTGCCGGCACCCGTCCCTTCGGTATCGTCGGCCGCTGCTGCGAAAGCGGCGACTCGGTTCGTCTGGACGGTGACGGCAACATCGTTCCGGTGCAGATCGTGGAGCCGGAGATCGGTGATTACGTGGTGATCGGCGGAACTGGCGCCTATTCGGAGAGCATGTCGCCGGAGAACTACAACTCGCACCGCAAGGCGCCGGCGGTCATGCGTACGTCCAAGGGGGAGTTGGTCCTGATCAGGAAGCGCCAGGAACGGCACCAGATCACCCAGAACGAGCTGGATGTGGAGCTGTGATCCCGTAGATCCATCAAGGTACCGATATGAACAGACAGGGGGCCGCATACGTGCGAGCCCCCTTTTTTTGTTCTGATGCAGCGATGTAAGGGGCTATCGGTGTGTTACAGGCAACCGGTCAGGTGCCGGGTGGGGATGTCCCTGTCTTGGTCGGATGGTGGATGAAGTCGGCTACCGCATGGTAATAGGAGCCATCGTTGGCGGTGAGGATGGTGTTGTGGTCGCCCCGTTCGAAGATCAGGAGCTTTTTCGGTACCCCTGCCCAGCTGTACAACTGCTCGGCGTGGCTGAGCGGCACCAGATCGTCGTTGCGGGTGTGCATGATCAGCACCGGGCCCCGGAAGGAGGCGATCTTCTCCTGCTGGTTGAGTGTCTGATCCACCCATCGTTGCAACTCCTCCATGGTGACCCCGATCTGCCCCGGCTCCACCCGGATCAGGATCCGCTCCAGGGGGTCGGCCAGGCCGCTTTCGATGATCAGGCCGGCGGCCTGCGGGAAGAGGGAGGCGCCATGAACGGCGTAGAGTGAACCGAGGGAGCGACCGAAGAAGATGATCCGCTCCGGCGGCACGCCGCTGGCCGTTACGATCAGCGGCACGTCATCCAGCATGGCCGCCAGGGATGGGGCTCCGCTGGACATGCCGTAGCCCCGGTATTCGGCCAGGAGCAGATTTGCCCCCATCCTGTTGATCCGCTCCTCGAAGTCGTCCAGGTAGTCGGCAACGCACTCGCCGTTACCGTGGAAATGGATGATCGTGGGGAGGTGCTCCCCAACCTTGCGGAATCGGCAGCCGAGCTGGTAACCATCCCCCTGGACGAAGAACGGCTCATCGAACCGGTTCGGCCAGGGGTAGAAATAGCGGGCGGAGAGGGTGGGGTGATCGAGCGGGTTCATGGTGAGCACCTGGATTGCACATTCACGCGGTGGCATAAGAGGAACAAGAAAGCTGGCTGGTAATTCTGCAGACGGGAAAAATGGGTGACGTGCAACTAGTGAAAAAATCAGAGGCTGTAGATCACGCTACGCCGCTACGCCGTAACGGAAATCTTAAAAGTAAAAGGCATTTTTTGAGGTTTACCCCAAAGTCGAATCAGGTTTCAAATCGTAGTGCCTTTCGTTGCGTCGCTGCGGCGTTGCGTGAGACCGATATGCAGTTAGAACCCGACCCGCAGGCCGAGGGTGGCGCTGTGGCTGTAATAGTCGATCGAGAAGCGGTTGCCGTTGGGCTCGGACAGATTGGGGCGGGAGATGCCGAAGAAACGGTATCCCAGGTCGAGACTCACGCTCTTGTAGATGGTCATGTCGACACCGACTCCCCCCTGGTAGGCAAAGACCGTGTCGCTGCTTCCGCTCAGGGGCTGGCCGGTAACCTGCAGGTTGTCGGCCCGTACCCGTGCGGCCCCGGCCCCGGCCCCGATATAGGGGGAGAAGATCGACGTCGTGCGGTACACGTAGTAACTGGTGAGGAGCAGGCTGTCGACATCCAGGGTGCCACTGGCCGGTACCTTGCCGGTGGAGAATTCGGCTGTGTCCAACTGGTTGCCGCGATGGGAATACTCAACCTCCACCCGTCCTTCACCACCCAACATGTTCCTTGGACCCAGGTCCCAGCCGATCATGCCGCCCCACTGGACCGCCGGTTTATAGGCGAGGTTGAAGGTGCCGGTGGACCCGTTACTCCTGGTGTCCGGCACCAGATTGGCGCCGGCGAATCCGCCGACATAGGGACCGGTGTGGGCCGCCAGGGCAGGGGAGGCGGTGAGGAGTGCCAGGGCAATGGTGATGATGATCCGGGAGATGTTCATTTCGGGATCCTTTCTTTCCAACAGGTCTGTTTCACGTTTCCGATTGCTATTGAACAGTGATCGTCTGAGTCAGGGTTTTGGACTCGAACCCAGCGGAGAAGGTTGCTGAGCCGGTGTCCAGACCTACGATCGCCCCCGGCAGGGAGGCGGTGTCAACCGTGAATGCTACCTTGGGATCACTGATGGTGATGGTACTGTCTTCCGTACTGTCTTCCGTTTTGTTGTCACTATAGGTGGCGGTGATGGTCGCCTTGACCTGGTTGCCGGGGAGCAGAGTGCCCGTAACGCCGGTGACGGCAATGGAGGTCAGGGTCCTGCTGGTAAGCGTATTGATTGCGGCGCTGACCGACTGACCACTGTAGGTGGCGGTAACGCTGACGGGGGCGCTGCTGACGGCAAGCGCCTTGACCTTTCCTTTGTTCAGACCGCTGTCACCGACGCTCAACAGGTTGCTGTTACTGGTAACCCAACTGGATGAGTAGGTAAGATCCTGGGTGATGCCGCCACTGAAGGTGCCGGTGACGGTAAACCGCTTGCTGACGCCGACCGTGAGGTCTGCGGGGGGCACAGAGATGGTCAGGCTTGTCAGGGCCGGTGCAGCGACCGTGACGGCGGTATTGATGGTGGAGGTGCCAAAGGTGGCGGAGACGGTTACCGGGGTCGTGGTTGTTGCGATCCCGTCGAGAAAGATAAGGCTGCCGGTTGGTCCGGTAATCCGTGCCTTTCCGGTATCGGCAGAAGCCCAGGTCAAGGCCCCGGTTATGTCGCGTGTCGTGGCGTTGCTGAAGGTACCGGTGGCGGTGAGGCGGAGGGAACTGCCCTGGATCAAGGTAAGGGCGTTTGCTGTTGCCGGTGTGACCGAGACGCTGGTGAGGCTGCCGCCGGTGACCTTGAGGCTGGTGGTGCCTTCTACGCCGGAAAATGAAGCCTTGATCTGGGTCGTTCCCGTTGCCAGAGTAAGTGCTTTGCCCTGGGTTGTAGCATCATTTGATACTGTTGCCACCGATGGTACAGTGGAACTCCAGTTTGCCAGGCTGGTAATGTCACTGGTCGTGTTGTCAGTATAGGTGGCGGTGGCGGTAAATTTAGTCGTGGATATGCTGAGCAGTGTCGGGTTTGCCGGTGTGATGGCGATGGACGTGGGGACCGCGGGGGTGACGGTAACCGTTGTTGAACCGGGTACACCGCCAAAGGTTGCGGTGATGGTAGCCGTTCCTGTTGCGACACTCTGCACTTTTCCCTTGGTGCCTATGGTGTCGCTTACCGTCGCCACGGTTGTAGCATCAGAGGTCCAGGTGGCGTCAAAGGTCAGGTCCTGGGTGCTGTTGTCCGAGAACGTGCCGGTTGCGGTGAGGCTGGTTGAAGTGCCCTTCGGGATGCTTGGACTTGCCGGGGAGATGGCAAGAGAACTGATCGTGGAGGATGTTACCGTCAGGGGAGCAGTCGCTGATATCCCCCATCTGGCGCTGGTCGCGGTGATGGTCACCGCCCCGGCAGCGATCCCCTTGATCCTGCTCGCCGGCAGCCCATTCAGCCCGAAATCAGCCACCCCCGATGTGGAACTGGTCAGGGTTACCTCGCTGGTAATATCGCGGGTGAACTGGCCTGAGAAGTTGCCGATAACGGTTACCGGTGTAGAAGTGCCGTTTGCAATTGACGTGGCTACCTGTATCTGTATGGACGTGAGCGGGGTAAGGTCATTGGTGCGGGAGGCACTGCTCTTGGAACCGCAGGCGGTAAGGGCCAGCAGGCAGAAGAGGGGGGCAAGGAGTTGCTTGATCATGGAATATCTCCGGTTGCAGGATGGGAACGACAGAGACGACCGGGGGATGCCCGGAGCCACAGGTATACTACAGATTGGTGCAGATTTGGGACAAAATTCAGAGGCGGGTTCCCATGGGGCCGTTAGGCACACAAAAGTCACTTTTCATACCTCAAAATTCATCCTTCATACTTTGTTCTTCCTTAGTTCCGCCAACGGATAGAAGGTGCCGCGCCACCGGATACCCCCCTCAGCCAGGTTCAACAGCATGGTCCGGAGCAGGATATAGACGAACAGAAGTGTCATGAACGGGTAGCCAATGGCGTGCCAGGGGCGGGCACCGTGATGACGGGCGCAGTCGGCGACGGACAGCAGGATTACGCCGGCAGCAGCCAGGTAGAGGAAGCGGGGAGTACCTTCCAGTACAAAGGGGGCAATAAAGGGGATAACGCTGCACATGAGATGAAATACGACCCCGAACAGTATCAGCATCACTTTGTAATCCGCACCGGAGAAGGCATTTTTCTCCAACCCCCGGATCGTTTCATCGATGGAAGAGTACCATTCCACTTCCAGGAATTCCGGTGCATAGGCTGCATCCTGCAGGTAGCCACCCCTCTTGAGAATCTTCCCCAGTTTGATATCGTCGTCCGGCCGTAGTCGGATCGTTTCGTGCCCCCCGACCCGTTGA
Source organism: uncultured Geobacter sp. (assembly GCA_964609805.1). GTDB lineage: Bacteria > Desulfobacterota > Desulfuromonadia > Geobacterales > Pseudopelobacteraceae > CAIPTY01. The sequence continues at coordinate 8,040 of CAZSTJ010000009.1, read as the reverse complement.
TAGGCCTCACGCCGCACCAGGTTGAAGGCTCCGATGCCGATATGAAAGCGGCTTCGGGGATCGCGAGCCTTCCAGGGGCGGGCAAAGAGAGAAAAGAATACGATGAAGGCGGTGCCGAACAGCGCCAATGGCAGACTCTGCATCCGCATGGAGGGGGTGGCCGCCAGGTGATCCAGGCCCTGCCGCTCCAGGAAGGCCACCGCCCGGGTCAGCACCGTCGGTTCCATAACGATATCTGCGTCGGTGAAGAGCAGCAGGTCGCCGCTGGCCCGTCGGCTTCCGGTCCAGAGGGCGTGGTTCTTTCCCAGCCACCCCGGCGGCAGGGAGTCCACGTGGATTGTCTTCAGACGCGGGCTGTCAGCCGCCATTTCGTCCAGGATGTCACCGGTCCGGTCTGTGGAACGATCGTCCACCACAATCAGTTCAAAATCGGGATAATTCAGTTCCAACAGAGACGCGAGCGCCTCGCGGATGTTACGTTCCTCATTGCGGGCGGCGACAACGATGGAGACTCTGGGCATGCCTGCCGCGGGTTGGGGGGATTCATCCCGCAGGGCACGGATGGCACGATTGCCTCTCAGCAGGTCGAATGCGGCCAAGGCGGCAAGGCATAACGTGGTGGCGGCAAGCAAGGTAATGATGGACATGATCTCATCCCGGGAAGATTGGTATCTAGGTGTGAGAATACAGGGAGCTGATCGTGTTGTCGAGTGGCGTGAGGTCTGTGGGGCTGGGTAATCGTATGGCTGGCCAGATACCAGTGATCTGTTCTGCAGGTGGTCAACAGCTTGAAAACTCTCTTCAGCGCTGGGGATGAGCCGGAATCGGGGAATTTCTTTTGCCAGCAGGACGGGATCTGCGCAGACGCTACCAAGAGACCCCGCCCGTTCATGCAGTTGTTACATGATGTCCAGTGCCTTGTCCAGGCGTTCCCTCACCAGGCTGATATTATTGTAGTGTACCCAGAGCTTGTTTGTGAGGCGGTGAATTACGTCGAATTTGGAAAATCTCGGGCTGAAGTGCCGCCGCCACCATTTGTAATATGCATTCGGGCTGTCCATGTCCCCCTCCTGTCTCCGGGGCTTCCCTGCCCCTTGAATTTTGTTGAACCTGTTCATCATATCGGCAGATTCAGGAGAAAAATCAGAAAAAAATTCTTTGTGACGAGACCGGACAGTATGCAGTAAACTGACACCAAAAAAGGGGAAGCGCCTGTCGCGCATCCCATTCGGTAATCTGGCGGTCATCTGTCTGCCGACGGTTATTTCTTGTGACACCCCGAACAACCGACCGGTCCTGTCTTCATCTCCGTGTGACACCCCCTGCAGGTCTGATGGGCCCACTCCTTGCCCATCGCAGCAATCCTGCCCGGTTGTCCGCCATGGCAGCTGCCACATCCCTTCAGAATATCCTGGTGCTTCCGGTGCGGAAACGTTACTGGTCCCGGGGAGGCGGGGAGGGTGATCACGTCGGCACCAGTGGCAACGGCAGACGGTGCCGGAGTTGGTTTGACCGGCGGTGCGGGGAGCGTCTCCGGCGTCAGTACCGGCTTGGGCGGGGTGGATTTGACGACCGGCTGTGCCGGATCGGCCGGGCGGGTCGCCTCACCGGTGGCGCAGCCTGTCAGCAGTAGCAGAGAGGTGAACAAACATATTAATGTTTTCATTGAGTTCTCCTTGAGTGGTGGATTGTTCCGCTCCGTCAGGCCGTTGGTCCATTGGCGGCCCAGTAGTCACGTTCGCAGGGGGCAGTAATCCTGCATGATGTTCATGGTGTGGGGAAAGTATACACGAAAAAAGGCACAAAAAAAGAGACCGGACAATGTGTCAGGTCTCTTGATTTTTTGGTGGAGATGAACGGGATCGAACCGATGACCTCTTGACTGCCAGTCAAGCGCTCTCCCAGCTGAGCTACACCCCCAAAATGAAACCTGTTTATAGCAAACGAAAAAAAAGCTGTCAACATTTTTTCATACAAAAAAATCTTTCTGCCGGTGCTGTTCCCGTTTTATGCTTGACGTCAGAAGGAATTTGCCGATATAAAAGTACCCGTTCGCCGGTGTGGTGAAATGGTAGACACAGCAGACTCAAAATCTGCCGCGGGCAACCGCATGTTGGTTCGAGTCCGACCACCGGTACCATAGATGAATAAAGGCTTTGCGGGGATTTCCCGTGAAGCCTTTTCATTTGATGAACGGTAATTGTTGTTGTGGGTTTTACGGATCTTGAAACGGGTGTTCTCTGGGGAGTAAAGGATTTACTTGAAGTAAAAATATTGTGATATTAGAATGATACACAATATTACCGCTAACCGGAAAGAGTCAGGCATGAATATACAAAAACTTACGTGGTTTCTGGAGCGGACGCTCTATTATGCGCTGCTGCTTCTTACGACAGGGGCTGTCATCATCTCGTTTGCAAGTGATAAACCGGTGGCAGGACTGATTGCATTAATCCTGATGATGGCGGTTATCCATAAAGGATTTGCCCGTATTACCATACCGGCTAAATCGGTCGTGGTGGCGGGTGAAAAAGTTGTCTTGTTCGTACCTGAAAAGGCGGTGCTTAACCGTTTTGATATCATTTCCCGCGGGCAGAGTATCGTGACATTGCCCGTGTACGGTGTGTTTGACCGGCCATATAATCTGGAGCTGTTCGTGACGAACGGTGAATATGTCACTTCATGTCTGTTGACGTTAAAGCTGGCCTACGGTACGGACCTGGCGGCGTGGCAATGCGCGTACGACAGTTTCATCCACCATGAGAATCGCTTGGCTGACGCGGTGAGGAGCCAATTGCGGGAGGCCGCATCCGGCCTCTCTCTTGGGTCTGTTCCGGAACAGCGTGATGAGAATCAGGAATTTCTGGAACCGATCGTGGCGGTACTTAACGGTTCTCTCGCATCTATGGGGATTGAAGTGAAGGAAACGGGTTGTTCGTTTGAACAGGGCAGGATGTTGGTCCGGGTTTAGCTTCATACCGTGAACATACTGATCAAGGTTTTGTGAGGCTGTCTTCAACGAGTTCGTGTCGTTGGGACAGCCTCTTTTCATACGTACAATCCCGCAGCGGTCAGGGTGGGGACGGTTTCAGCGCTCCGCCAGCAGGTAGTCACTCCTGATCAGCTCACGATGGTTCCGGTGGGAGCGCATTGCCCACGTGATGCTCCCCTCCCTTTGAATGTTCCAGGGGGGAGTCAGTACCCGGTCTTTGCCGGTCAGCAGGGCACGGACGGTGTCCACCCCTCTCCCTGCGTAGGGGCCGAGGGGGGTCCCCCCCAGCCATCGCTCTTCCGGGGCGGCATCGGTGGTCCAGGAGAACGGATCGGCACAGAGAAAGCGGGCATCGGCGGTGCGTGCGACCCGGTTCATCTCATAGAGGTGCGCCAGCGGATGGGCGACCCGGTCAAGCAGGTTCAGGGATGACACCGCTGCAAAGGTGCCCCGGGCAAAGGGGAGGGTCAGGGCATCGGCCACCACGAATTCCAGATTATCTCCCCAACCGGGGTGAAGTTCGAAGCTGAAGCGTTCCCGCAGCTTACCCTCCAGCGGGAGCGTAAATTTCCCCCGTCCCTCTGCGGCGATGATGCGGGCGGTCCGGATGAATTCAGGGGAGAGGTCGCAGCCGACGGCCCAGTTGCTGCGGGCTGCGGCCTCGAAGAGGTGTCTGCCGACGGCGCATCCGGCATCCAGGGCAGGCCCGTCGGTCCGGTCGATCAAATCTCGCCAGGATGCGACGGCGGTGTCTGCCTCGGGATCGCCGGCCAGGTCGGCATAATGGCTCCAGAGGTAGCGGTTGACGGTCTCGCTGTCGCTGTAGCGCAGCTGCCTGCCGGCGCTCCCCCCGTCGGGGAGCAGGAAGGCGATACCGTCCCTGATCGGGAAGATCCGCTTGCAGCGGCGACAGGTGAGCTCACCGGCAATGATGTCACTGCCGCTGGTTTTGCCCTTGCGCAGTTCCAGCGCTTCTTCGCGGGGGAGGCAGGCGGGGCAGATCAGGTGGGGAAGGATAAACTCCTTCATCTATTAGCGAATCGCACCGAACAGGGCCCAGGCCAGGCAAGCGACCGTCGCTGCCGCACAGACGAGGGCCAGGCTGCGGTGCAGCGGGGTCTCCCGTTTCCATTCGTTGTATCCCAGCAGCTTCCCGAAGAGGATCCCCCCCAGAATCCCGCCGCCATGACCCCAGTTGTTGATCCCCGGAAACAGGAGGCCGAAGATGAAGAGGCCGATCACCCAGCCGCTGACCTCCTTGTAGACGCTGCTGCCGTAGACGCCCCCCCGGCTCTTGCCGAAATAGAGGAGGGAACCGATCAGGGCACAGACCGCAGCCGAGGCGCCGATAGTGAAGGGTACCCCCGCCAGGTAGGAGACCACATAGCCGCAGACCCCTCCCAGGGTGTAGATGACGAACATCCGGCTGACGCCGAATTCGGTGGTAACCCAGGGGGTGATCTGGCGCAGGGCCATCATGTTGAAGATCAGATGCAGGATGCCGCCATGGAGGTAGTTGGCCGAGAGCAGGGACCAGATCCTGCCGAAACGGTTGATGGGGATCGTGCCGGTGGCGCCCAGTTGAAAGAGGCTCTCCTGGCTCGGGGAGAGGAATCCCCCCCTGCCGCCGCTCATGATGATCGACAGGGCGAACCAGGCGATGTTGACCGTGAGCAGGACCTTGATGACCCGGTCGGCCGGGGCGCCGCCGGTCAGGCCGACCAGCCGCCACCAGGGATTGGAACGGGACGTGCCGCACCAGGAACAGACTTTTTCATCGCTGCCGATCAGTTTTCTGCAATGGGGGCAGAGTATCGCCCGTTGTGCCATGATATGCCTCGCATCTGGTGGAATGGGTGCTTCACGTACTGACTGGCCGGCGGATTACGGGGCTTGCTGGTCAGTAATAGACCGATACCCCCAGCAATAGTTTGTTGGAGTTGATCGGCTCGTTGGGTTCGGCGGTGCCTGCGTTGGAGATGTGGTGATAGCGGTACTCCAGGTTCAGCATGGCGGTATCGCCGATCGGATACTGGATGCCGGTCCCCCCCTGGTAGGAGAAGCAGAGTTTTGTCCCCATGGTCGGCAGTCCCAGATCCACAAAGAGCACACCCCCGCCGGCAAATACGTAGGGGACCGCCTTTTCCAGCGCCGTGAAGCGCCAATGCCCCAGCCCGTACCCCCCCACCATGGATCTGCCGCCATGATCTACCGCCATGTGGTAGGGGAGCTCCAGCAGGATCTCATGCCGTCCCTGGTACCACTCTCCCGTGCCGACCTCGTCCGACAGAAAAAAACCGGCCCGCAGGATAGTGTCCCAGGTCTGCACCTTGTGCCGGGTCTCACCGAACCCGACGAAGGAACTGCCGTAGCCGGTCAGAACCCCCAGCTCCCCGTTGGCCCGGGAAACGATCGAGTCGGCGCGGGCCGCGGGAACGGCGGTCACCAGCAGCATAAGTGCCGTGAACAGCAGGATGAGTGTTTGCATTGGTCTGCTCCTTTATTCCGACCTGAGGTGTCGGGTCACCATCTCTGTTTTCTCTGGAAGGCCAGTATCTGCGGCAGGTGGCTCAGGAACGACCAGATGCTGTGGGGGGATTTCCAGATCATCTTGGTGTAGCCCCAGTTGATGCGGGTGCGATGGTAGAAGCGCCGGATGAATTCGTCATACAGGTCGTCGATCTGTTCCTTCGTCATCCCGTTGGGGACGAAGACGGTGTTGATGCAGTTCATCAGTTCCCAGTTCTCGTCAAACTCCCCGAATTCACGGATCGTCCGGTACACCGGCGCCCCGGGAAACGGGGTGAATTTGGTGACATTGATCTCATCCAGGGGCAGGGAGAGGGCATAGTCGATGGTGCGCCGGATGGCCGCCTCGTCCTCCCCCGGCAGGCCGACCATAAAGAGCCCCTTGACCCGCATTCCCGCATCACGGACCATTTTCAGTTTCTGCCCCACTTCGTCCAGGCCGTAGAATTTCCGGTGCTGCTTCAGCACCTCCGGGTCTCCCGACTCGATGCCGAAGTTCACCTGCCAGCAGCCTGAGCCCTTCAACAGTGACAGCAGCTCCCGGTCGACGTGTTCCAGGCGGGCGATGCAGTTGTAGCCGATCTTGATCCCCTTTTTCGCCTTCAGTTCACAGAACTCTGCCACCCGTTTCCGATCGAAGGTGAAGAGGTCGTCATAAAAGAAGACGTGGCGGATACCGTAATCACGACTCAGCATGGCCACGTGCTCCAGGATGTATTCCGGCGAGTTGAAACGGAAGCCGCGGGAAAATACCGAACGGTCGCAGTAGGAGCAGGAATAGGGGCAGCCGCGGCTGGAAATGATGCTGGTGTTGGGTGCCTTGGGATAGCTGAACAGCGGCAGGCGGTAGCTTTTCGGGAAGTTGGGCAGTCGGTGGTACGCCGGGAACGGGAGGGTGTCGAGATCCTTGATCAGTTCGCGCGGGGCGGTGAGGGTTCCCCTGCCGTTCTGGCCACGATAGGCGACCCCCGGGATGTCCTTCACTCCGGTGAAACCGCTTTTCGCCAGCTCCAGCATGGTGTTTTCCCCTTCGCCGATCACCAGCAGATCCAGGGCGGGGTAGGCGTCCAGGAGCGGTGCGCCGATGGTGCAGGCGTGGGCGCCTCCCAGGACGGTGACGATACCCGGGGCCTGCTCCTTGAGGAGGGTGGCGATGCGGTTCGTCTCGGGAAAGGAGGATGTGGTGCAGGAGAAGCCGACGGCGCTGCAGCCGGAGGCAATGATCCGGGCGACCATCTCCCCGTGGGATTCCCGGGTGGCGTAGCCGTCGATGATTTCGACGTCGATGCCATGCCGTTCCAGCCAGGCGGCGATGCTGAGGATCCCCAGCGGCGGCATCAGGTTGAAGATGGTGGTGATGTCGTTCACCCCTTTGATGAAGTTGCTGCCGAAGGGGTGGAGAAAAAGAACCTTCATGTGATCTCCGGTGGTATGGGCGACGGACCGGTCGCATCAGGACGTGCCTGTATAGCATGTTTCTTTCGTAAAATCATCCTCTGATACTGACGCTGCGCCACCGCACACCCCCCTCTGATCCGCCCTGTTTGTTGACTATATTATTGTAATCAGGTATTTTGATTTTTTATCTAATTGCAGTAATGGAGCGGCTGTGGTCCGCAATGCCGTCACTATCGACGTCGAAGACTGGTACCATGTCTGCGGCGTAGGGGATATCCCCCGGATTCATCGCGATCGTTGGCGGGTGGTATCGGCAACCGAACGGATCCTTGCCCTTCTGCAGGAATTCGAGATCAAGGCCACCTTTTTTGTTCTCGGGTGTGTGGCAGAGGCGGTGCCCGGCCTGGTGGAACGGATAGCTGGCGGCGGCCACGAGATCGCCTCCCACGGCTGGTCCCATTCCCTGCTCCATGACCTGACTCCGGATCAGTTCCGCCAGGAACTGGAGCAGACGGAAGAGGTGCTGCAGGTGCTGTCGGGAGAGCGGCCGGTGGGGTTCCGGGCTCCCCAATGGTCCGTGACCGGACGGACCCCCTGGGTCCATGGAATCCTGGCTGAGCGTGGCTATCGTTACGATTCGAGCATGACCCCCCTGGCGATCATTGGGGACCCCGGCGGTTCGCGAATCCCCTATCCGGTCCAAACAGTCGCTGGGGCAATCTGGGAGCTTCCGCCGCTGGTGTCTCCCACCTGGTTCGGGAATATGCCGACCGGTGGAGGGTGGGGATTCAGGTTCTTTCCCCGCATCATGGTGGAAGGGACCCTCAGGGATTTGAACGCCGCCGGACAGCCGGGGGTACTCTATCTTCACCCCCGTGACGTGGATCCGGGCGGGCCGCGGCTTAAGCTCCCGCCTTTGAAGCGTTTTGTGGCCTACGGGCTGCGTAATGACGCACGGTACCGGTTGCGGCTGCTGCTGGAGCACTTTCGATTCACCACGCTGAAAGAACTGGTTGCCGATGACTTACTGTATCCTGATCCCCGCCTTTAACGCCGAACTCACCCTGGGTGCCGTGCTGCGGGAATGTCTCGCTGCCGATGTACCGGTTGTGGTGGTGGAC
>CAZSTJ010000008.1:24864-29834 GCA_964609805.1 uncultured Geobacter sp. | reverse complement strand
TGCTCATGGTTTCAGGCATGGTGAGGGTCAGCTTGTAGCCGCGGGCCGCAGCAACGTAGGCCAGGGCGATGCCGGTGTTGCCGGAGGTCGGCTCGATGATCTCCACGCCCGGCTTGAGGACGCCACGTTTCTCTGCATCCCAGATCATGTTGGCGCCGATGCGGCACTTGACCGAATAGGCCGGGTTGCGCCCCTCGACCTTGGCCAGGACCGTGGCCTTGGCTCCGTCGCCAACGATACGGTTAAGCTTCACCAGCGGGGTGTTGCCGATAGATTGGGAATTGTCCGAGTAAATCTTGCTCATGGGTGTTCTCCTTTCCTGTCTGTTCCTGTTGGTGACTGTTTTTTGAGTGGATGCAGATTCAAGTATGTCGGCTATATTTTAGTGTTGGAAATCAATCTATGTATAAAATAGATAATTGCTTTGTCTGATTTTGTCAAGAAATATTTATCGTTTGTTGCCGGACAGTTCCTGATATCGATGGAGGTAAGGTTGAAGCAGACCGCACACATATGGTGTACCGCTGGATATGGCGAAATCTATCTTACATAAGAATTATCTATAAAAAGAAAGCCTGGTATGCTACATGACGAAACAATCCGGCGTAGGGAATCCGATTGGACGGAATCACCGGTGTATTACGCAGGCAAGCTGTGTCGCCTGTTCGGGAGGGCATTATGAACCGAATACTGTCATACGTGCTGATCTGGTCAAGCCTGTTGGTCTTTTCTGCGGGCATGGTGCACGCAGCCGAACCTGATGCGGCAAAGGTTGAGCGCAGGGAGGTCTTCTCCGGTTCTCCGGTAAAGATCTACAATCGTACGGTTGCGGTGTTTAGGGGGGAGCTTATGGGTATGTCCCCCCAGTTAAGGGCAGAACGGGCGGTTGGTCAGCTGAATCGTCTGTTGTCAAAAGGGGGCAAAGGTCTGGTCACCAGCCAGCAGATACCGCAGGGGTACGTGATCATGCTGGACGGCATCCTGGCATTTCTTCTTGTACAGGATGATATTGATCCTTTGGGAGGGGAAACGCTTCAGCAAACAGTTGCTGAGGTTGTGATGGCCCTTGAACAGGTAGTTAAGGAAAACAGCGAGGCCCTGGATGTCACGATGATGCTCCGTGCCGCAGGCCTTGCCGCAGTTGCAACCATAATCTTCTTATGCATCATCTTGTTGTTACGCTGGATTCGAGTAAAGCTGGTGTCGCGACTTGCCCAGCTAGCGCATGAATACTCAGAAAAATTCCAGGTGGGGGGAGAATCGCTCATCCACCGCGACAGAATCTTTTCGCTGGTTGGCTACGGGATTTCTCTGCTCTACTGGTTGATAATGGTGATTGTGTTTTTTGAATGGTTTGGCTTTGTACTGGCCCGCTTCCCCTATACCAGGCCATGGGGCGAGCAGATGAACCATTATCTCGTCAGTGGTGCCGTGGATGTCGGCAGTACGGTCCTCCACTCCATTCCCGGAGTGATTGTGGCCCTATTGATCTTTCTTGTGGCGAAACTGGTAAATAATCTGCTTGGATCAATCTTCGAGAGGATTGAACAGGGGAAATTCGAACTGGCAGGGCTGGACCGGGATACGGTTCACCCCACCCGGCGGCTTATCGCAGCAGCGATCTGGGTGTTTGCCCTGGCAATGGCCTATCCCTACCTGCCCGGGGCCCAGACGGCGGCGTTCAAAGGGGTCTCGGTGCTGGTGGGATTGATGGTGTCTCTCGGGGGGTCGAATCTTGTGGGGCAGGCCGCCAGCGGCCTGATACTGATGTATACCCGCACCCTGCGCCCGGGTGAGTACGTCCAGATCGCCTCCACCGAGGGAACGGTCGTGGAACTGGGGATGTTTGCCACCAGGATTCGCACCGGGCTGGGTGAGGAGCTGACCCTGCCGAACTCCCTGATCATGGGGAGCGTTACCCGCAACTATTCCCGCATTGTCCACGGCCCCGGCTACATCCTTGATACGACGGTCACGATCGGTTACGACACCCCCTGGCGCCAGGTGCATGCCATGCTGGCGGAGGCCGCCCGCCGGACCTCCGGAGTTCTGGATCATCCGGAACCGCAGGTGTTCCAGACCGCCCTTTCCGATTTCTATCCGGAGTACCGGCTGGTCTGCCAGGCGATACCGAGCGAGCCGAAACCGCGGGCAGAGGTGATGAACGCCCTGCATGCCAATATCCAGGATGTCTTCAACGAATACGGCGTGCAGATCATGTCACCCCATTACCTGGGAGACCCCGAACATCCCAAATGGGTACCCCGGGAGAAATGGTCCCCGCCACCGGCGGCATGACGGGATTCCGAAGGCCGGTTCTACTCTCTGATCTCCTGTCCGGGACTTACAAATGAGATCCCCTGGCCGCCGGCAACCCCTATCATGACACACTCGATTATAGGTGCGTTCACCGGTTTGTCGGAGGTCCACCGGACAATGAAGTTGGCGCCGAATCCCCCCTTGGCATCATTCTCTTCCATATAGAGGTGATGGCTTCCCAGAGGGCCCAGCCCCAGAGGGGCGGTCAGGTAGCGCCGCAACAGCCGGCCATCATTGTCGTAGTAGTCAATTGAACTGATCCTGATGGCTGCAGTGGTATCTACATTCCTGACGCTGAGCATGGTTGCCAGCTGAAACGGATTCTTCCGGGGGCCGCTGAAAACGTTTGAATAGGCAGATACGTAAACCGTTTGCCCCTTTGAGATCCTGATCTCGCCCGTGGTTGACCATGCCGATGTTCCGGACAGGATCAGGCTGCAGACCACTGCGGCCCACAACATCAGAAAATATCTGGCTGATGGCATGAGTACCTCCGTTATCATGTAAGTTTTTCCACTATGCTATATGTCGGCATATACTGAGTATGATACCCTGCAAGATGCTTCACCGGAAGGAAAAGAATCATCTTGCGATGAACTGAGGCGTTGCCCCACGTGTATTCCGGATGCCGCTGATATCGCAGCGACAGGTTTCGCCCGAGAGGAGTGCCGCTCCCGATGGAATTTGAAGTTCTGAAAGATATAGAAATCCTGTTCGGTCTGGCGCTGATAACCGTTGTCCTGTTCCGCAAGCTTCATTTCCCCTCCATCATCGGATTTCTTGCCACGGGGATCATGGCCGGTCCCCATGCCCTGTCCATCATCAATAATACCCACGATGTCGAAAAGATGGCAGAGATCGGGGTGGTGCTGCTCCTCTTTACCATCGGCATCGAGCTGTCCCTAAAGGAGTTGATGAGAATCAGGCACCTGCTGCTTTGGGGCGGTGGACTCCAGGTGGCAGGAACCATCCTGGCGATAACCCTGCCGGTGCAGCTTTTCGGCTATTCAGCCAGCCAGGCCGTCTTTTTCGGCTTTCTGGTTGCTCTGTCAAGTACAGCCATCGTAATAAAACTGCTGGTCGATTCCGGGCAGGCGGATTCACCCCACGGGCGGATGGCCATGGGGATCCTGATCTTCCAGGATCTCTGCATCGTGCCGATGGTCCTGGTGACCCCGCTCCTTGCCGGCAGCAGTACCGGTATCACCGGGGTGCTGCTCATCATGGCCAAGGCTGTGGCTGTGGTGCTGGCTGCCCATTACGGCTCACGGTTTCTGGTCCCCTGGATCTTCAAACAGATCGTCAAGACCCGCAGCCGCGAACTGTTCATCCTCACCATCATCTTCATCGGCCTGGGTACGGCCTGGCTTACCTCACTGGCCGGACTTTCCCTGGCACTGGGCGCCTTCATTGCCGGTCTGGCCATCTCCGAATCCGAGTACAGCCACCAGGCGCTGAGCGACATCATCCCGTTCCGCGAGGCCTTCATGAGCCTCTTCTTCATCTCGGTGGGGATGCTGCTGGACCCCGCCATCCTCCTGAAAAATCCCCTGCAGATAGGCCTCTTGGTGGCGACCATCCTGATCGTCAAATCCCTGGTGGCCTCCGGTGCGGCCGTTGCCCTCGGAGTACCGCTGCGGATCGCCATTATCGCCGGCCTGTCACTGGCTCAGATCGGCGAATTCTCCTTTGTCCTCTCCCAGAGCGGGGTAGAGTCGGGCCTGCTCTCCGCGGAGTTGTACCAACTCTTCCTGGCGGCATCCATCGCCACCATGGGACTTACCCCGGTATGCATGAGAATCGCCGCCCCCCTGGCCGACCACATCGTTGGCATCCTGCCTCACCGCTGGTCCAGGGGGAGGGGGGTGCTTGCCAGACATGAAAAACCACTGGTCATGAGTGATCACATGATTATTGTCGGTTACGGTGTCAACGGCAAGAATCTGGCGCGGGTCCTGGAGAAGATGCAACTCCCCTACGTAGTCATTGAGACCAACCCGTTTACGGTGCGGAAGGAAGCGAAGAAGGGGCACCACTTGATCTTCGGTGATGCATCCAAGCGCGAGATACTGAACCACGCCCAGATAGAAAAGGCCCGGGGTGTGGTGGTCGCCATCTCGGATGCCGCTGCCAGCAGAAGTGTCGCTGCCCTGGCACGGCAGCTCAATCCGGCCATCCATATCATCGTCCGGACCCGCTATCTGCTGGAGGTGGAGCCGCTGTACAAGCTGGGAGTCAACGAGGTGGTACCGGAGGAGTTTGAGACCTCGGTGGAGATCCTGTCACGGGTTCTGCGCAATTACCTGGTGCCGCAGGATGACATCGAGAGGTGCGTCACCGAGATTCGCAGCGACGGTTATGAGATGCTGCGCTCCATGAGCCGGCGCCACAGCCATGCCGTGGGGATCAGCGGCTACCTGGCCGGGGCGGAGCTGGCCACGTTCCGGGTGCAGAAGGGGTCGGCCCTGGAAGGCCAGAGCCTGCGGGACGGCACACTGCGGAGCTGTTCCGGGGCGACGGTCATGGTCATCAAGCGGGGCGAAGAACTGGTGCCGAACCCGGATCCGGTGTGGGAGCTGCGGCAGGATGATATCGTGCTACCTGGCCGGGGCGGAGCTGGCCACGTTCCGGGTGCAGAAGGGGTCGGCCCT
>CAZSTJ010000008.1:0-24764 GCA_964609805.1 uncultured Geobacter sp. | reverse complement strand
AACTGGTGCCGAACCCGGATCCGGTGTGGGAGCTGCGGCAGGATGATATCGTGCTGCTGCTGGGGGCGCCGGAGCAGCTGGCGGCAGCGGGACGGTTGTTTCTGGCCCCTGTGCAGAAAGCCTGAGGCCGGGTGAGCTGGCGACCTCTGCACCGTACCCAGCTCACTCCCGGGGAGGGGGCCTGCCGGTTCGGACCATATATTCGATATCCGTTTTCTTTCTGGAGATACCCTCACTGCAATAGGACCAGATCCGGTACGCTTCAACCCCCAGAATAGTTATACCCGCCCCGAACACCGCCCAGTAGTTGTCTTCCAGTGCTTTTCCGAAAAAATAAAAGAGATAAAAGGCGGTCAGGTAACCCACGTGACAGAAACTGCTCCGGTGTTCGATCCCGGCGGTCATCCGGGAAAGACTCAGGATGAGAGCTGAAAAGGTATAGAGCACGAGCACGATGCTGACGATGCGGGCGGATGGCGGTTTGCCCAGCAGGGCGGTCACGGCATCAGGTGCAGGCAGGAACGAAAAGCCGCCCCATGCCGGGAGGCTGACCACAAGGAACAGCGCCAGGGCCAGAACTCCGCGTGAAGAAAAGTGGTTCAGCCGGTCAATTTCACGGGAGAGTTCCCGGCGGAGCAGTTCGGTGCCGTCCCCGTTGCCAGAAGGGTCCGCCGGCCGCCCCTGATCATGAGGGTCCGTCATGACATCCTCACCGGTCTGATACGGATTCCGGCTCCCCGGCTTCGCAGCTTCTGCCGGTTGCGGCCATTCGTTCATCGTAAAAGCGGTTGGCAATACGGTCAAGATCACGGGGCAGGTACGGGGGGGGCTCCGGAATGTCGTTCTTCAGTGTCGGGGAGTCGATATAGGCGTGCAGTCTCCGGAGCGGGAGGAAAACATTCCTTCTCAAGATGGCGGTAACGCCACCCACGGTAAGGATGAGGCTCATCAGGGTGAATATGATCATCTGGATACGCAGCAGCGCCAGGGACCGGTCGTGTTCCGCCCTGGTCAGGCCGATGTCCAGGGTGCCCAGAATCTTCTGTCCCGGAGGGTGCACGTGGCATGATGCCGATGAACAGTCCGGGTCATTGTAGATCGGCGCCGTGATGGCGATTACCCCTACCCCGGCCTGATTCCTGAAGGTTCGCGCCTGCTGCATGGTGCCAAGGCTGGTGACCGGGGCAGCCCCCTTGTGACAGATGATGCATCCCTCTGCTTTCTTGTCCACCTGCCGGTTAATCTCCCCCGGCCTGGCTGAAAAGGTCACGACGCCCTTCTTGTTGAAGATCCTCACATGGTCGACGCCATGTTGTTCCCCCACATTCCTGATGATCGTCGCGAGGGTGTCACGGTCGGATTTGTGCATGGCATAACGGGCCGACTTGAGGACGGTGTCGGCAAGGTTTGTTGCATGTACGATCTCGCCGCGATGGAGGTCTTCGCGGATAACCGAGTACAGAATCAGACAGCAGACCACCATGAAACCGGTAACCGCCAGTCCGACCGGTACCAGTGCTTTCCCTGCAAGTGTCGCAAACATGATCTTCCTCCAGACATCGGGACCAGGATCGGTGACAGATTACATCTTGTGACATACCTCGCATTTTTCCCTGACGCTGAATGCCGCCTTGCCGTCGTGACAACTGCCGCAGGATTTTCCCTGCTCCATGTCTGTCATCGTGACCTTCACGGTGCTGCGGACCGGGCGGTAGCGTGACGGATGGCAGTCGGCACAGCTGTACAGGCCGGAGTGGAAGGCATGACTGAAGGTGACATTGCCGGTACTCTTCTCTTCAAACAGCACCTCCCGGGTCGGATGACATCTGGTACATTCCTTCACCGGAAATGCCTGCCTGGCATTATGGCAGGCGCCGCAGGAGCGCCCCTTTTCCATGGCCGCCATACCGGTCCGCCGGTTCCTCTGGTCAGGTGTGTACAGTTTCGGGTGGCAGGCGCTGCACCGTTCACGGGCAAGATGGCTCTTGTGGCTGAAATGGGTCGGGCCGGTCTCCGCTACCTGGAAGGTGATCTCCCGGGCCGGATGACAGGAGACACAGCTGCTGATCCCGAAGGCCTTTCTGCCGTTATGACAGGCACCACAGGATTTTCCTTTTGCCATCTCCGCCATGGTGAAGCGTTTGGCGGCACGGGTGGCAAAGAGGGCGGGATGGCAGGTGCTGCAGTCGGCACTCCTGGCACCATGGGTTGCATGGCTGAAAACGGTGGCACCGGTCGCCTTGACTTTAAAGGTGATTTCTTTCGTCTGGTGACAACGGGCACATTCGGCGAGCGGGAATGCCTTTGATCCGGTGTGGCACGCGCCGCATGAACGCCCTTTGTTCATGTCGGACATGGTGAAATGCTTTTTGTTCTTCAGGTCGTACAATCCGTCATGGCAGGCCCGACAGTTGTTGCTCATCTCCGTGTTGTCGAGGTGAACCCGATGGCTGAATACCACCCTGCCGGTGCCTTTCGGTGTGAAGACAACATCCCTGACGTTTACCGCGAGCACGGTACTCTGAAGAGACAGCAGCAGTGCGGGGACGAGGACGATGAGGCGGCAGATCATGGGATGTTCTCCTGTGACGTTCGGTGTTCGCGACGTATGACTACCTGCAGACGGTTTTTTCAGGGGGGGCGTCATCCACCTCTTCCTCCTCCCAACCGTTCCACATCTGCTTGAAGTGGGCCAGCGGCGTGTGACCCAGCGTTGCCAGATAGATATGCACGAAGAGAAAGGCGGTGAAGCAGCAGGCGAGCAGAAAATGCGTTCCCACCAGAGTTTTGATCCCCCCCAGCAGCAGTAGGATCTCCCGCAGAGGCGCGACATACATGAGAAGAAAGCCGCTGACAATCACCAGCGGCAGCAGGATGAACATGATTACCAGATAGGCGGCTTTCTGCATCGGGTTGAATTTATTGTCAGGCGAGCTGTGATGGGGATTTGGTCTGCCGAGAAAATAGGTGAGGAAATAAAAGTATGCCTGCCGGAATATGCCGGTCTTCAGATCTTCAATGGTCGGCACGTACAGTCTGATCAGGCTCCGGGCCACGACCATATAATACGCCAGCCAGAGCAGATAGGAGACCGAGACGACTGAGCCGGCCGTGTTATGCAGTCGGATTGCCGCCTTATAGGCACCGAAGATGTTGATGTAGTCCGGAAACCGTATCTGAAGGCCGGTGACACAGAGGGTAACGATGCCGAAGGCGTTCAGCCAGTGCCAGATCCTGACCGGCATCGGCGTAACGTACACCATCTCGTTATGCTTCATGATGGTCCTCCTTCCTCTTGTTTCTGGTCAAAAAGCGGAAGAAACCGTGACTGACGGGAAAGGCCAGGCCGGCAGCCACAATCAGCCCCCCCAGGATATTCAGCGGCGTACTCCTGGTCGTCCCGAGCATGTAGAAATCGGGGGTGCCGTACAGGATGTCCAGGATTGCACCTTTTTCAACGGGCAGCCGGGTAAAGCCGCCGTTCCTGTCGGGAAAGGCGATAAAACTCTTCTGCATGGCCTTCGGTCCGGAAGCGTGGCAGAAGGAACAATCCCAGCGATTGGCAAGGATCTGATAGCTGTGGGTAACCACCTCCGGTGTCATCATGCCCCACAGCCGCATGTTTCTGCCGCGCAGCTGATGATTGAAGTCCCGCAGCTCTTTGAGTGAAACGCTCCTGTCGCCGTCGATGTCGATGATGCGGCTGATCTCCTCCGCTCGGGAAAACCCGGCTAGTTCTTCATAGGTAGCGGTTTTGAACGTATCCTTCGTGCCGGGCAGCCTGTTTTCGATGGTCATGGTGATGACGTAGTCCTGGGAGCCGGTATGACAGGTGATGCAGAGGAGTGAATCGATATGCAGATCTGCCTGGGGGAGCCATTTCGAATGAGTCAGAACGGTTTTGCGGGTGTCATGGCATCTGCCGCATTTTCCGTTAATCTCCTGGCCTGACATGAAGATCGGCAGCCGCACCTCATGGGGATTGTGGCAGCCGCTGCAGCCGGCTTTGGCTGCATGGATGCTTTTTGAATACTCATCGTAGACCGGACCGTGGCACTCCCCGCACGTTGCCTTTGGCGGGATGTAGCCATCGTCCGGGTGTCCGGGTGGGATCCGCTCGTGGCACGAGGTGCACCCTACGATGGCATGGGTAGTCGCGGCAAACTTGCGGGGATCGATATAAAATCTCATCCCCGCAGGTTTCATGATCTCCGTCTGCCCGTGGCAGCGGAGGCATGTTTTATTTCCGGGAGCGGAGGCAGAAACGGCGATCGCCGGAACCAAGAATACTGCCAGCAGAAATCCTGTGGTGCGGCCGAATCTTCCCATGGTTTCAACTCCCCGTCCCTGTCAGCAGATGCAACGTGATGGCAGTTGAGAATTCAAATTCCTCTCTTTATTTGTAACAGGTAATCTCGATCTTACAACCCGCCATGCCCGTAAATCGGTGTATACGGGGCCACCGCATTTGACTTGTGTGTAATTGATGTTAGCTTTATGGGGACGTTGGCAAAGGATACCCCATGGAAAACAGCAGGATACTGATAGTTGACGACGAAGCGGTCATCAGAGAGGGCTTGAAACGCGTCCTTGACGGTGAGATGTGTGCCGTCGAGACCTGCTCGAGCGGTTATGGCGCCATTGAGCTGCTGCAGCAGAAGGAATACGATCTTGTCATCTCGGACCTGAAGATGCCGGGTATGAGCGGTATCGAGGTGCTGAAGAGCGTCAGGATCCTGCAGCCCCATATCCCGGTAATCCTGATCACCGGCTATGCCTCTGTCGAAACAGCGGTCGAGGCCATGAAGAACGGTGCCGTGGATTACCTGCAGAAACCGTTCGTGCCGGCCCTGCTGCTGGAAAAGGTTCGGAACGCCCTCAGTCAGCGCAGCATCCCCCTGAACGAGACCGTTCTGAAGGAAGAGATCGGCCGGCACCAGGGGTTTCATCAGTTTATCGGTGAAAGCAAGGAGATGCAGAAGGTGTATCACCGCATCATGCATGTTGCCGCCACCAACAGCACCGTGCTGATCACCGGTGAAAGCGGTACGGGCAAGGAACTTGCGGCCCGCGCGATCCATGACAACAGCCACAGGAAGGATAAACCGTTTGTTGCGGTAGATTGTTCCTCGCTGGCGGAAACCCTCCTCGAGAGCGAGCTGTTCGGGCATGTCAAAGGCTCTTTTACCGGTGCGGTGCAAACCAAGACCGGTCTTTTCAAGATCGCTGACGGCGGCACCCTGTTCCTCGATGAGGTCTCGAATATCAGCCTCTCCACCCAGGCAAAACTTCTCAGGGCGTTGCAGGAACGGAAGATAACCCCGATCGGCGGGACGCAGCTGGTACCGATCGACATACACCTGGTGGCGGCGACCAACAAAAACCTGAAGACCATGGTCCATGAAGGGACGTTCCGGGAGGACCTGTTCTTCCGTCTCAACATAATTCCGATCGAACTTCCCCCGCTGCGGGAGCGCACCCGGGATATCCCGATCCTGATCCGTCACTTCCTGAAAAAGTACACCGTCGAGATCGGTAAAGAGATCAAGGGGGTGGCGCCGGATGTGATGGCATTTCTCGAGCAGTATGCCTATCCGGGCAATGTGCGGGAACTGGAGAATATGATCGAACGGGCGGTTGTGCTTGCGGAAGGGGACATCATCCGTAATGAGGACCTTGAACTATGGGACAGTACGGAGAGCGCACCGGGTCCGTTGATTGAGCATGTCCCGCAGAATGCGGACGAGTTGAAAGAGATGAAGCGCAATATCCGGGAGCGTGCCATGACCTCGCTCGAATCTCTCTTTGTCCGCAACGCCCTCGAACGCAACGGCTGGAATGTCACCCGGGCGGCTGAAGAGACCGGCATACTGCGGCCGAATTTTCAAGGCATGATGAAGAAACTGGGGATATCGGTGAAAGGGGAACATTGACCGTTACAGGATGTCAGGCCTGAGCCGGAAGTCTGACGGTGAAGGTCGTACCATCTCCCTCCCTGCTTGTTACCTGAATCGTCCCGCCATTGTTTTCAATGATACCGTAAGATATGGCCAAGCCAAGCCCGGTGCCGTCCGTCTTTGTCGTGAAGAACGGGTCAAATACCCGGGGCAGGTCTTCATCGGAGATCCCGGTGCCGTTGTCCTTGATTTCGACGCAGACCTCCGTGCCGGCATCGGACAGATGCGTGGCTATTTCCAGTCTTCCGCCCTGTCCCATCGCATGCCCCGCATTGATAACCAGGTTCATGAAGACCTGGCGGATCTGGCCGGGATCCACAGATACCGGCGGCAGACCGGCGCAGTAGTCTTTTACTATTTCTATCTCTTTGAAATCAGGCTGCAGGTGGAAGAAGGCGGAAACTTCATCGAGAATTCCCTGTACGTCTATGGTCTCTTTTTCCGGCAGCGACTCCCGGCTGAATTCGAGCAGATCCTTTACAATCCCTGCGCAGCGTTGCGTCTCGGCGATGACCTTCTCCACATCAGGCTGCAGAACCGGATCAAGCCGTTTGTCGCTGCTCAGGATCGAGGCATAGAGGAGGATGCCGGTCAATGGATTGTTGATCTCGTGTGCGACCCCGGCCGAAAGTGTGCCGAGGGCGGCCAGTTTTTCCGAGCGTCGTAACTGCTCTTCCATCCGTCTGATTTCCCGACTACGCTCCGCGACCTTGTGCTCCAGGCTGTCGGCCCACCCTTTCAATTCCCTGTCAGCCCTGCCGAGGCTTTCGGTCATCCGGTTGACCGATTCGGATAATTCACCAAGCTCGTCCCTGCTGGTTACCGGGACCCGGGACGTGAGATCCCCCGCAGCCACCAGTGCGCTGTGCCTGACAAGTCGCTGTACGGGGATGTCGACCAGGGAGCGGGTGAGAAAGGTGATCATCATGCCGATCGCCAACAGCAGGAGGCAGGTCAGCATGATAAATTGCAGGCGGTAGCCATGGGACTTCTGACGGAGCGTATCCAGGGAAACGGAGATATCAAGAAGCCCCAGCACCGTGTCCTCTTTATGGTGAAAATGACACGGTGCGGTATAGCAGGCCGGTTGATTGAAGATCGGTTTGGTAAATCCGATGGCCTCGTTGCCTGATCTGGTAGTGATCATCCTGCTGCGGTTCATTGAAGCCGTGGAGACACCGGGGGTGGAGGGGGTGTGGCAGACCGTGCAGGTATCGGCATGCTTGCCGACGACCGACCCGATATCCTCCTTGATGTTCGAAAAGACAACGGTCCCGTTTTTGTTGATCAGCAGGATGTGGTCGATATTACTGCTTTCGGCTATTCGTCCGATCATGTGATACAGACTGTCTTTGTCGTTCTTCAGCATGGCGTCAAACGCGCTCTGGCTGATTATGTTGGCGACCTCCTCGGCATTTGCTGCGGCGTACTCAATCATCACCTTCCTGAAGTTCTTGAGGTTGATACTGTCAAGAGCCCCCATGAAGAGGAGCAGGATCAGCGAGGTGGCAAAGGTCAGTTTGGCTATGAGAGAAATGCGCATGTTCATGGGATGAAAATCCTGATCTCTGGGGTGTCATGTATAGCGTTCATATACTCCCCGGATGACGGGCGGTGGTTTCAGGCGTGGCACACTGACACCACAATTGATAACCTGCCAGAACGTTACGACTTTTTCAGCACCATTCCTGCAGTCTGCACTTTGGCATGTTCGATGCTCGTCTGTATATCAGGCGGCATAGAGATGGCAGGAGAGCATCATGGATGTATTTCCCGCCTGATTGATAGTGAAAGGATTGATCATGTGGCAACCGAATGAAAAGGTCCTGAAAAAGTTCCATATTGCGGGGTCGTTGGCTACGCTGGTTTTCGGTTTCAGCGTTATCTTCATCACCCTGGTGCCGGGAAAATATCCCGACGTCTACCGATTACTGGTTGATGACCGGGTGAGTATCATTATACCCTATCTTCTCCTGATTGCTCTTGGTGAGGCGATATTTTCTATCTGGTATCTCCTCTTCAGGCGCTAAGCGGAAAGTGAAGCAGTACGGTGGGAGGGGTAGTGGATACGACTCAGATAGATTCGGTGCAGTACATGAACGTCCTTAGAAGGACGAGGCGCCGCCGTCTCTATTTCTTTGCCACGGTTCTCGGCTACATCCCCGCCGTGGTGATCACCTACCGGATATCTCCCGCCAACTCGACCATGGGCACACTGTTCGGCATCTGGGTCGTGCTATTGATCGTCGTGACGTTTCTGGTTGCAACGTGCCGCTGCCCCCGCTGCGGGAACTACTTTCATGTGAACGGCATGACGCTGCTGGTTCTGCGCAGATGCCTCCACTGTCAGCTTCATATCAGCCCGCACGGGGATGGAAACTGAAAAGGCCGCTCAATGGCGGCCTTTTCAGGTCGGTGTCCTTTTCATCTCTCCCCCTTTCTATTTCTTGGCAGAAACCATCTCCTCTTTCACGACGTTTGCGATTCCCTTGGTCATGCCGAACATTAACAGGATGGCCGGGATGATCTGTGCGATCACGATCAAGGCGCAGAACCCGAGGAAGATCCATACGAAAATCCCGCTGTTGTCTTCGCGTACTGCAGATGCAGCAAATGCTGTTGCAGGAGCGATGATCCCCATTATCGTCGTTAGTACTCTCATGACATCCTCCTTTTGTATCTGTGGTTGCTGAATTTATTCTGTCGTTGCTATTGATACTGCATTGTGGGTGCCAGCCTGAGCGTAAAAAGAGTGTGATGGTGCAACATGCTGAAATTGAAATGTTTTATTGTGTGGAGTTGGAGCAGTGCCCTGCTCAGCTACCTGCCCAGCCTGCCGGTTGTATGAAAAGAAAGTACAGTGATAGGAGGGGTGTCCTGGGAAATTCATTTAATACAGGTTGTTATGGGGCTGGTGGGTATGGGGCGGGGTGTATGGTGTTTGTATACATACGAACAGCATGACCGTTCGGGAGCAGGGGATGATTGGGAAACAAAAAGCCGGGAGCCCGTGAGACCCCCGGCTTTGCAGTCAGGTCAGCGTTTAAGTAAGGCGAGATTGTCCGCGATCTTCCAGAAGGCAAAGCACCAATCAATCATTATAACAAGCACGGCTACTTTGAAAATCACATCGAAATAATTCGTCTTCTTATCCATAGGGACTCTCCTTTGTTTGTTTTCACAGCGGTGTGAAGTTTAGCAGGTACGTACGTTTGTATCACGTATTGCACGGCATATCTCTCAAAATTACGTTGTTTAAGACCGAAATGGTATAGGTTATGGAGTTTTTTCTGGCTGATAATTATAATGGTCATACGAACGTATCGGTATCGATCTCTTCTGCTAAATTCAGAAAGGATATGCAGAACGGGGAGGTGTCGTATGAAATCTCATCAACACAATGTGAACTATCAACAGGTACATGACCCAGTCTGCGGCATGTCGATTGACCCGGCATCCGCAGCTGTCACGCTTGAGCACGAAGGTTCTTCCTACTACTTCTGCAGCCAGCACTGCGCCGACAGATTCAATGCGGTGCCTCAGTCCTTCATACAACCGCTACAGTATAATTTACCCAAAGACCTCAGTTCTTCCGTCCACTCACCTGAGCATGCTGAATTTCAACATCCGGTACAGAGTGCTCCGATAACAGGGGCAAACAATTATACCTGCCCCATGCATCCTGAAATTCGTCAGAGCGGCCCGGGAAACTGCCCGAAGTGCGGCATGGCACTTGAGCCGATGACGCTCCACTCATCCACAGCGAACCTTGAATACATATGCCCGATGCACCCGGAGGTAGTCAGCTCGCTGCCCGGTACCTGCCCCAAGTGTGGGATGGCTCTGGAGCTCAGGACTGTCACACGCGAGGAAGAAGAAAATCCCGAGTTAGCTGATATGACTCACAGGTTCTGGATCAGCCTGGCTCTGACAGTACCGGTATTTGTACTGGCCATGACAGAGATGATTCCCGGAATGCCTCTCATCGACAGGCTGTCTCCCCGCGTTATCCTCTGGCTGCAGCTTCTGCTTGCCTCTCCTGTTGTCCTCTGGGGAGGCTGGCCTTTCTTCCAGCGCGGATGGATGTCGATCGTCAACCGCAGCCTCAATATGTTCACCCTCATCTCACTCGGCACCGGAGCGGCCTGGACATTCAGCATAGTTGCCACCGTGGCCCCTGGAATATTTCCACCGTCGTTCCGCATACACGGGGGAGGGTTGCCGATCTATTTCGAAGCTGCGGCGGTGATTACCACGCTGGTGCTTCTGGGACAAGTGCTGGAGTTGCGGGCTCGCAGCCGGACCAGCAGCGCTATCCGGGCTCTTCTTGGACTTGCACCGAAAACAGCACGGAGGCTGAATGACGACGGCACTGAGCAGGATGTCCCGCTTGAACTGGTTGTGGCTGGCGATCGTCTCCGCGTGCGGCCCGGTGAAAAGGTGCCGGTGGACGGGCTTGTTCTGGATGGAGGAAGTGCCGTAGACGAATCCATGGTTACCGGCGAACCGATACCGGTTGAAAAGGGTGCAGGAAGCCGATTGACCGGCGGGACCGTCAACGGGACCGGCAGTCTGGTGATGCGTGCCGAGCGGGTGGGTAGCGACACCCTGCTGGCCCGGATCGTGAAGATGGTCGGCGAGGCGCAGCGCAGCCGCGCTCCGATCCAGCGGCTCGCCGATGTCGTCTCATCCTGGTTCGTCCCGGCGGTCGTTCTGGCAGCTGTCATAACTTTTGCCATCTGGGCAATCTATGGACCTGAACCGAGCTTGGCCTTTGCCCTGGTAAATGCCGTTGCAGTATTGATTATCGCCTGCCCCTGTGCCCTGGGCCTTGCTACGCCCATGTCTATCATGGTCGGAACCGGCCGTGGCGCTATGGCCGGCGTCTTGATCAGGAACGCGGAGGCGCTCGAGGTGATGGAGAAAGTGGATACCCTGGTGGTGGACAAGACCGGTACCCTTACCGAAGGCAAGCCGCATCTCACCATGGTGAATACGTTGGGCGGGATGAATGAAGAAGAGATACTGCAGATGGCTGCAGGACTTGAACGGGGAAGCGAACATCCCCTGGCCGCGGCCGTGGTTCAGGGGGCGCTGGAGCGTGGGATCGTCATTCCAGAAGCACAGGATTTCCGCTCGATCACCGGCAAAGGTGTGACCGGTAGGCTGGGGGGCCGTAGTGTTGCCCTGGGTAATGCTGCATTACTGCAGGAACTGGGAGTCGACAGCACCCCACTCGATGCAGTCGCCGAACAGTTCCGCCAACAGGGCGGTACGGCAATGTTTGTCGTGGTGGATGGGCAACCTGCAGGACTGCTCGGCGTGAGCGACCCGATCAAGGAGACCACCCCCGAAGCGATTGATCTGCTGCATAAAGAGGGAATCCGTGTCGTCATGCTGACGGGTGATAACCGCACAACCGCAGCGGCTATTGCCAATCAGCTCGGCATCGATGAATTCCATGCCGGGGTGCTTCCCGAACAGAAGGGCGAGGTGATTAATAAGCTGCGTGCCGCGGGGCGGACGGTGGCCATGGCGGGAGACGGAGTCAACGATGCACCCGCTCTGGCCCTGGCCCATGTGGGAATCGCCATGGGGACCGGAACGGACGTTGCCATGGAAAGCGCCGGGATCACCCTCGTCAAGGGTGACCTGCGGGGCATCGTCCGTGCCCTGAGACTCAGCCGGGCGACAATGGGCAATGTCCGTCAGAATCTTTTCTTCGCCTTTTTCTATAATGCCCTGGGTGTACCGGTTGCAGCAGGAGTCCTCTACCCTGCCTTTGGACTGCTCCTGAGCCCGATGATCGCTGCGGCAGCCATGACGTTCAGCTCGGTGTCGGTAATTGGAAATGCCCTGCGCTTGCGGCGTCTAGAAATATAGCTTCCGTACGTTGGTGCAGCAGTGGATAAGAGTGAAACAACGTGACAGTCGAACATAATCCATCGGAGAGTTGGTAATGAAAAATAAAAATGCCCGTAATTTTTTCAGCAACCCGGAAAAAGAGAAGATCAGTAATCTGGTGAAAAAGGTCGAAGGCGAAACGTCAGGAGAAATTGCGGTCATGGTGGTTGACGCAAGCGACAGTTACCGTGAAGCCGAATTTCTGGGTGCCCTTTTGCTGTCGGCATTCTTAGCGCTTGTCGTCGCCATTTCGCTGCAGCAGGTTACGATCTGGTCATATATTCCGGCTGTTATCCTGTTCTGGGTTCCGGCTCTTTTTTTCATGCGCCGTTTCCCGCATTTCAAACTTGTGCTGGCAGGGAAAAATCGGGTTTCGGAGGCGGTTCGGGAGAGGGCGATTCGTGCCTTTTACTAAAAGAAACTGTATCGTACCAAGGAGGAGACCGGTGTTCTGATTTTTATCTCCACACTGGAGCACAAGGTTTGGATTTTGGGTGACCGGGGGGGTAATGAGCGGATCGGTCAGCAACTGTGGCAGGCCCTTTCGAGGGAACTGGCTGGCAAAATCAGGGAGGATCTTACCTTTCAAGGACTGTGCACTGTTATTGAATGGCTGGGTGTCGTACTCGGAGAGCATTTCCCGCGAGCAGCGGATGATACGAACGAATTGCCAAACGAAGTGATGGAGTAATCGAAACGCTCGAATTCAGGAGAGTAATTCAGTGGTCGAATTTATGCAGCAATACAGTCCGATTGTCCAGGTGCTGATTGCCACATTTTTCACGTGGGGGGTTACTGCCGCCGGTGCTTCGCTTGTGTTTTTCGCGAAAGCGGTCAACCAGAAACTGATGGATTCGATGCTCGGCTTTGCTGCCGGAGTCATGATAGCCGCAAGCTTCTGGTCACTGCTCGCGCCGGGCATCAAAATGGCTCAACAGATGGGGCAAATACCGTGGCTGACCGCCGTAACAGGATTCATGGGAGGCGGCATATTCATGAGGATTACCGACCGTCTGCTTCCCCACCTGCATCCAGGTCTGGCAATGAACCAGCGCGAGGGGATCAAGACATCCTGGCAGAGAAGTACCCTGCTTGTTCTGGCAATCACACTGCACAACATCCCTGAAGGTCTTGCAGTCGGTGTCGCTTTCGGTGCCGTGACGGCCGGACTATCTTCCGCAACAATCGGTGGCGCCATAGCGTTGGCTATTGGTATCGGACTTCAGAATTTTCCTGAAGGAACTGCTGTCTCCATGCCGCTGAGAAGGGAAGGTATGGGGCAGATGAAGAGTTTTCTGCTTGGACAGGCCTCGGGGATGGTTGAGCCACTTGCCGGAGTTATCGGCGTTCTCTTTGTAATGCAGATGCAGAGCATCCTGCCCTATGCCCTCTGCTTTGCAGCCGGTGCGATGATCTTTGTTGTTGTAGAAGAGCTGATTCCCGAGTCGCAGAGGATTGCAGCGAACATTGACCTGGTAACCATGGCTACCATGGCGGGCTTTTCGGTGATGATGATTCTTGATGTGGCACTGGGGTGATACACATGAACGTCCTGAATTCATTGCGACTGTGCCACCCGAGAGGGAGCTTGGTTCGCGTGGCATCACTCGGGATGTGATTTTATACCGGCGCTATGTTTCCCGAAAGCTATCGAGATCAGATCCTCATTGCTGAACACGGTTCCTGGGACCGCAGCGACCCAAGCGGTTACCGGATTACTCTGGTACGTCTCAGGGAGAATCGGGCCATATCGTATGAAGTCTTTGCACAGGGATGGCTAAAGAATGGCAAGGTTTGGGGAAGGCCGGTTGATCTGCAGGTCATGCCCGACGGAAGCCTTTTGGTGTCTGACGATAAGGCGGGTACTCTCTATCGAATTAATTACCGTAAATAACCGGTTGGAGTCTGAGAGGATAACACCTGATTCAGTACACGGGGTTTTTATCCCGGAAGTAACCTGACAGTATCCCCGCTGTTGTTTTTCCCCATGATAGTGCGCATTGGATATTACATTCCAAATCGCTCCTTCCACAGATGATGTTACGCAGTGCCACCTATTGTATTTTTTAAAATTAGGACTAAAATTATCTTAAAAGACGGCGTCAAATGTAAAAGCGTACCATGGCGACAATCAAACTAAATCGTGAGGGAGACTTACCATGAGCACAAGAGATGAGTATGTGCGTAAGATGCAGGAAAAATTAGAGGAATGGAACGCCGATATTGATTCTCTGGCAGCAAAGGCTAATGAGGTCTCGGGAGATCTCAGGCGAGAGTTCCAAGATCAGATTACGTCACTGAAGTCCAGACAGGCAGCGGCACAACAGAAAATTGAAGAACTTCAGAAGGACGGCGGTAGTGCCTGGGAAGACCTGAAAGCAGGCATCGATCTGGCGTGGACAGCGATCGGGGAATCCATTGACTCTGCTAAATCCCGGTTCAAAAAGGAATGAGTCAGATCACAATGAGAACATGCATCTGGTCGCGCAGATGGCCCTGAGCTAGGCATCGTTGACGGTCTGCATGCTGCTTGCATGGATTGAAGATGGTTTCCGGGTGTGTACGAAGTGGGGGTGGTATCGTGATTAAGAGAATAGTCCTATTTATGATAACCAACCTGGCGATTGTCTTTGTCCTCAGCGTAGTGTTGAACCTGCTCGGAGTCGGACCGCTGCTGAATCAGCAGGGTCTTGACTTGACCAGTCTGGTTGTATTCGCAGCGATATTCGGCTTTGGCGGTTCGCTGATTTCACTGGCAATTTCAAAATGGACCGCCAAACGCCTGACCGGTGCACACGTAATTACTACGCCTGCCAACGAAGTTGAGGTCTGGCTGCTTGAGGTGGTACGACGGCAAGCGTTGAAGGTTGGCATCGACATGCCTGAGGTGGCCATCTATGATTCTCCGGATGTAAATGCCTTTGCCGCCGGCATGCGTCGCAACAGTGCGTTAGTGGCCGTTAGCAGTGGTCTGTTGCGTGCAATGAACCGTAATGAGGCTGAGGGGGTGCTGGCACATGAGATCAGCCATGTGGCAAACGGTGACATGATTACCCTTGCACTTATTCAGGGTGTGGTAAACACCTTTGTAATCGTTGCCTCACGCCTGGTTGGCTATCTGGTAGACCGGGTGGTCTTCAAAACCGAGCGTGGTCATGGCCCCGGCTTCTTTATTACCTCTCTGGTGGCCCAGATGGTGTTCGGCATCCTGGCCAGTATGGTTGTTTTCTGGTTCAGTCGCCAGCGGGAATTCCGGGCTGATGCCGGTGCAGCGGCGCTGGCCGGTCGGGAGAAGATGATAGCTGCATTGGAGAAACTGCGCCAGACCGCTAATCAGCCACACCTGCCTGACCAGATAACCGCCTTTGGCATCTCCGGTACTGCCGGCGGTGGTTTGAAGAGACTATTTATGACCCATCCGTCACTTGAGGAACGAATTGAGGCACTTAGGCGCAGGATATGAACGGAATCAGAATTCCAATGGATGACTTGATTTAAATAAAATACTGGTCGCTATATATAGGGGGGCGTTCCTAAAACTCGTGCACTCGAACTCTTTTTGAAAGGAGGGAATCCTGACGGCATAATATCGCCAACCATTTGATTTATAGCCAAAATAAACGCAGAGTGCGCACAAAAAATGGCCGTTTCTCGTGAGAAAAACGGCCATTGTCTAGTTTGGCTCCCCAATGATTGTAATTGTGGGCACTGGCAAGAACTGATTGAGATGAAAAAATAGACATTGTTATTTGATTGCAGACAATACGCTGTCTGCAATTAACTTCATACCTTTATCTCCAGGATGGTTTGCTACCCCCGGATCTGCAAAATTCGGCGCATTAAATGTAGCATCATGGTCAGGTAATTGGACCCACTTAAAATTATTTTCTAAAGCTACGGACCGCATAATCTCATTTAATTGCGGGTTAGGCCACCACGTGGAAACAATAATAGTGTTTGGGCAGTTTAATGTTCGTGATAGTCGGGCAAAAGAAGATCTAAAATCGGGCCTGATATCAGATACATTTTCGCCTAATTTTATAATTACAACATCAGCCCAGCCCAGATTTTTATTGAGTTCGTTATAATTATAATTAGAATAGCCTCGCTCCCATTCGGCCAAATTTAAGGCTTTAAATTCAGCACCTAAAGTTTTCGAGACAATGTGGACGTAATCATTTTGTTCTGAGGATGCAGCCATCCCATAATTACCATTCCAGCCAATATGGGGTGCAGGCGGGGTTAACGTAATACTATTACCTAGAAAAAGTAACTTTTCATTTTTTGAAATTTTCTGAGGTTGAAATGTTGAACATGCAGACAAAACAAGACACAAGAAAGCATAACCAACGAATTTGATTCTCATATAAACTCCATGAAGTTGTAAGAGTTGAACATGTCCTGAATCCCCGTTTCAGTAACACGGGGGCTTAGACACACATCTTTCGTTACATGCCATGTTTGCAACCATTAATAGCCACATGTCTTTGCATTCTCCCAATAATTTACCACCCACACAAACCGCTCGGAAAGAAACATCCGCTTACTCCGCTAGATTGATGGTTGATGAATCAGGGGGGTAAAACGACAAGTGCACCTGACAGGCAGATATTCCGCTCTGGCAGGTGCACTTTGTATCGGAACAAAACATGAGACAAACAAAGCCTTGCCCAGTTTTGATTTGTTTGGCTCCCCATCGCGGACTCGAACCACGGACAAGGTGATTAACAGTCACCTGCTCTACCGACTGAGCTAATGGGGAATAGAGTTCACGTTTATATCAAACACGATTAAGTGAGTCAAGACCAAAATGTAAAAAATGTGCGTGGAACTATAAATTGGGGGAGATGCTCACAACCATGCATATAATCAGCATCCATGGGCATAGTCCGGAAAATGTTAGAGATGATAAAAATCTTACAAATATGCCCTAAATGCTTATTTTATAGTAGACAACGGTGATTTTGAGCTATATATAGATAAATCTCATTTCAGGAGGGCTTATGACCAAGGTAGAACTCGTAGCACAGATTGCTGAGGCAGCTGGTTTGACGAAGGTACAGGCAGAGAAGGCACTTAACGGTTTCATCTGCGCAACAACGGCAGCGATCAAGGCCGGCGACAAGGTTACTCTGGTCGGTTTCGGTACCTTCAGCTCGGTTACCCGTGCTGCCCGCACCGGCCGCAACCCCCAGACCGGCAAGGCAATCAAGATTGCTGCCAAGACCAACGGTAAGTTCACCCCCGGTAAAGCCCTGAAGGATCTTACCGCCAAGAAGGCCGCCAAGGCTGCCCCGAAGGCTGCTGCCAAGGCTGCTCCGAAGAAGAAAAAGTAAATCACCCGTCGTAGCGCTTCAGGCGTAAAAAAAGACCCGCTTCCTTAATGGAACGGGTCTTTTTTTGTGTCCTCTGTTGAAGGATGATCAGGGCAGTTCGGTCGTCCCCATCAGCCAGCGATCGCATTCGCGTGCCGCACCGCGTCCTTCGTTGAAGGCCCAGACCACCAGGCTCTGGCCGCGGCGGCAGTCGCCGGCGGCGAAGACTCCGGGGATGCTGGTGGTGTACTTTTCATACTCTGCCTTGACGTTGCTGCGCGGGTCGCGCTCCAGGCCCAGGGCCTCGATGAGCTGCTGTTCGGGACCGAGGAAGCCCATGGCCAGCAGTACCAGCTGTGCCGGCAGGACCTTCTCGGTGCCGGGGATCTGGCGGGGGATGAACTGTCCCTGCTCATTTTTCTCCCAGGCGACCTGAACGGTATGAACCGCCTTGACGTTGCCGTTGCCATCGTCCTCGAAGCGGGTGGCGGTGGTCAGGTAGACGCGCGGATCTGCGCCGTACACGGCGGCAGCCTCTTCCTGGCCGTAGTCGACCTTGTGGGTCTTGGGCCATTCGGGCCAGGGGTTGTCGGCGGCACGCTCGTCAGGTGAGCGGGGCATGATCTCCAGCTGGGTTGCGGAGGTGCAGCCGTGGCGGAGGGAGGTGCCGACACAGTCGGTGCCGGTATCGCCGCCGCCGATAATGACCACGTCCTTGCCTGTGGCAGAGATGACGTCACCGCTCCCGCTTATCACCGCCTTGGTGTTGGCGGTGAGAAAGTCCATGGCGAAGTGGATGCCTTTGAGGCCGCGTCCTTCGATGGGGAGGTCGCGGGGTACGGTGGCACCGGTAGCCAGCACAACGGCATCAAAATCAGAGCGGAGTTTTTCCGCCGGAAGGGCGGCGCTGCCTACCTCGGTGTTGCAGACGAAGGTGATCCCTTCCTGCTCCAGCAGTTTGATGCGGCGCAGTACGACCTGTTTCTTGTCCAGTTTCATGTTGGGGATGCCGTAGGTCAACAGTCCCCCCGGCAGGTCGGCCCGCTCATAAACGGTAACCGTATGGCCGGCCTTGTTCAGCTGGGCAGCGGCGGAGAGTCCCGCAGGGCCGGCGCCGACAACGGCAACCTTTTTCCCGGTCCGGGCCGCAGGCGGATTCGGTACGATCCACCCCTCCTCGAAACCGCGCTCGACGATGCTGACTTCGATATTCTTGATGGTGACCGGCGGGTCGACGATCCCCAGGGTGCAGGAACCCTCACACGGTGCCGGGCAGACGCGGCCGGTGAACTCCGGGAAGTTGTTGGTCTTGTGCAGCCGGTCCAGAGCCTGGCGCCAGAGGTTGCGGTAGACCAGGTCGTTCCACTCGGGGATCAGGTTGTTGATCGGGCAGCCGCTGGCCATGCCGCTGATCAGCTTGCCGGTGTGGCAAAAGGGGATGCCGCAGTCCATGCAGCGGGCACCCTGGGTTCTCAGTGCATCGTCCGACATGTGGAGGTGAAACTCGTTCCAGTCCTTGATGCGCTCAAGTGGATCCCTGTCGCTCGGGATCTCGCGCTTGTACTCCATAAATCCGGTAGTTTTTCCCATGGCTCGTTCCTGTATCGTAACGTAATGAAATGAAAACCAATAAAACCTGCATCACACAAAGCCCACGAAGCTCTCAAAGAATGGCACCCATCAAAAAAAACCTGAGAGGTTGGATCATTGCATTTAGTGGTACCTTTGAGTCCTTTGTGTCTTTGTGAGAGACACTATGCAGTTTGCGCTGTCAGATCCCGGTGGCGCGTGACGCGTCGTGGGAGTTTTCCTCGAAGGCTGCCGCCAGCGCCTCATCGCCGGAGAGCCCGGCGGCCTTGGCCCGTTCCAGGGCCTGCAGCACCCGCTTGTAGTCACGGGGCATGACCTTGATAAAGCGGGGCAGGGTGGTGTCCCAGTCTGCCAGGACGTCGGCAGCGCGCCGGCTGCCGGTCAGGCGTCCGTGTTCCTCGATCATGGTGCGCAGGGTGGTGATGTCGCTGCTCCCCAGCTCCTCCAGCTCGATCATCTCGGTGTTGCAGCGGGTTTTGAAGTCCCCTGTCTGGTCAAGGACATAGGCGACCCCGCCGCTCATGCCGGCCGCGAAGTTGCGTCCGGTCTCGCCCAGAACAACCACGATACCGCCGGTCATGTACTCGCAGCCATGGTCGCCCACCCCTTCAACCACGGCGTTGACACCGGAGTTGCGGACGGCGAAGCGTTCGCCGGCGATGCCGCTGATGTAGGCTTTGCCGCTGGTGGCGCCGTAGAGGGCCACGTTGCCGGCGATGATGTTCTCCTCGGCCTTGAAGGTGGAACCGGCCGGCGGGTAGACCATGACCGTACCGCCGCTGAGCCCCTTGCCCAGGTAGTCGTTGGCGTCGCCGGAGAGCTCCAGGGTCATGCCGCGGGGGATAAAGGCTCCAAAGCTCTGGCCGGCAGAGCCGTTGAACCGGATCCGGACCGTATCGTCCGGTAGACCGGCGGCGCCGTGACTGCGGGTGATCTCGTTGCCGACGATGGTGCCGACAACCCGATCCACGTTGGTGATGGGGAGTTCGGCAGTCACCCGCTCGCCTTTTTCAATTGCCGGCTTGCAGATGTCGAGCAGTTTGGTGAGGTCGATGGATTTCTCCAGACCGTGGTCCTGCTCTTCCATGCAGTAGCGACCGACATTCAGCCCCACCTGAGGCTGGTGCAGGATATTGGAGAAGTCGAGCCCCTGGGCCTTCCAGTGGTCGATGGCCTTGCGCGGTTCCAGCAGATCGACGCGGCCGACCATCTCGTTGAGGGTCTTGAAGCCGAGCTGTGCCATGATCTCGCGCAGCTCCTGGGCGACAAAACGCATGAAGTTGACGACATATTCCGGTTTGCCGGAGAAATTCTTCCTCAGTTCCGGGTCCTGGGTGGCAACACCGGTCGGGCAGGTGTTGCTGTGGCAGACGCGCATCATGACGCATCCCAGGGTCACCAGCGGCGCGGTGGCGAAGCCGAATTCCTCGGCACCCAGCAGGGCGGCGATGGCCACATCGCGGCCGGTTTTCAACTGGCCGTCGGCCTCGATGACAATCCTGCTGCGCAGGTTGTTCAGGATCAGGGTCTGGTGGGTCTCGGCCAGGCCGAGCTCCCAGGGGAGGCCGGCGTGCTTGATGCTGGAGATCGGCGAAGCGCCGGTCCCGCCGTCATAGCCGCTGATGAGCACTACATCGGCGTGGGCCTTGGCCACACCGGCAGCGATGGTGCCGACCCCCACCTCGGAGACCAGCTTGACGCTGACCCGGGCGCGGCGGTTAGCGTTCTTCAGATCGTGGATCAGTTCGGCCAGATCCTCGATGGAGTAGATGTCATGGTGCGGCGGCGGCGATACCAGGCCGACGCCCGGGGTGGTGTGGCGGGTCTTGGCGACCCAGGGATAAACCTTGTGGCCGGGCAGTTCGCCCCCTTCGCCCGGCTTGGCACCCTGGGCCATCTTGATCTGGATCTCGCGGGCATTGGTCAGGTAGTCGCTGGTGACGCCGAAACGTCCCGAAGCAACCTGCTTGATGGCGCTGTTCTTGGAGTCCCCCTGCTCGTTGGTCCAGGTGAAACGCTCCGGATCCTCGCCCCCCTCGCCGGTGTTAGACTTGCCGCCGATACGGTTCATGGCGATGGCCAGCGCCTCGTGGGCCTCCTGGCTGATGGAGCCGTAGGACATGGCGCCGGTCTTGAAGCGTTTCATGATCTCTTCCACCGACTCAACCTCGTCGATGGAAACCGGGATGGACTTCTTGAATTCCATCAGGCCGCGCAGGGTGTAGAAGCTGGTATTCTGCTCATCGATCAGGGAAGAGAACCGCTTGAACTCCTGGTAGTCGCCGGTGCGGACCGACTTCTGCAGTGAGGTGATGGTGAGCGGGTTGTACTGGTGCTCCTCGCCGTCCTTACGCCACTGGTAGACGCCGCCGGCTTCCAGGGCCGGTTCTGCCGGGACCCGCTCCGGATAGGCGCGCTTGTGACGGGCCAGCAGTTCGGTGGCGATCCCTTCCAGGTCGGTCCCTGCGATACGGGACGGGGTCCAGGTGAAGTATTTGTCGATGACCGAATGGTGCAGGCCGACCGCCTCGAAGATCTGGGCGCCGCGGTAGCTCTGGACCGTGGAGATCCCCATCTTGGCCATGGTCTTGACGACCCCCTTGATGGAGGCCTTGATGAAGTTCTTCACCGCCTTCTTGTGATCTACCTCCGGCAGCATCCCCAGCTGGATCATGTCGTCCAGGGACTCGAAGGCCAGGTAGGGGTTGATGGCGTTGACGCCGTACCCCAGCAGCAGGGCGAAATGATGCACCTCGCGCGGCTCGCCAGACTCCAGGATCAGGGACACCCTGGTGCGGGTGGCGGAACGGATCAGGTGGTGGTGTAGGCCGGATACGGCCAGCAGGGCCGGGATGGCGGCATGGTCCTTGTCGACCCCACGGTCGGAGAGAACCAGGATGGTGTTGCCTGCTTCGATGGCCTTGTCAGCGGCGGCAAAGAGCCCTTCCAGGGCCTTCTCCAGGGCCCCGGTGCCGTCGGCTGCCTTGAAGAGCAGCGACAGGGTGGCTGCCTTGAAACCGGGAAGGTCGATCTGACGCAGTTTCTCGAACGCCTCGTTGGAGAGGAGCGGGTGGTCCAGCTTGATCATCCGGGCGCTGGCAGCCGTGGGCTGCAGCAGGTTGGCCTCGGCACCGATCAGGGTGGTGGTGGAGGTGATGATCTCCTCGCGGATCGGGTCGATGGGCGGATTGGTTACCTGGGCAAAGAGCTGCTTGAAGTAGTTGTAGAGCAGCTGCGACTGGTTGGACAGGACCGCCAGCGGGGTATCGGTGCCCATGGAACCGAGGGGCTGGATGCCGTCGCGTGCCATGGGGCCCAGCACGACGCGCTGGTCCTCGAAGGTGTAGCCGAAGGCCTGCTGCCGCTGGAGCACGGTGGAGTGGTCCGGTTCCGGGGCCTGGGGTGCCTCGGGCAGTTCTTCCAGGACAATGTGATTGTCAGTCAGCCACTGGGCATAGGGATTGGCCTCGGCCAGTTCCTTTTTGATCTCCTTGTCGGGGACGATACGCCCCTGGGCGGTATCCACCAGGAACATCTTGCCCGGTTGCAGCCGACCCTTCTTGATGACCTTCTCCGGTTCTACCGGAAGGACGCCGGCCTCGGAGGCCATGATAACCAGGTCGTCACTGGTGACGTAGTAGCGCGAGGGGCGCAGACCGTTACGGTCCAGTACCGCGCCGATGACCGTGCCATCGGTGAAGGCCACTGCCGCCGGGCCGTCCCACGGCTCCATCAGGCAGGAGTGGTACTCGTAGAAGGCCCGCTTTGCCGGGTCCATGGTCTCGTGGCTCTCCCACGGCTCCGGTACCATCATCATGACGGCATGGGGGAGGGAGCGGCCGGCCATGACCAGCAGCTCAAGACAGTTGTCGAACATGGCCGAGTCAGAGCCGTTGGTGTTGACGATCGGCAGCGCCTTCTTGATGTCGTCGCCGAAGAGCGGGCTCTCGAACAGGGACTGGCGGGCGTTCATCCAGTTGACGTTGCCGCGCAGGGTGTTGATCTCGCCGTTGTGGGCCAGCAGGTGGTAGGGATGGGCCCGGTCCCAGCTCGGGAAGGTATTGGTGGAGAAACGGGAGTGTACCAGGGCCAGGGCGCTGACCATGTCCTGATCGCGCAGGTCGGGGAAGTACTGGTCCACCTGGACCGGCATCAGCATCCCCTTGTAGATGATGGTGCGGCTGGAAAGGCTGGAGACGTACCAGTACTCGTCAACGCCGGAGCGGCGGATCTCGTTGGTGGCCCGCTGATTGATGATGTAGAGCTTGCGCTCGAAGGTCTGCACGTCAGGGCAGGACTCCGGGCGCTTGAGGAACAACTGGCGCACCAGCGGCTCACCGGCCTTGGCGGTGTCGCCCAGGGAAGAGTTGTCGGTCGGCACATCGCGCCAGCCGATGATCTCGACCCCTTCCTCGCGGAGGATCTTTTCCAGGATGTGCCGGGCGCTGTTCCGCTCCGGCGCGTTGGGGGAGGTAAAGATCATGCCGACCCCGTACTCGCCCGGTTCGGGCAGTTTGATCCCGATGAGCGCGCAGACCTTGTGGAGGAAGCGGTCGGGCATCTGCAGCAGGATGCCGGCACCGTCGCCGGTGTTCGGCTCGCAGCCGGTGGCGCCTCGGTGGTCAAGATTCATCAGGACGGTAAGCGCCTGCTGGACGATCTCGTGGGATTTCTTCCCCTTCATGTTCGCTACGAACCCGACGCCGCAGGCATCGTGCTCGAATTGGGGATCGTAAAGGCCCTGTTTTTCAGGTGGTCGGTTTGTTTTCATGCGCATAACCTTTGTAAGAATTTGTTCCTCAGCTGCCCGGATTCCGGGCCAGCCGAAACAGTATAGCAGGGAGCATGCCATCCGCAAGGGGACCGGAAAAACAGATGGCAGCATACTGAAATCACGCGTGATTGCCATTGCCGGTGCCTCCACGGTCCGCAGGGTGTTACGGACGGTGAGTTGAATTAGAGTTTTAAATGTACTCAAGTGAGTAGATTTGTGTGCATGGTTGCCGCAAGCGCTTAGGTGAGGAGGCTTTCATTGTCTTGCAATAACGGGGCGACATAGCTATAGTTATTGCCACTAAAAATTTCCCAAGGGGGAATGTATGGAAAACAACGGCAGGAGAACGTTCCTGGGGATCTGTCTTGGCGCCGTGGCAGCCGGTTTCGGTGCAGCGGTCGCCTGGCCCGTGTTTCGCTTTCTGGCGCCCCGTTCCGGTGCCGGCGGAACGGCCAAGGTGGTCATCCCGGAGAAAGACGTGCCGGAAGGCGAAGCCAAATTCTTTGAGTATGCCGGTTCGTCGGCGGTGCTGGTCCGGAAGCGCGGCGGCGGCCTGGTGGCCCTGTCGGCGGTCTGCACCCATCTGGGGTGCATCGTCCAGTGGGAAAAGGACAAACAGGATTTCCTCTGCCCCTGCCACGCCGGCCACTATTCGGCTGACGGCATAGTGACGGCGGGGCCGCCCCCCAAACCATTGCCCAAACTCCCCTTTACCGTTGCTGACGGCTCCATTACCGTGGGCTGATCCCGGAGGTATCATGACATTGCTCAAACGACTGTACGAATGGATCGATTCCCGGGTCGGGATCGGTGAGGTTATCAACAAGGAGCTGACCGGCTACCTGCTGCCGCGCAACATCAATGCCTGGTTCTCACTGGGGAGCGTGCTGCTGGTGATCTTCACCCTGCAGGTGGTCACCGGCATCCTGCTGCTGGTCTATTACGTGCCGGACGCCGACAAGGCCTTCAAAAGCGTCAGCTACATCATGAACAATGTCCCCTACGGCTGGCTGATCCGCATGTGCCATGCCGTCGGATCCAACATGATGGTGCTGGTGCTGCTGCTGCATATGCTGTCGGTGCTCTTCATGGGGAGCTACAAACGGCCGCGGGAGTTCAACTGGCTGACCGGCTTCATCCTCCTGACCATGGTGCAGGGGATATCGCTCACCGGCTACCTGCTCCCCTGGAGCCAGCTCTCCTTCTGGGCCACCACCGTGGCCA